>NZ_RXRN01000019.1:0-84773 GCF_003986875.1 Enterobacter sp. WCHEn090032
GGGGAGAGGGAGCAAACACTAAAAACGGCAATCTTTGATTGCCGTTTTGCGTTTACCTAGCCTTTCATCCACGTCCGGATCCCGTCCAGGAACATCTGCGTTGCCATCATCACCAGAATCAACCCCATCAGACGCTCCAGCGCATTCACCCCTTTCTCGCCCAGCAGGCGCAGGAACAGCGACGACTGCAGCAGGATAATAAATGTCCCGCCCCAGGCGATCAGTAAGGCAATCACCAGATGGCTCATCTGATTGGGATACTGATGCGACAGCAGCATCAGCGTGGCCAGAATGGTCGGTCCGGCAACGAGGGGGATCGCCAGCGGCACAATAAACGGCTCTTCACCGGCGGGCAGGCCGCTGCTGCTGCCTTCCGCGCTCGGGAAAATCATCTTAATGGCAATCAGGAACAGAATAATCCCGCCGGAAATCGAAACGGTTTCGGCGCGTAGGTTCAGGAACGCGAGGATCTTTTCACCGGCAAACAGGAAGATAAACATCACCAGCAGGGCGATGAGCAGCTCGCGGATCATGATCGCGCGGCGGCGCTTTGGCTCGGTATGCTTTAGCACCGACATGAAGATCGGCAGGTTTCCCAGCGGATCCATTATCAGGATCAATAAAACCGCGGCGGAAATGATTTCACTCATGTAAATTATCCCTGAAACTCTCTATGGTTATTATGATGATTAGCTCTTTTTCTGATAGCCGGGCAATCATCGATTAATTTCGCTTGCGACTTTGGCAGCATTTTGTAATGTGAAGCATATCCCAGTTCAATACTGGCTTGCACAATCAGCACACACCCCTTGCAGGAAAAAAATGCTATGAAAAACGTTGGTTTTATCGGCTGGCGCGGTATGGTCGGCTCTGTACTCATGCAACGCATGGTTGAAGAGCGCGATTTCGACGCCATCCGCCCGGTCTTCTTCTCCACTTCCCAGCTTGGCCAGGCTGCGCCGTCCTTTGGTGGTTCCACCGGTACGTTGCAGGATGCTTACGATCTGGAAGCGCTGAAGGCACTCGATATTATTGTGACGTGCCAGGGCGGCGATTATACCAACGAAATTTATCCGAAGCTGCGTGAAAGCGGCTGGCAGGGCTACTGGATTGACGCGGCCTCGTCGCTTCGCATGAAAGATGATGCCATTATCATTCTCGACCCGGTTAACCAGGGCGTGATCACCGAGGGCCTGAACAAGGGCGTGAAAACCTTTGTCGGCGGTAACTGTACCGTCAGCCTGATGCTGATGTCCCTCGGCGGCCTGTTCGCGCAGGACCTGGTGGAGTGGGTCTCCGTGGCGACCTACCAGGCGGCGTCCGGCGGCGGCGCGCGTCATATGCGTGAGCTGCTGACCCAGATGGGCCAGCTGCATAACAGCGTCGCGACCGAGCTGGCCAACCCGGCGTCTGCGATCCTTGATATCGAGCGTAAAGTCACCCAGCTGACCCGCAGCGGCGAGCTGCCGGTGGATAACTTTGGCGTACCGCTGGCCGGTGGCCTGATCCCGTGGATCGACAAACAGCTGGATAACGGCCAGACCCGCGAAGAGTGGAAGGGCCAGGCCGAGACCAACAAAATCCTCAATACCGCGAACACCATTCCGGTTGACGGTCTGTGCGTGCGTATCGGTGCGCTGCGCTGCCACAGCCAGGCCTTCACCATTAAACTGAAAAAAGATGTGTCTATTCCGACCGTGGAAGAGCTGCTGGCCGCGCACAACCCGTGGGCGAAAGTGGTGCCAAACGATCGCGATATCACTATGCGTGAACTGACCCCAGCAGCCGTAACCGGCACGCTAACCACGCCGGTTGGCCGTCTGCGTAAGCTGAACATGGGGCCGGAATACCTCTCCGCGTTCACCGTGGGTGACCAGCTGCTGTGGGGTGCCGCCGAGCCGCTGCGCCGTATGCTGCGCCAGCTGGCGTAATAATTTGTTAACTACCGGGGGTGATTTTCACCCCCTTTTTTTGCGTACTACAGGGAGTAAAACGCAGATGTCTTATTTTTTATCAGGAGTCATGTAGAGCGTTGGCTATGCTTTAAGGAAGAGTCATTTCTTACCTGAGGTTAGGACGGGCTGACAGGATGCTCGTTCAGGTCACATTAAAGTCGTCCCAGGCGCTAAAAAGGACGACATAAAAAAACAGGATGAATACCATGTCCGATCGTATTTCGAGAGACGTGATTAATGCGCTTATTGCGGGTCATTTTGCCGACCCCTTTTCTGTGCTAGGGATGCACCGTACTGAGGCCGGGCTCGAAGTCCGTGCGTTGTTACCGGATGCGACGGAAGTCTGGGTGATTGAACCCAAAACCGGCCGCAAGGTGGGTAATCTGGAATGCCTCGATTCGCGTGGCTTCTTCTCAGGCGTCATGCCTCGTCGTAAAAACCCCTTTCGTTACCAGCTCGCCGTCATCTGGCACGGCCAGCAAAACCTGATTGACGACCCCTATAGCTTTGGCCCGCTCTTAAAAGAGATGGACGCCTGGCTGCTGTCCGAAGGGACCCATCTGCGTCCTTATGAAACGCTGGGTGCCCATGCAGATACGATGGATGGGATCACCGGCACGCGGTTTGCCGTGTGGGCGCCCAATGCCCAGCGGGTCTCCGTGGTGGGGCAGTTCAACTACTGGGACGGGCGTCGTCACCCGATGCGCCTGCGCCGGGAAACCGGCATCTGGGAGCTGTTTATCCCCGGGGCGCACAACGGGCAGCTCTATAAGTTCGAGATGATCGATGCCAACGGTAAGCTGCGCATTAAATCCGACCCTTACGCCTTTGAAGCGCAGATGCGCCCGGACACCGCCTCGCTGATCTGCGGCCTGCCGGAGAAAGTTGTGCAGACCGAGGAGCGCAAACAGGCCAACCGCTTCGATGCGCCGATCTCCGTCTATGAGGTGCATCTCGGCTCCTGGCGTCGCCACACGGATAACAACTTCTGGCTGAGTTACCGCGAGCTGGCGGACCAGCTGGTGCCGTACGCCAAATGGATGGGCTTTACCCACCTTGAGCTGCTGCCGGTTAACGAACACCCGTTCGACGGCAGCTGGGGCTATCAGCCTACCGGGCTGTATGCGCCAACGCGCCGCTTCGGCACGCGTGATGATTTCCGCTATTTCATCGATGCCGCGCACGCCGCCGGGCTGAACGTCATCCTCGACTGGGTGCCGGGCCATTTCCCGGCGGACGATTTCGCGCTGGCCGAGTTTGACGGCACAAAGCTGTACGAGCACAGCGATCCGCGCGAAGGCTATCACCAGGACTGGAATACGCTGATCTACAACTACGGTCGCCGTGAAGTCGCGAACTACCTTGTCGGGAACGCGCTGTACTGGATCGAGCGCTTCGGCATTGACGCCCTGCGCGTGGATGCGGTGGCGTCGATGATCTACCGCGACTACAGCCGCAAAGAGGGCGAGTGGATCCCGAACGAATTTGGCGGCCGCGAAAACCTGGAAGCGATTGAGTTCCTGCGTAACACCAACCGCATTATTGGCGAGCAGGTTGAGGGCGCGGTGACAATGGCGGAAGAGTCGACCGACTTTGCCGGCGTCTCCCGTCCACCGTCAATGGGCGGTCTGGGCTTCTGGTACAAGTGGAACCTCGGCTGGATGCACGACACGCTCGACTACATGAAACTCGATCCGGTTTATCGTCAGTATCATCACGATAAATTGACGTTCGGGATGCTCTACAACTACACCGAAAACTTCATGCTGCCGCTGTCGCACGATGAGGTGGTGCACGGTAAGAAATCCATTCTCGACCGCATGCCGGGCGACGCGTGGCAGAAGTTTGCCAACCTGCGCGCCTACTACGGCTGGATGTTTGCCTTCCCGGGTAAAAAACTGCTGTTTATGGGCAATGAGTTTGCCCAGGGACGCGAGTGGAACCACGATTCCAGCCTCGACTGGCATCTGCTGGAAGGAGGCGATAACTGGCATCATGGCGTGCAGCGTCTGGTCCGTGACCTGAACCTGACCTACCGCCATCACAAAGCGCTGCACGAGCTGGACTTTGATCCTTACGGCTTTGAGTGGCTGGTGGTGGATGACCATGCGCGCTCGGTGTTTGTCTTTGTGCGTCGTGACAAGGCGGGTAACGAGATTATCGTCGCCAGCAACTTCACGCCCGTTCCGCGCCACCATTACCGCTTCGGCATTAATCAGGCGGGTAAATGGCGAGAAATCCTCAACACCGACTCGATGCATTACCACGGCAGCAACGCCGGTAACGGCGGGCTGGTACAGAGCGATGCCATCGAAAGCCACGGGCGGCCAAACTCCCTGAGCCTGACGCTGCCGCCGCTTAGCACTGTCTGGCTGGTGCGGGAGGGCGAATGACGCAGCTTACGGCAGGTAAACCCGAACCGCTCGGGGCGAGTTTTGACGGGAAGGGGGTCAATTTCACCCTCTTTTCCGCCCATGCTGAGCGGGTAGAACTGTGCGTGTTTGACGGTGAAGGTAACGAACACCGTTATGATTTACCTGCCCGCACCGGGGATACCTGGCACGGTTACCTGTCCGGAGGTCGGCCAGGGTTGCACTATGGCTTTCGCGTGCACGGTCCGTGGGAACCCGCGCAGGGACACTGGTTTAACCCTGCGAAGCTGTTGATTGACCCGTGCGCGCGCCGCGTGGACGGTGAATTTAAAGACGACCCGCTGTTCCACGTGGGCTACGGCGAGCCCGACCACCGCGACAGCGCGCCCGTCGCGCCAAAAAGCGTGGTGGTGAACGATCTCTATGACTGGGAAGACGATGCCCCGCCGCACACGCCGTGGGGCAATACCGTCATTTATGAAGCCCACGTCAAAGGGCTGACCTACCTGCACCCGTCGATCCCCAAAGAGATGCGCGGCACCTATAAGGCGCTTGGGCATCCGACGATGGTCGCCTACCTGAAACATCTTGGCATTACCGCCCTGGAACTGCTGCCCGTCGCCCATTTCGCCAGCGAGCCTCGCCTGCAGCGGCTGGGGCTGAGCAACTACTGGGGCTACAACCCGCTGGCGATGTTCGCGCTTGAGCCGCGTTATGCCGTCCATCCTGACAAGGCGCGGGACGAGTTTCGCGACGCGGTGAAGGCGCTCCATGCGGCGGGTATTGAGGTCATTCTGGACGTGGTGCTGAACCACAGTGCGGAAAGCGATCTCGACGGCCCGACGCTCTCCATGCGCGGAATTGATAACCGTAGCTATTATTGGATCAGGCAGGATGGCGATTATGAGAACTGGACCGGCTGCGGTAACACCCTCAATCTCAGCCATCCGGCGGTCACGCATTTTGCGTATGAATGCCTGAAATACTGGGTAGACACGTTCCACGTCGACGGTTTTCGTTTCGACCTCGCGCCCGTCATGGGGCGCACGCCGGCGTTCAGCCAGCAGGCGCCGCTGTTTGAGGCGATAAAAAACTGTCCGGTGCTCTCACAGGTCAAGCTCATCGCGGAGCCGTGGGACATCGGTGAAGGCGGCTATCAGGTCGGGAATTTCCCGCCGCTGTTTGCCGAGTGGAACGATCATTATCGCGATGCCGTGCGCCGCTTCTGGCTGGAGCGGAATCTGTCGCTGGGGGAATTTGCCGGACGCTTTGCCGCATCCAGCGATCTCTTTAAGCGTGACGGTAAACGCCCGTCAGCCACCATCAATCTGTTAACGGCGCATGACGGTTTTACCCTCAGGGACTGCGTTTGTTTCAATCAGAAACACAATGAGGCAAACGGCGAAGAGAATCGCGATGGCACTAACAATAACCATAGCTTTAATCATGGTATAGAAGGATTAGGCGGAAGTCTGGATGTTATCGAGCGGCGACGCGCCAGCGTACATGCGCTGCTGACAACGCTTTTATTGTCGCAGGGCACGCCGATGTTGCTGGCCGGCGACGAGCATGGCCACAGCCAGCACGGTAACAACAATGCGTATTGCCAGGACAACACCTTAACCTGGCTCGACTGGGGAGAAGCGAACAGCGGTTTGATCCATTTCACCGCGGCGCTGATCCATCTTCGCCAGCACATTCCCGCACTGACCGCCGACCGCTGGTGGGAAGAGGGTGACGGAAACGTTCGCTGGCTGAATAAAGACGCGCAACCGTTAAGCGCGCAAGAGTGGCAACACGGTGTACCCCGCCTGCAGATCCTGTTGTCGGATCGCTGGCTGGTCACGCTGAACGCGACGGATGACGTCGCAGAGATTGTTTTACCTGACGGGGAATGGCGCGCCGTTCCCCCCTTTGCCGGAGCGGATAATCCGGTAGTAATGGCTGTCTGGCACGGGCCTGCGCACGGAGTGTGCGTATTCCAAAGATGATAAAAAAGGAGTTAGTCATGGTTAGATTAGAGAAGAACGATCCCTTAATGTTGGCACGCCAGCTACCATTAAAAACGGTTGCCCTGATCCTTGCGGGTGGGCGTGGTACCCGTCTGAAAGATTTGACCATCAAGCGCGCCAAACCGGCTGTTCACTTTGGTGGTAAGTTCCGCATTATCGACTTTGCGCTCTCCAACTGCCTGAACTCAGGCATTCGCCGCATTGGCGTCATTACGCAGTATCAGTCGCACACGCTGGTTCAGCATATCCAGCGCGGCTGGTCATTCTTCAGCGAAGAGATGAACGAGTTTGTCGATCTGCTTCCTGCTCAACAGCGCGTTCACGGGGAGAACTGGTACCGCGGCACGGCGGATGCAGTGACGCAGAACCTCGACATCATTCGCCGCTATAACGCGGAATACATCGTGATCCTCGCCGGGGACCATATTTACAAGCAAGATTACTCCCACATGCTCATCGACCACGTCGAAAAAGGGGCGCGCTGCACCGTGGCGTGTCTGCCGGTGCCCGTTGCTGAAGCGACGGCGTTTGGCGTGATGCACGTGGATGCAGACGACAAAATCATCGACTTCGTTGAAAAACCGGCGAACCCGCCAACCATGCCGGGAGATGACACCAAATCCCTCGCCAGCATGGGGATCTATGTCTTTGATGCCGATTATCTTTATGAGCTGCTGGAAGAAGACGACAAAGACGAAAATTCTAGCCACGACTTCGGTAAAGACATCATTCCGAAAATCACCAAAGCTGGCATGGCGTATGCACATCCATTCCCGTTGTCCTGCGTGCAGTCAGACCCGAATGCGGAACCTTACTGGCGCGATGTGGGAACGCTGGAAGCGTACTGGAAAGCGAACCTCGACTTAGCCTCCGTCACGCCTGAGCTGGATATGTACGATCAAAACTGGCCGATTCGTACGCATATGGAATCGCTGCCGCCGGCCAAATTCGTTCAGGACCGCTCCGGTAGCCACGGTATGACGCTGAACTCGCTGGTGTCCGGCGGGTGCATCATTTCAGGCTCGGTGGTGGTGCAGTCGGTACTGTTCCCCCGCGTGCGGATAAATTCATTCTGTAATATCGATTCGGCAGTCTTGCTGCCGGATGTCTGGGTAGGGCGTTCGTGTCGTCTGCGTCGTTGCGTGATCGACCGTGCCTGCGTCATCCCTGAAGGGATGGTCATTGGGGAGAATGCGGAAGAAGACGCGCGTCGTTTCTACCGTTCGGAAGAGGGGATCGTGTTAGTCACACGGGAAATGTTGCGGAAGCTGCAAATCAAACAGGAGCGATGATGCAGGTTTTACACGTATGTTCTGAGATGTTCCCGTTATTAAAAACGGGCGGTCTGGCAGATGTACTTGGTGCATTACCGGCGGCGCAAATCGCCGGAGGCGTGGATACCCGAGTCCTGCTGCCCGCCTTCCCGGATATCCGGCGCGGTATACCTGATGCGAAAGTGGTGACCCGCCGTGACACGTTTGCCGGACGCATTACCCTGCTGTTTGGGCATTACAACGGTGTAGGGATCTACCTGATCGACGCGCCACACTTATACGACCGACCGGGCAGCCCGTATCACGATACGAACCTGTTCGCCTATACCGACAACGTGTTGCGCTTTGCGCTGCTTGGCTGGGTCGGTGCAGAAATGGCGACGGGGCTGGATCCGTTCTGGCGCCCGGATGTCGTGCATGCGCACGACTGGCACGCCGGGCTGGCCCCGGCATACCTGGCCGCGCGCGGTCACCCGGCGAAATCGGTCTTCACCGTGCATAACCTGGCCTATCAGGGGATGTACTATGCCCATCACATGAGTGAAATCGATCTGCCATTATCGTTCTATAACATGCATGGGCTGGAATTTAACGGGCAGATTTCGTTCCTGAAAGCCGGGCTCTATTACGCCGATCATATTACCGCCGTGAGCCCAACCTACGCCCGCGAAATTACCCAGCCTGAGTTTGGCTACGGTCTGGAGGGGCTGTTGCGCCAGCGTCATCGTGAAGGGCGCCTGTCGGGCATTCTGAACGGCGTCGACGAACAGATCTGGAGCCCGGAAACCGATCTCCTGCTGGCGTCGCGCTATGGCCGTGATTCGGTGGAAGACAAAGCGGAAAACAAACGCCAGCTGCAGATTGCGATGGGCCTGAAGGTTAACGACAAAGTGCCGCTGTTCGCGGTAGTGAGCCGCCTGACCAGCCAGAAAGGGCTGGATCTGGTGCTGGAGGCGCTGCCCGGTTTACTGGAGCAGGGGGGACAGCTGGCCCTGCTCGGGGCGGGCGACCCGGTGCTGCAGGAAGGTTTCCTGGCCGCCGCCGCGGAACATCCGGGGCAGGTGGGCGTGCAGATTGGTTATCACGAGGCGTTTTCGCACCGCATTATGGGCGGCGCGGACGTCATTCTGGTGCCGAGCCGTTTCGAACCCTGCGGCCTGACGCAGCTCTACGGTCTGAAATACGGCACCCTGCCGCTGGTACGCCGCACGGGCGGGCTGGCGGATACGGTATCCGATAGCTCTCTGGAAAACCTGGCGGACGGTATCGCCAGCGGGTTTGTCTTTGAGGACAGTAATGCCTGGTCGCTGCTACGGGCGATTCGGCGTGCTTTCGTCTTGTGGTCCCGTCCATCGCTGTGGCGTTACGTCCAACGTCAGGCGATGTCCATGGACTTTAGCTGGCATGTCGCGGCGCAGTCGTACCGCGATCTTTATCAACGCTTGATGTAACGAGGCGAAGTTACTGATATGAACGCTCCCTTTAGCTACTCTTCACCCACGCTCAGCGTTGAGGCGTTAAAGCACTCCATCGCCTACAAGCTGATGTTCACCATCGGGAAAGATCCGGTTATCGCCAACAAGCACGAGTGGCTGAACGCCACCCTGTTTGCGGTGCGCGACCGCTTAGTGGAACGCTGGCTGCGCTCAAACCGCGCCCAGCTCTCGCAGGAAACGCGACAGGTTTACTACCTGTCGATGGAATTTTTGATTGGCCGCACGCTGTCCAATGCGCTGTTGTCGCTCGGTATTTATGACGACGTCAAAACCGCGCTGGAAGAGATGGGGTTAGATCTGGAAGAACTGATCGACGAAGAGAACGACCCGGGCCTCGGTAACGGCGGTCTGGGGCGTCTTGCCGCCTGCTTCCTCGACTCGCTGGCGACGCTGGCGCTGCCGGGCCGCGGCTACGGTATTCGCTACGACTACGGCATGTTCAAACAGAATATCGTCGACGGGCGCCAGAAAGAGTCACCGGACTACTGGCTGGAGTACGGTAACCCGTGGGAGTTTAAACGCCACAATACGCGTTACAAGGTGCGTTTTGGCGGACGTATTCAGCAGGAAGGGAAAAAATCCCGCTGGGTGGAAACCGAAGAGATCCTGGCCGTGGCCTACGACCAGATTATCCCCGGCTACGACACCGATGCCACCAACACGCTGCGCCTGTGGAGCGCGCAGGCCAGTAGCGAAATCAATCTCGGTAAATTTAACCAGGGTGACTACTTCGCGGCGGTGGAGGATAAAAACCACTCCGAGAATGTGTCCCGCGTGCTGTACCCGGACGACTCGACCTATTCCGGTCGCGAGCTGCGCCTGCGTCAGGAATATTTCCTCGTCTCCGCGACGATTCAGGATATCCTCAGCCGCCACCATCAGCTGCACAGAACCTACGCCAATCTGGCGGAGAAAACCGCGATTCACCTCAACGACACCCACCCGGTGCTCTCCATTCCGGAACTGATGCGCCTGCTCATTGACGAGCATAAGTTCAGCTGGGACGACGCCTTTGAGGTGACCTGCCAGGTGTTCTCGTACACCAACCACACGCTGATGAGCGAAGCGCTGGAGACCTGGCCGGTGGATATGCTGGGCAAGATCCTGCCGCGCCATCTGCAGATTATCTTTGAGATTAACGACTACTTCCTCAAGACGCTGCAGGAGCAGTACCCGAACGATACTGGCCTGCTGAGCCGGGCATCCATCATTGATGAATCCAACGGCCGCCGCGTGCGCATGGCCTGGCTGGCGGTGGTGATCAGCCACAAGGTGAATGGGGTATCTGAGCTGCACTCAAACCTGATGGTGCAGTCGCTGTTTGCGGACTTCGCGAAGATTTTCCCGACGCGCTTCTGCAACGTTACCAACGGCGTTACGCCGCGCCGCTGGCTGGCGCTGGCTAACCAGCCGCTTTCTGAGGTGCTGGACGAGAATATCGGCCGCACCTGGCGTACCGATTTGAGCCAGCTGAGCGAGCTTGAACAGCATATTGATTTCCCGACGGTGAATAAGGCCGTGCGCGAAGCCAAGCTGCTGAACAAAAAACGGCTGGCGGTCTGGCTGGCGCTCCACCTCAACGTGGTGGCCAACCCGAAAGCGCTGTTCGACGTGCAGATCAAACGCATCCACGAATACAAGCGTCAGCTGATGAACGTGCTGCACGTGATCACCCATTACAACCGCATCAAGGCCGATCCAACGGCGGAATGGGTACCGCGCGTGAAGATCTTTGCCGGTAAGGCGGCCTCCGCCTATTACATGGCGAAGCACATCATTCATCTGATCAACGATGTGGCGAAGGTGGTAAACCAGGATCCGGATATTGGTGACAAGCTGAAGGTGGTGTTTATCCCGAACTACAGCGTCAGCCTGGCGCAGCTGATCATCCCGGCGGCGGATCTCTCTGAGCAGATCTCCACCGCGGGAACGGAAGCCTCCGGCACCAGTAACATGAAGTTTGCCCTCAACGGCGCGCTGACTATCGGTACCCTGGACGGGGCGAACGTCGAGATGCTGGAGCATGTGGGGGAAGACAATATCTTTATCTTCGGTAATACGACGGAAGAGGTGGAGGCGCTGCGCCGGAAAGGCTACTCGCCGCGTGAATATTACGAAGAGGATGAAGAGCTGCGTCAGGTGCTGACGCAGATTGCGACCGGCGTGTTTAGCCCTGAGGAGCCGGGCCGTTACCGCGACCTGGTGGATTCGCTGATTAACTTTGGTGACCACTACCAGGTACTGGCGGATTATCGCAGCTATGTGGATTGTCAGGACAGGGTGGACGAGCTGTATCGTCAGCAGGAGAAGTGGACCAGTGCCGCGATGCATAACATCGCCAATATGGGGTATTTCTCGTCTGACAGGACCATCAAGGAGTATGCCGAGACGATCTGGCATATTGATCCGGTGCGGTTGTAAAAACAACCCCTCACCCTGACCCTCTCCCCAGAGGGGAGAGGGAACTTGAACACCCTCTCCCCTCTGGGGAGAGGGAACTTGAACACCCTCTCCCCTCTGGGGAGAGGGCTGGGGTGAGGGGTCAGGCCGCACACATCAAGACGCTAACGACAATTCACGCTTCCCCGCATGCTGCAGCAACCACTGCGCCACGCGGGACTGCTGTTCGGCGTTAAGCCACATCCCTTCTTTGGTACGACGCCAGATGGCATCGTCCAGACGGCGAACCCATTCGTGTTCGACCAGATAACGCAGCTCGGCTTCGTACAGCTCGTGACCGAAATGTTCGCCCAGATCGGCAAGCGCTTTCGCGTCACCCAGGAGCAGTTCGGTGTTGCTGCCGTAGGTGCGGGCATAGTGGCGTGCCATCCCCTCGGTGATGAACGGGAAGCGACGACGCAGCTTCACGGCGTAATCATCGCGGTTGCCGCCAATATCACCGCCGGGCAGTACCGCGTCTTTGGTCCATGCCGGGCCAATGCCTTTGTAGTACGGCGCCAGTTTTTCCAGCGCGTGCTCGGCCAGCTTACGGTAGGTAGTGAGCTTACCGCCAAACACCGACAGCAGCGGCGCCTGACCGTCTACGTCGTGAATATCAAGCGTATAGTCGCGGGTGATGGCCTGCGGGGAATCCGATTCATCATCGCACAGCGGACGCACGCCGGAGTAAGTCCAGACCACATCATCGCGCGACAGCTGTTTCTTAAAGTGCGCGTTATACACTTTCAGCAGGTAGTTAACTTCACTCTCGTCGATCTCGACGTTTTTCGGATCGCCTTTGTACTCCACGTCGGTGGTGCCGATGATCGAGAATTCGTCCATCCACGGGATGACGAACACGATGCGCTTGTCTTCGTTCTGCAGAATGTAGGCCTGTTTCTGGGTATGCACGCGCGGCACCACAATATGGCTGCCTTTGATCAGGCGAATGCCGTACGGGGAGGGCAGATGCATGCCGTCGTCAAAGAACTGTTTCACCCACGGACCGGTGGCGTTCACCAGGCCGCGCGCTTTCCAGCTGAATTTCTCGCCGGTATCGATATCTTCCGCTTCGACAATCCACAGGCCGTTTTCACGGCGGGCGGCGGTGGCACGGGTGCGGGTTTTCACCTCGCCGCCTTTCTTCTCGACCATCTGTGCATTGGCCAGCACCAGGCGCGCATCGTCTACCCAGCAGTCGGAATATTCGAAACCGCGCACGATTTCAGGTTTAAGGACCGATTCTGAGCCAAAACGCAAACCGGTCGAACCCGGCAGGCTGGTGCGTTTACCCAGATGATCGTACATAAACAGACCGATTCGGATCATCCACGCCGGACGCAGATGCGGGCGATGGGGCAGGCGGAAGCGCATCGGAATCGCCAGATGCGGCGCCATTTTTAACAGCACTTCACGTTCAGCCAGTGCTTCACTGACCAGGCGGAATTCGTAGTGTTCCAGGTAGCGCAGGCCACCGTGAATCAGTTTGGAGCTGGCGGACGAGGTCGCACAGGCGAGATCGTTAGCTTCCAGCATCAGTACGGATAAGCCGCGTCCTGCGGCATCGACCGCAATACCGGCACCGTTGATGCCACCGCCTATCACAATCAGATCTTTGGTTTCCATAACACCCTCACGCACTTTCGTTAAAGCTCATAAATGTTCGATATCGCTCATAATAGCAAAGGAACGCGCTTTTGGTAACATCAAAAAAACAATTTAGAGTGATATGGATAACATAATGGCGTTTACCCGCCGCCAGGACGTACACTACGCGGTAAAATCATGTCGCCGACCACTGTAAAGAGAACACCATGGATCAGTTTGAATGTATTAACGTAGAAGAAGCCCACCAGAAGATGCACCAGGGAAAAGCGGTGCTGGTGGACATCCGCGATCCGCAGAGTTTTGCGATGGGCCACACGCCAGGCGCGTTCCATCTCACCAACGACACGCTGGGCGCCTTTATGCGCGATAACGACTTCGACACGCCGGTGATGGTGATGTGCTACCACGGCAACAGCAGTAAAGGCGCGGCGCAGTATCTGCTTCAGCAGGGTTACGAGGCGGTATACAGCGTCGACGGTGGCTTCGATGCCTGGCATCGCCATTTCCCGGCGGAAGTGGAATACGCTTTTGAGCGCTGATCCCGCTATACTGTCCCCTTTTGTGTGGAAATAAGCGACCGCTGCCCATGTTGATGATCACCTCTTTTACCAACCCGCGCGTCGCCCAGGCGTTTGTCGACTATATGGCGACGCAGGGCGTTATTCTGACCATCCAGCAACATACACAGACCGACGTCTGGCTGGCCGATGAGAGCCAGGCCGGGCGGGTAAACGAGGAGCTGGCGCGTTTTCTGGAAAACCCTGGCGACCCGCGCTATCTGGCGGCAAGCTGGCAGTCTGGTCAGACCGGTAGCGGATTGCACTACAGCCGCTTTCCCTTTCTTGCCACCATTCGCGAGCGCGCAGGCCCGTTTACGCTGCTGCTGATGGCGGCCTGCATTATCGTCTTCATTATCATGAATGTGGTGGGCGACCAGAGCGTCATGATCGCCCTGGCGTGGCCGTATGACCCGTCTCTGGATTTTGACGTCTGGCGCTACTTTACCCACGCGCTGATGCACTTCTCGGTGATGCATATCCTCTTTAACCTGCTCTGGTGGTGGTATCTCGGCGGTGCCGTGGAGAAGCGTCTGGGCAGCGGGAAGCTGATCGTTATCACCATTATTAGCGCCCTGCTGAGCGGCTACGTGCAGCACAAATTCAGCGGCCCGTGGTTTGGCGGGCTCTCCGGCGTGGTGTATGCCCTGATGGGCTATGTCTGGCTCAGGGGCGAGCGTGACCCTGAAAGTGGCATCTATCTGCAGCGCGGATTAATAACCTTTGCGTTAATATGGCTTATTGCCGGATGGTTTGATCTGTTTGGTATGTCTATCGCCAATGGTGCGCACGTCACCGGGCTGGCCGTTGGGCTGGCGATGGCCTTTGCCGACACGCTCCATGCGCGAAAACGAACATAATTCTCAGGGATAATTGATGAAACAAACACAACGCCATGACGCCATTATCGAACTGGTAAAAAAACAGGGATACGTCAGCACCGAAGAGCTGGTTGAGCAGTTTGCCGTCAGCCCACAAACCATCCGTCGTGACCTGAACGACCTGGCCGATCAAAACCGCATTCTGCGCCACCACGGCGGCGCGGCGCTGCCGTCCAGCTCGGTCAACACCTCCTGGCACGACCGCAAAGCCACGCAAACGGCAGAAAAAGAGCGCATTGCCCGTAAAGTGGCCAGCCAGATCCCCAACGGGGCGACGCTGTTTATTGATATCGGCACCACGCCGGAAGCGGTGGCCCATGCCCTGCTGGATCACGAGAACCTGCGCATCGTTACCAACAACCTGAACGTGGCCAATACCCTGATGCAGAAAGACGATTTCCGCATTATTCTCGCCGGCGGTGAACTGCGCAGCCGCGATGGCGGAATTATCGGCGAGGCGACGCTCGATTTTATCTCTCAGTTCCGTCTCGACTTCGGCATTCTCGGGATTAGCGGCATCGACAGCGACGGCTCGCTGCTGGAATTTGATTACCACGAAGTACGCACCAAGCGGGCGATCATTGAAAACTCACGCCACGTGATGCTGGTTGTGGATCACTCGAAGTTTGGCCGTAACGCGATGGTCAACATGGGCAGCATCAGCATGGTGGATGCGGTCTATACCGACGTGATGCCGCCGGCGGGCGTTATGCAGGTGATTAAAGATAATAATTTGCAGTTAGAGTTGTGTTGAGAAGCCTTTCTCCCTCTCCCTGTGGGAGAGGGCCGGGGTGAGGGCATCAGACCGCAAAGGACTTACACTCCGTATCCCATCATCTTCAACAATTGCTGCGCATGCTGCACCGCATCCTGACGATGCGCCACACCCAGCTTCTGATACAGATTGCGGATATGCGTTTTGATGGTGGTCGCCGCCACCGCCAGCTCACCGGCAATCTGCTCATTGCTGTAACCGGAATAGATCAGCCCCAGAACCTGCCATTCGCGCTGAGTCAGCGGGCTGGTACGGATCAGTTCCGGCACTTCCGGGTGGTTCAGCAGACGTTCAACGAAGTTCTCGTCGAAATGGGCAAACTTGTGGCGATGATGCTGGTTAATCTCGCGCAGAATGCGTTGGGCGCGATGCTGATCCAGCTCCGGCAGCGTATTGAGCTGAATCAGCTGACGCAGCTGCTGCGCCATCACTTCACCTTCAATCACAAAGTGGCTGATAAACCCGGTGCGGTTAGCCAGCTGTAGCGCTTCCAGCAGCACGCGCTGCGCATCGTTTTTACGGCCCGCCTGCCAGTAGAGCTGGTTTTGCAGGAGCAGGTTGCGGTTGAGGTCGCTCATCAGACGCAGGCTGCGCGCGTTCTCGTTCAACTCCTCCAGCACAATCTCTGCGGGCTCTAATTCACCAAGCAGGATCTGCGCGCGGGCAATGTTGCGCCACTGGCTCTGCAGGAAGTGGTTATTGGCAAATTCCGGTTTTGGCGTCTGGCGTAACCAGTTGGCGGCGGATTTTTTATCGCCGGTCATCTGCCAGTAAATCACCCGGACCTTATCGGCGTTTGAAACCCAGTCGCTATGATACTGACCGTTGCCGAGCAGGTTTTCCAGGCGGTTAAGATGGTTGCGGGCGTTATCGAGATCGCCGCGCGCCAGCGAGCACTGCACCAGCAGCGCCAGACACTGCAGCTGCTGCTGAGGCTGGAAGCTGGAGAGGACATCCACACCCTGGCGGGCGCAGCTTTCGGCTTCATCCAGACGCGACCATGCCCACAGGAGCTGAGCGCGAATACGCAGCAGGAACTCGTGCATCGGCAGTTGTTCAAGATGCTGTTCACGAATCAGCTGGAACGCTTTTTCCTGGTTTTCCCAGGCGGCCTGCAGGAACCCCTGCGCGAACAAAATTTCGCTTTGCTGGATCAGGCTCCACAGCGCGTAATGCCAGACATCATGGCGACGCGCCATCTGCTCGGTTTGTTGCATCAGCGACAGGGAGCGCGTCAGCTCGCCTTTGCAGTGCAGCACTTCACCGTGTACCGACGTGGCAACAATCCGGCTGTAGAAGTTAGCGAGCGGCAGTTCATCCAGGGCAACCATCGCCAGGCGCTCAGCCTCATCCGGGTCGCCGTCGTTAATTGCTACCTGGGCCCGCAGGGCGTTAAATTCACCGTGCAGGGGCGTATCCATGTTGCTTTCCATCTCCTGCTCCGCGCGGGCCAGCAGGGTGTTCACTTCGCTGTAGCGATGCTGGCTTTGCATCAGCCAGGCCTGAAGCAGCACCAGACGTGGGTTCTCCAGCAGGCTTTCCCAAGGCAGGGCTTTAAGCGACTCTTCCAGCAGCGTCAGTTCGCTGTGGTTAAACAGGCCCCACGCATGGTTGAGAAGGATATCGCGCAGCATGCTGGCATCACCCGCCGCCAGGGCGTGGTGAATGGCTTCGCTCGGGAAGCCCTGCGCCATCCAGCTTTCGGCGGCGGCGCGGTGAATTTCAGGCAGTTCAACCGCCAGCTCCCACTGGCAACGCTGGCGCAGGAAACTGCCAAACAGCGGGTGATAGCTAAACCACTCGCCGGGGTCGTCCATGCGGGTCAGGAACAGGCCCTGACGTTCAATCTCTTCAAGCTGTAGCTGACCGTTTTCACACCCCGTCACGCGCACAATTAACGCATCGTTCATGGAGCGTAGCAGCGAGCTTTTCAGCAGGAAATTGCGGGTCGCCGGATCAACGCTGTTCAGCACTTCGTCCACGAGGTAATCCGAAAGGTGGCTGGCGTTGATGCCCGCCAGGCGGCGCGCAGACTGATGCGCCGGGCTGTTGTTTTGTCGGGCAGAGAGGGCGATGAGCTGCAGCGCCGTCGCCCAGCCGGCGACGTCGTCGCACAGGCGGCTGCTTTCGGCGGCCTCAATCGGTGACGTCAGGCGGCAGTCAAAGAACTGTTTTGCTTCCTGGTGGGTAAAGGCCAGCTGCTGGCTGCCCACTTCGAGAAGCTGATCGCGCACGCGCAGGTTTGCAATCCCCAGCTGTGGCAGATTGCGTGACAGCACCACTAAGGTCAGGTTTTCCGGCTGATGGCGCAGGAAGAAACGCATCGATTCATGAATCACCGGGTTGGTAATGAGGTGGTAATCATCAATCACCACGTATAGCGGGCGATGCCATTCGGCCAGCTCGATAAAGAGCTGGGAGAAAAGGGAGGACAGGCTGGCGTACTGGCGCTTTTGCACCATCACCTCGCTGGCGACGCAGTGTCCATTGGTTGCCTGCTGAATAGCGGCAATCAGATAGCTGGCAAAACGCTCTTGCTGGTTATCGCCCTCATCAAGGGAGTACCAGCCAAGATCGCTCTTACCTGCTGCCCATTGCGAAATGAGCGTTGTTTTTCCATAACCTGCAGGGCTCGTAACCAGCGCCAGTCGGAAATTATGTGCGCCGGAAAGTTTAGCCAACAGACGCTCGCGGACCACGGTATGGTCAAGGCGAACCGGGCGACTTAATTTTGACGGAATCAACATAGGTTTCACTTCACTGTGGGGACGAGAGATTTTATTTTTTTTGCGCTTCGTAATTAATAGATATAAGGTCGGCCAATAAGTTAACTATTGCAAGTTATGTCTGAATTTGGTGGCTCTGAATTTGCACTCTGTCACAAAACATTCAGGCGGATGGCGGAACTTTCTGGAAAGGGCTTTGATGCCTTGTCAGTGCTGGCTTGTATGGCTGTGCTGCGGCTGCGCTGAAACTGGTTTCAGAAAGGGATAGTGACGGAAAATTTAATATACCCGGTGTAAAGTTAAGTGGGATTAATAATCTCCTTAGTAATGACCTGATTGCAGAAATATTATTCTACGTAAGTAATCATTTCAGCGCGTTTTAATTTCAGCCGAAACCGCATTTCATTTCTTTGACATTCTCCACGGTGACGATTTCCTCTTCCGGGCACACTCGAACTATGCTCTGAGAGTGGCCTCGATCACACTTTTCTGCTCATCCCCGCTACTCCTCCCTGTCTAATCCCCCGCGGGAGGAGGAAGAGGTGAAATGAGCCAGGCACACTAGCGCCAACTTGTGTTTTCTTTCTAAAGGATGCCGATCCCCTATGTCACAGCCTACCTTCAACAAAGCTCAATTCCAGGCTGCCCTGACGCGTCAGTGGCAGCGTTTTGGCCTTCATGCTGCTAACGAAATGACGCCTCACCAGTGGTGGCAGGCAGTGAGCGGTGCGCTCGCAGAGCAGCTGGATGCTCAACCTCTGGCAAAACCGGTAAAAGGTCAGCGCCATGTCAACTACATCTCAATGGAGTTCCTGATTGGCCGTCTGACGGGCAACAACCTGTTGAACCTCGGCTGGTATCAGGAGGTGGGGGACGTGCTGAAAGAGCACGACATTAACCTGACCGACCTGCTGGAAGAAGAGATTGACCCTGCGCTGGGTAATGGTGGTCTGGGGCGTCTGGCGGCCTGTTTCCTGGACTCCATGGCAACCGTCGGCCAGTCGGCGATTGGCTATGGCCTGAACTATCAGTACGGTCTGTTCCGTCAGTCATTTGCCGATGGTCATCAGATGGAAGCGCCGGACGACTGGCACCGTAACACCTACCCGTGGTTCCGCCATAACGCGCAGCTGGATGTGCAGGTCGGGATTGGCGGGAAAGTCACGAAGCAGGGGCGCTGGGAACCGGCGTTCACCATCACCGGTGAAGCCTGGGACCTGCCTGTACTCGGCTACCGTAACGGCGTGGCGCAGCCGCTGCGTCTGTGGCAGGCGAAGCATGCGCATCCGTTTAACCTGACCAAATTCAACGACGGCGATTTCCTGCGCGCCGAGCAGCAGGGCATCGACGCCGAGAAGCTGACCAAGGTGCTCTACCCGAACGACAACCACCTGGCGGGTAAAAAACTGCGTCTGATGCAGCAGTATTTCCAGTGCGCCTGCTCTGTGGCGGACATTCTGCGCCGCCATCATCTGGCGGGCCGGAAGCTGGCGCAGCTGCCGGACTTCGAAGTGATTCAGCTCAACGACACGCACCCGACCATTGCCATTCCTGAGCTGCTGCGCGTGCTGATCGACGAGCATCAGCTGAGCTGGGATGACGCCTGGGCCATCGCCAGCCGTACCTTCGCTTACACCAACCACACCCTTATGCCAGAAGCGCTGGAGTGCTGGGATGAGAAGCTGGTGAAAAACCTCCTGCCGCGTCACATGCAGATCATCAACAAGATTAACGACCAGTTTAAAACGCTGGTGGATAAAACCTGGCCGGGCAACAAAGCGGTCTGGGCGAAGCTGGCGGTGGTCCACGATAAGCAGGTTCGCATGGCGAACATGTGCGTGGTGAGCGGCTTCGCGGTGAATGGCGTGGCGGCGCTGCACTCGGATCTGGTGGTGAAAGACCTCTTCCCGGAATACCACCAGCTGTGGCCGACCAAATTCCATAACGTGACCAACGGCATTACGCCGCGTCGCTGGATCAAGCAGTGCAACCCGCTGCTGGCCGGTCTGCTGGACAAAACCCTGAAGAAAGAGTGGGCCAACGATCTGGACCAGCTCATCAATCTGGAAAAATATGCGGACGACGCAAAATTCCGCGAGCAGTACCGCGCCATCAAGCAGGAGAACAAAGTCCGTCTGGCGGCGTTTGTTAAAGCGCGTACCGGGATTGAGATCAACCCGCATGCCATTTTCGATATCCAGATCAAACGTCTGCACGAGTACAAACGCCAGCACCTGAACCTGCTGCACATTCTGGCGCTGTACAAAGAGATCCGCGAGAACCCGCAGGCCGACCGCGTACCGCGCGTGTTCCTGTTCGGTGCGAAAGCGGCGCCGGGCTACTATCTGGCGAAAAACATCATCCTCGCCATCAACAAAGTGGCGGCGGCGATCAACAACGATCCGAAAGTGGGCGACAAGCTGAAGGTGGTGTTCCTGCCGGACTACTGCGTCTCTGCGGCTGAAATGCTGATCCCGGCGGCGGATATCTCCGAGCAGATCTCGACTGCGGGTAAAGAAGCCTCCGGCACCGGCAACATGAAGCTGGCGCTGAATGGCGCGCTGACCGTCGGTACGCTCGACGGGGCCAACGTCGAAATCGCCGAGAAAGTGGGTGAAGAGAATATCTTTATTTTCGGCCACACCGTGGAAGAGGTGAAAGCCATTAAGGCCAAAGGCTACGATCCGGTGAAGTGGCGCAAGAAAGACAAAGTGCTGGATGCGGTACTGAAAGAGCTGGAAAGCGGTAAATACAGCGACGGCGACAAGCACGCGTTTGACCAGATGCTGCACAGCATGGATAAACACGGCGGTGACCCGTATCTGGTGATGGCCGATTTCACAGCCTATGTGGACGCGCAAAAACAGGTCGACGTGCTGTATCGCGACCAGGAAGCGTGGACCCGGGCGTGCATTCTGAACACTGCCCGCTGCGGTATGTTCAGCTCTGACCGCTCAATCCGTGATTATCAGGCCCGTATCTGGCAGGCAAAACGCTAAGGAAGCGCGATGGAGAGTAAACGTCTGGACAGCGCCGCGCAGGCGGCGGGGATCAGCCTCAGTTACATTAATGCTCACGGCAAACCGCAGTCTATTGGCGCCGACACCAAAAGACGTTTGCTGGATGCCATGCACAAAACCGACGCGAAAGCGTCGGCTGCACCGGTGCCGAACGTGAAGGTTTTCACCTCGGGGAAAAAGATGCCGCTGGCGGTGGAGGGGCGCGGCGAGTTTACCTGGCTGCTCACCACCGAAGACGGCCAGCAGCATAAAGGCCACGCCACCGGCGGTAAGACCCTTAACCTTCCGGCAAAACTGCCGGAGGGTTACCACTCCTTAACGCTCACCCAGGATGACCAGCGCTTCCATTGCCGGGTGATCGTCGCGCCAAAACGCTGCTATGAGCCGCAGGCGTTGCTTGAGGGTAAAAAGCTGTGGGGCGCCTGCGTGCAGCTCTACACCCTGCGTTCAGAGAGCAACTGGGGTATCGGTGATTTTGGCGATCTGAAGAAAATGCTGGCCTCCGTGGGGGAGCGCGGCGGCGCGTTTATCGGCCTCAATCCGATCCATGCGCTTTATCCGGCCAACCCGGAGAGCGCCAGCCCGTACAGCCCGTCATCCCGCCGCTGGCTGAACGTGATTTATATTGATGTTAATGCGTTAGACGACTTCAAAAACAGCCAGGAGGCGCAGGCGTGGTGGAAACTCAGCACCACCCAGCAGGCGCTGAAGCAGGCGCGTGACGCGGACTGGGTGGACTATTCTACCGTCACGGCGCTGAAAATGGCCGCGTTGCGTCTGGCGTGGAAAGGCTTTTCACAGCGCGATGACGAGCAGATGGCGTCCTTCCGCCAGTTTGTCACTCAGGAGGGCGAGAGCCTGTACTGGCAGGCAGCATTTGATGCGCTGCACGCGTATCAGGTGAAAGAGGACGAAATGCGCTGGGGCTGGCCGGTGTGGCCGGAAGCGTATCAGTCCGTCGACACGCCGGAAGTGAAAGCCTTCTGTAAAAAACACGCGGATGAAGTGGACTTCTACCTGTGGCTGCAGTGGCTGGCGTACAGCCAGTTTGCCGCCTGCTGGCAGGTGAGCCAGGGCTATAAGATGCCTATCGGCCTGTATCGTGACCTGGCCGTCGGCGTCGCAGAGGGCGGTGCGGAAACCTGGTGCGACCGTGAACTCTACTGCCTGAAAGCCTCCGTCGGCGCGCCACCGGATATCCTTGGCCCGCTCGGCCAGAACTGGGGCCTGCCGCCGATGGATCCGCACGTGATGGCGGCGCGAGCGTACGAGCCGTTTATCGACCTGCTGCGCGCCAACATGCAGAACTGCGGGGCATTGCGTATCGACCACGTGATGTCTGTGCTGCGCCTGTGGTGGATCCCGTACGGTGAAACGGCGGATCACGGGGCCTATGTGCAGTATCCGGTTGACGATCTGCTGTCGATCCTGGCGCTGGAAAGCAAGCGTCACCAGTGCATGGTGATCGGCGAAGATCTTGGCACCGTACCGGTGGAAATTGTCAGCAAACTCCGCGATAGCGGCGTTTACTCCTATAAAGTGCTCTATTTTGAAAACGACCATGAGAAAACCTTCCGCGCGCCGAAAGCGTACCCTGAACAGTCAATGGCAGTCGCGACGACGCATGACCTTCCTACGCTTCGTGGCTATTGGGAAAGCGGCGATCTGACGCTCGGTAAAACGCTGGGTCTCTATCCGGATGAGGATGTGCTTCGCGGCCTGTATCAGGATCGCGAGCTGGCGAAGCAGGGCCTGCTGGATGCGCTGCATAAGCATGGCTGTCTGCCGAAACGTGCCGGGCATAAGGCATCGCTGATGGCGATGACCCCGACGCTCAACCGTGGTCTGCAGCGTTACATTGCCGACAGCAACAGTGCCCTGCTGGGCCTGCAGCCGGAAGACTGGATTGATATGGCGGAGCCGGTCAATATCCCGGGCACCAGCTATCAGTACAAGAACTGGCGTCGCAAGCTTTCCACTACGCTTGAGAAGATGTTTGCCGATGACGGGGTGAACAGGCTGATTAAGGATTTGGATAAGCGCAGAAGGGCGGTGGGCAAGAAGCGGTAGTTCCACCCTCACCCTAACCCTCTCCCTGGGGGAGAGGGAATGGAATGTAGGCCGGGTAAGCGTCAGCGCCACCCGGCTTTTTTACATCAAACCACCATATTCAGCAGCAGCACCCCGACCAGACCGCACACCGAAATAATGGTTTCCAGCGCGGACCAGGACTTGATGGTTTCACCGATTGTCAGGTTGAAGTACTCCTTGAACAGCCAGAAGCCCGGGTCGTTGACGTGAGAGAAAATCACGCTACCGGAACCGACGGCAATAACCATCAGCTCAGGGCTCACGCCCGTGGTCGCAATCAGCGGGGCAACGATACCGCCTGCGGTGATCGCCGCAACGGTCGCAGAGCCCAGCGCAATACGCAGAACCGCGGCGATGGACCAGGCCATCAGGAGCGGCGACACGTTGGTTTCATGCATCATGGCCGCGATGTATTTGTCCACGCCGCTGTCGACCAGAACCTGCTTGAACGCACCGCCACCGCCAATGATCAGCAGCATCATGGCAATGATTTTGATGGACGAGGTCAGCGTGTCGTTGATCTGATCCATTGAACGGCCGCGGTTCAGACCGAAGGTGAACATCGCAATCAGGACCGCAATCAGGGTTGCCATCACCGGGTCACCCAGGAATTCGGCCACGGACAGGAATGCATGACCTTTTGGCAGGATCATCTCCGCCACTGCGCGCATCGCCATCAGAATCACCGGTACCAGAGAGGTCCAGACGCTGACGCCAAAGCCAGGCATCTCTTCTTCGGTGAAGGTTTTCGCGCTGTACAGACCTTCCGGAATCGGCTTATCAATGCCTTTCAGGAAGCGGGCATAGACCGGACCGGCCAGAATAACGGTCGGGATCGCCAGAATGGTACCGAACAGCAGGGTTTTACCCATATCCGCGTGGAAGATGGTCGCAATAGCGGTTGGACCCGGGTGCGGCGGCAGGAAGCCGTGGGTAACGGACAGCGCCGCAGCCATTGGCACACCGACATACAGCAGCGGGATGCTCGCCGCAGCCGCGATGGTAAACACCAGCGGCAGCATCAGCACGAAGCCCACTTCATAGAACAGCGCGAAACCGACGGTAAAACCGGTTAACACCACCGCCCACTGGATGTTCTTCTTACCAAATTTGTCGATAAGCGTGGTGGCAATACGCTGGGCGCCCCCGCAGTCCGCCAGCATTTTGCCGAGCATGGCGCCGAAGCCCATGATCAACGCCAGGCTGCCGAGCGTGCCGCCAACGCCGGCTTTAATCGAGCTGATGACTTTTACCAGCGGCATCCCCTGCATCAGACCGACTGCAAGCGCCACCAGAACCAGAGCGATAAATCCGTTCATTTTGAAACGGATCATCAAGAGCAGTAATAACACAACACCGATAGCAACGATGACTAATGGCATGATTTACCTGGCCTTTGAATTGTTATGGGTAACGTCATTGTTTCAACGACAAGTTCCGATTGTCCCAACTGGGAACAGAGTGTTAACGGCACTCATACTGATGCCTTCGAAACCATTAAGTTTAGTCGGCTGTTATAAGGATGCTGAGTGCCCACGAGAATGATACGGGTAACATGGCGAGATTGAGAATCACCCTGGGAGGCTAAATTTGAATTATGAGACGCAGGTCAACATATAGAGGGAGAGGTAAACGCAAAACGGTAACCACGAGGTTACCGTTTTTAATGTTTTCACCCTCTCCCGTGGGAGAGGGCCGGGGTGAGGGCATCAGACCTCACTATTTTCGTAGGCCCGGTAAGCGCAGCGCCACCGGGCAATACGGGCGGGCAAAGAATCAGTAGTATGAGTGCTCGCCGCGCTGGTGTTCAGTCAGATCGCGCACGCCTTTCAGTTCCGGGAATTCGTTCAGCAGCTGCTTCTCGATCCCTTCTTTCAGGGTCACATCCACCATGGAACAACCGTTACAGCCGCCGCCAAACTGCAGAATGGCGAAGCCTTCATCGGTGATCTCCATCAGGGAGACACGACCGCCGTGGCCAGCCAGCTGTGGGTTGATCTGGGATTGCAGCAGATACTCAACGCGCTCCATCAGCGGGGCATCGTCAGAGACTTTACGCATTTTCGCGTTAGGTGCTTTCAGGGTCAGCTGAGAACCCAGCTGGTCGGTGACGAAGTCGATCTCCGCATCTTCAAGATACGGTGCGCTCAGCTCATCAACGTAGGCGGTGAGCTGTTCAAATTTCAGGGCAGTGTCGGTGGCTTCCACCGCGTCCGGCGGACAATAAGAAACACCACATTCTGCATTCGGAGTGCCTGGATTAATCACAAACACGCGGATCTGCGTCCCTTCTTCCTGATTTGCCAGCAGTTTGGCAAAGTGCGCTTGTGCAGAATCGGAAATACGGATCATAGCTTTGGCCTAATAGTTGACTAAATTACCTGGGTATAATCATACGCCCATTGAAGAAGGGCTACAAGGTACGGCACAGACACCATACCTGAACCGACGCGGCGCCGCTTTGCAAAAGCAGTCGGGAAAGTTCAGCAACGGTACTGCCTGTGGTGACGACATCATCCACAATCGCGATATGGAGGCCGTCGACCGGCAATTCAAGGCGAAAGGCATTTTTGAGGTTTCTTTTGCGAAGCCGGGCGTTGAGCTGATGCTGGATGGCGGTGGCATGAACACGCGTAAGTGCGCGGGCGTCATACCGACAGCCAAGCCAGCGGGCGAGGGGGCGGCAGATCAGATCGCTCTGGTTATAGCCGCGCCGCCAGTGCCGACGCTGGTATAAGGGCACGTTTACCACCCTGTCGATTTTCGGCAGGGCGCGCTGACGCCGTGCCTGTAAAACCGCCAGCAGTAGCAGGCGGGCCAGGGGCTGGGCCAGCGAACTTTGACCGGAAAATTTCAGCGAATGAATAAGCCTGCTCAGCGGCGGAACATAATCATCCACGGCCACCAGCGCGTGCCACGGCGGGGCTTTTTTCAGACACCGACCGCAGGGAAGCGCGGGGTTCGTGGCCGGTAAACCGCACTGTGGGCAGGTCGCGATACGCCTTGTGAACGATCGCGTGCAGACAGAACAGATACCCCATCCGCTGAGCGCAAGCGGCATTTGGCATAGCCAGCACAAGCCTGGCACTGTTAGCATGTGCAACCTCCATGTGAAAAAAGAGAACAGTAACTGATGAAGACGCTGTGGTGGCAGACTGCAGGAACAGGAAATTGCCATCTTGTGCTGCTGCACGGATGGGGCCTGAATGCAGAAGTATGGCATTGCATAAGTGAGGAACTTGCCTCGCATTTCACCCTGCATCTGGTGGATCTGCCCGGTTTTGGCCGCAGCCGCGGTTTTGGGGCGATGTCGCTTGATGAGATGGCCCGGCAGGTTCTGGACGCTGCGCCGCAAAACGCCATCTGGCTCGGCTGGAGCCTGGGTGGGCTGGTGGCAAGCCAGATTGCGCTGTCGCAGCCCGAGCGCGTGAAGGCGCTGGTGACCGTGGCCTCGTCGCCCTGCTTTAGCACGCAAGAGGCGTGGCCAGGTATAAAACCTGACGTGCTGGCGAGCTTCCAGCAACAGCTGAGCGAAGATTTCCAGCGGACCGTCGAGCGCTTCCTCGCCCTGCAGACGATGGGCACAGAAACCGCGCGTCAGGATGCGAGAACGCTGAAGCAGACCGTGCTTTCCCTGCCGATGCCGGAGGTGGAGGTGCTTAATGGCGGGCTGGAGATCCTGAAAACGGTCGACCTGCGCGAGCCGCTGGCTGCGCTGGCCATGCCGCACCTGCGTATCTATGGCTACCTTGACGGCCTGGTGCCGCGTAAAGTGGTTCCGCTTCTGGATGCGCTGTGGCCGGAGAGCGAGTCGCAGGTCATTGCCAAAGCCGCGCACGCCCCGTTTATCTCTCATCCGGCGGAATTTTGTTCAGCGCTCATTGCGTTAAGTCAACGTTTCGACTGATTATTTTCCATCCAGCCTGGAAAAAGTAACACACCGCAACCATACTCCATTTGTCGTTGCGGTTGTTCTGCCTACGATAATCAAAACAACAATCCTATGGAGAGTCAGGCTATGAAACTTGTTACAGGTATTGTCACTTCTCTGGTTATTGGGTCACTTTCATTTGGCGCCTTTGCGGCAAAAGAGCTGGAAAAAGATAAAGTTGCAGGAATGAATCTGACCAAAATTGGTGAGATTTCTACGTCTGACACCACCGCGCCGATGGACGCAAGAGCAGAACTGTCGAAAAAAGCGGATGAGCTGGGTGGAACCTACTACGTTGTCACCAGTGCTGAAAAACAGACTAAAAACGTACGCGCAACAGCGGACGTTTATAAGTAATACGATAAAGCCGGGCATCACAGCCCGGCTTTATTATCGCAGTGCCCACCACTCCCTGAGGCAGGCTTTACCTTCCGGGCAGCTTTTACAACTGCCGGAGAGGCAACCTTCCGCGTCTTCCTGAATCCGCACGGCTTTCCCCATCGCTTCAAGCCTTTCCAGCATGGCATCGATCATCGGCTGCGGCGTATGCAGGGTGAGGCTTAATTGTCTGGCCTCCATCCGTCCCTGTAGCGCCAGCAGATCACGAACCTGAATCAACGATGCCATGAGGTGCTCCTTAGTGACAGTCGCCCGCCGGGCTATTGCAGCAGGTCGCGGCGGTTTTACGCTTCGCCAGCAGGTCGATATCGACGCGGCTGCGCGCGCGCCGTAACAGGCCGAGCACGATGACGTTAAACAGAACCACCGCGAGGATGCAGACCAGGCTGTAGCGCGGGTGCTGGCTGAAGTTAACGGTCTGATAGAAGAGCGTTGCCAGCGAGTAGGCGATGTTTAACCCCCACAGGATGGAGAAGCCCATCCAGCCGCGGCTGGACTCACGGGCAATTGCCCCCATCACCGAGATGCACGGGATATAGAGCAGAACAAAGATGAGGTAGCTATAGGCCGCGGAGGCGCTGCCAAATTTCTCGCTCATCACGCCCATGGCACCCGTCGCCATTTCACCATCGCCTTTGCTGGCTTCAATCGGGTTGGCCAGCACGCTCAGGCTAAAGGTATCTTTCAGGCTCTGCCAGGTTTCCTCTACGGCACCCAGCAGTTCATGGCCGAGATGAAACGCTGCTGGATCAAATTCCTGCTCCTGAATGTTCTCTGCGGTGTAGAGCGTGTTCAGGGTGCCGACAACCACCTCTTTCGCCATCGCACCGGTGAACAGCCCGACGGTTGCCTGCCAGTTATCCTCATGCACGCCAATCGGTTTGAAGACCGGGGTGATGACGCGGCTGACGGAGGCAAGGGCCGAGTCATTGATATTATCTGCCGCCTGCCCGCTAAGGGTGAAGCTGTTCAGCGCGCTCAGGAAAACACTGACGATGACAATCACCTTACCGGCGCGCAGCACAAAGCCTTTCAGGCGCTGCCAGGTCTGGATCACCAGGCTTTTCAGATGCGGCACATGATAGACCGGCAGCTCCATCACAAACGGTGAGGCTTCACCCCGCATGATGGTGTGTTTCAGCATCAAGCCGGTGAGGATCGCCATCACGATGCCCAGCACATACAGGGAGAAGACCGCCAGCGCGCCCTGCTGGCCAAAGAAGGCGGCGGCAAAGACGGCAAAGATCGCCAGGCGGGCACCGCAGGACATGAACGGCGCCATCATGATGGTCATCAGACGTTCGCGGGGCGCATCAAGCGTGCGCGCCCCCATCACCGACGGGACGTTACAGCCAAAGCCGACAATTAGCGGGACGAAGGATTTACCCGGCAGGCCCAGCGCCTGCATCAGGCGATCCATCACGAACGCGGCGCGCGCCATGTAACCGGAGTCTTCCAGGAACGAGAGGAACAGGTACATCATGCCGATCTGCGGCACCAGCGGCAGAACGGTGTTGATACCGCCGCCGATCCCCTGTGCGAGGAAGATGGTTAGCCATTCCGGGAAGTGCAGGGTGTAGCCTACCCACTGAATTCCATGCACGAAGACCGCAACGGAACCGGCATCGAAAATCGGCTGGAGCGCGCCACCAATGTTAATGGCGAGCAGGAACATCACGTACATGACCAGCAGGAAGATGGGTAAGCCGAGGAAGCGGTTAAGCACAACCTTATCCACCGCCGCCGTAAAGCGGCTGGGTTCTGCCGTGAGGGCATTACTGACCACATCGCAGATCGACGCGATGGCCTGGTAACGAGCATCGGCGATGTGCAGCGCCGGGTCATCCAGTTCGTCGCTCAGACGCGCCATGGTTACGTCGAGTTTATCAGCCGCATGTCCGGCGTAAGCACGGCTGTAGATATCGCCTTCCAGCATCTGCAGGCCGAGCCACAGCCGCTGTTTCGCCGGCATACTGTTGTCCATCTCCTGCGCCAGCATATGGGCTTCGCGCAGGAGGGGCTTCGCGTAATGCACCAGTTCAACGTCGCGGTTCCCCGCATGGCGATCGATGGCGAGCTTCAGGGAATCAATCCCGCGAGCGCGCGTCGATACCAGCGGAACCACCGGGCAACCCAGGCGCGCGGAGAGGGCATCGACGTCGATGCGCAGCTTTTGTTTCTCCGCAATGTCGAGCATGTTGAGCGCCACGATGCAGGGGATCCCCAGCTCCAGCAGCTGCAGCGTCAGATAAAGGTTACGCTCGAGATTGGAGGCATCAACCACGTTGATCAGCAGGTCCGCGTCGCCGCCCAGAATATAGTGACAGGCAATTTGCTCATCGAGCGAGGTTTGTGACGAAATGGTGGTTAAAGAGTAGGTGCCGGGAAGGTCAACCAGCGTGACCTGGTTGTCGGTTGTCGTAAACTGACCCTCTTTACGCTCAACCGTTACCCCGGCCCAGTTGCCCACGCGCTGGCGGGCCCCTGTCAGCTGGTTAAAAAGCGTCGTCTTGCCGGAATTAGGATTGCCAATTAAGCCAATAGTTAACTTTTTCATTTTTTTAGACTCACTGAAACCGCTGGCTTGTTATCGGGATAAGGCTTCGACTTCTATTAATGCGAGGTCTTTCTTACGCAGTACCAGATTCACGCGTCGGGTTTCGATATGAACCGGATCGCCTAACGGGGCCACGCGTACCACCTGGAATGACGAGCCGGGCAGCATGCCCAGTGACAGCAGCTTTTGCCGATAGGCCGGGCTAATTTCGCGGGTAAAACCGGTAATCTTCCATGCACTGTCTGGAGTGAATTGCATAATGCCTGATTCCACGAAAGGTTAAATAATCTACTATGCGATGATAATGAGAATAGTTTTTATCAGCAATATTAAAACTGTGACGGAATGTTGTTTGCGGTATTAATTTACGGCCTGTTTGACCTTGCTCAATATTTGCTGAAATGACGGGAAAACGAAAAGGGGAGTATTTGTTAACGGGGTGATAATTCGCGGTTTAAATATGGATGTGCAATCGGTTTCATCTATTACGATATAATTTGTGCCCTCTCCCCGTTGGGGAGAGGGTTAGGGTGAGGGGTTAGCGCTTCTTACCCATCGCGGCCGCCAGCGCATCCATCATCGCGCTGTTGCCTGCAGGCTGGGCATCACGCCCGCGCGGTTTCGCGCCTTTAGCGGCCGGGCGCTGCTGCTCGCGACCTCCACCGTTAGCCCCGCGGCGCGCGCTGGTTTCACCTGGCTGCTCGTCCAGACGCATGGTCAGGGCGATTCGCTTGCGCTGCAGATCCACTTCCAGCACTTTAACCTTCACGATGTCGCCCGCTTTGACCACGGTATGCGGGTCTTCAACGAACTTGTCGGCTAGCGATGAGATATGCACCAGACCATCCTGATGCACGCCGATATCGACAAATGCGCCAAAGTTGGTGACGTTGGTCACTGCGCCTTCCAGCACCATGCCCGGAAGCAGGTCGTTCATGGTCTCGATACCGTCGGCAAAGGTCGCTGTTTTAAACTCAGGGCGCGGATCGCGGCCCGGCTTTTCCAGCTCTTTGATGATGTCGGTAACGGTAGGCACACCAAACTTGTCGTCAGTGAAATCAGCGGCTTTCAGGTTGCGCAGGGCGCTGCTGTCGCCCATCAGATCTTTCAGCGCCTGCTGGGTGGCGGCCAGAATGCGTTCCACCACCGGGTACGCTTCCGGGTGAACGGTGGAGGCATCCAGCGGGTTATCGCCATGGTTGATGCGCAGGAAGCCCGCGCACTGCTCAAACGCTTTTGGCCCCAGACGGCTTACCTTCAGCAGCTGCTGGCGGTTCTGGAACTGACCGTTCTCATCGCGCCAGGCGACGATGTTCTGCGCCATCATGCGGGTTAAGCCCGCCACGCGCGTCAGCAGAGGAACGGAGGCGGTGTTCAGGTCCACGCCGACGGCGTTAACACAGTCTTCCACCACCGCATCCAGCTTACGCGCCAGCTGAGTCTGGCTCACGTCGTGCTGATACTGGCCCACGCCGATGGATTTCGGGTCGATTTTCACCAGCTCTGCCAGCGGATCCTGCAGGCGACGGGCGATCGAGACCGCACCGCGAAGAGAAACGTCCAGGTCCGGGAACTCCTGCGCTGCCAGCTCGGACGCGGAATAGACGGAGGCCCCTGCTTCGCTGACGATCACTTTCTGCGCCGTCACTTTCGGGAACTGCTTCTGCACGTCGAGGTAGAAACGTTCGGTTTCGCGGGACGCCGTACCGTTGCCGATGGCGACCAGCTCCACGTTGTACTTCTCGCACAGCGCGGCCACCACGACGGCCGCTTTGGCGGCCTGGCCGGTATGCGGATAGATGGTGTCGGTAGCGACCAGTTTACCGGTGCCGTCCACCACGGCCACCTTCACGCCGGTACGCAGCCCCGGATCGAGACCCATGGTGGCCCGCAGGCCCGCAGGGGCGGCCATCAGCAGGTCGTGCAGGTTACGGGCGAAGACGTTGATCGCTTCATCTTCGGCGCGCTCGCGCACGGTGCCCATCAGCTCGGTTTCGAGGTGCATCAGCACTTTGATGCGCCAGGTCCAGCTCACCACGCCTTTACGCCAGCTGTCTGCCGGGGCGTTGTTCAGGCGCAGGCCAAGATGGTCGATGATGATCTGCTCACAGTGGCTCTCTTTCGGCGGCTCGTCAAACTGCGGGTCGGCGTTCAGGGAGAGCTGCAGCACGCCTTCGTTGCGGCCACGGAACATCGCCAGCGCACGGTGAGAAGGGGTGGTAGAAATCGGTTCGTGGTGATCGAAGTAGTCGCGGAATTTCGCGCCCTCTTCCTCTTTACCCGCGACGACGGTAGAGACGATGTGTGCATTCTTCCACAGGTAATCACGCACTTTGGCAAGCAGGGCTGCGTCTTCGGCGAAGCGCTCCATCAGAATGTAGCGTGCGCCATCAAGAGCGGCTTTGGTGTCCGCCACGCCTTTATCGGCATCAATAAATTTCGCCGCTTCGGTTTCCGGATCATGTGACGGCGTGTTCCACAGCAGCTCTGCCAGCGGCTCAAGGCCCGCTTCAATCGCAATCTGCCCGCGCGTGCGGCGCTTCGGCTTGTACGGCAGATAGAGGTCTTCGAGCTCGGTTTTGCTCAGGGTGCCGTTGATGGCGGCTTCCAGCTCGCTGGTCAGTTTGCCCTGTTCGCCGATGGATTTGAGGATCGCCTGACGACGTTCTTCCAGTTCGCGCAGATAACCCAGACGGGTTTCCAGGTTACGCAGCTGCGTGTCATCCAGCCCGCCGGTGACTTCCTTACGATAACGTGCAATAAACGGCACGGTGTTCCCTTCATCAAGCAGGCGAACGGCAGCTTCTACCTGTTCGGCTCTGGCCTGAAGTTCACCCGCAATAATGCGGCAGAGCGAATCTTTCATCATGGCTTTATCATCTTGTGGGTCAAAAATCAGGGGATAGTTATACGGGCTGACACGGCAAAATGCCAGCCGGGGAGGGCGCTCTCGGACTATTTTACGTAGACGATCTCATTGACGTACCAGCTGGCTTCACCGGCGGGTGTCTGCACGACGGCGAGGTCGCCCACCTCTTTTTTCAGCAGCGCGCGGGCCATCGGGGAGTCGATGGAGATGTAATCCTTACGACCAAAAATTTCATCGTAGCCGACAATGCGAAAACGCAGGGTATCACCGTTGTCGTTCTCAATCTCAACCCACGCGCCAAAGAACACTTTGCCCTCCTGCTGGGGGGAGTAATCGACAATTTTAAGGTTTTCAAGGCATTTGGTCAGATAGCGTACCCGGCGGTCGATCTCACGCAGCCGCTTTTTGTTGTACTGGTAGTCAGCGTTTTCGCTGCGGTCGCCCAGGCTTGCTGCCCAGGTCACTTTTTTGGTCACTTCAGGGCGCTCTTCGCGCCACAGGGTGTCCATCTCTTTTTTGAGTTTTTCGTACCCTTCGCGGGTGATCAGGGGCGTTTTCATTGGGTGACCTTCAGACTCGACATCATTGCAAACCTTGCGCACATTACGTATCACATCGCATATCTGACAGCGTTAATAATGATTTATGTGATGAAATGTGCAGATAAGCTGCTGTTAAATATGCTTTGTAACAATTTCGACTAGAATTTATACCAGAATTAGCTGGTCGAACACGTGCACTTTTTTAGAATACGCTGTTATTAGACTATCCGAACCTTTGGGAGTACACACAATGCAAGAGAACTACAAAATTCTGGTCGTGGATGACGACATGCGCCTGCGTGCGCTGCTGGAACGTTATCTGACCGAGCAGGGCTTCCAGGTTCGTAGCGTCGCGAACGCTGAGCAGATGGACCGTCTGCTGACCCGTGAATCTTTCCACCTGATGGTTCTCGACCTGATGCTGCCTGGCGAAGACGGGCTTTCGATCTGCCGCCGTCTGCGTAGCCAGAGCAATCCGATGCCGATCATCATGGTGACGGCGAAGGGCGAGGAAGTGGACCGTATCGTGGGCCTCGAAATCGGCGCGGACGACTACATTCCTAAACCGTTTAACCCGCGTGAACTGCTGGCGCGTATTCGTGCCGTGCTGCGTCGTCAGGCGAACGAACTGCCGGGCGCACCGTCGCAGGAAGAAGCCGTCATCGCCTTCGGCAAGTTTAAGCTGAACCTCGGCACGCGCGAGATGTTCCGTGAAGACGAGCCTATGCCGCTCACCAGCGGCGAATTTGCGGTGCTGAAAGCGCTGGTCAGCCACCCGCGTGAACCGCTCTCCCGTGATAAGCTGATGAACCTCGCGCGTGGTCGTGAATACTCCGCAATGGAACGCTCCATCGACGTGCAGATTTCCCGTCTGCGCCGCATGGTGGAAGAAGATCCAGCGCATCCTCGTTATATTCAGACCGTTTGGGGTCTGGGTTACGTGTTCGTCCCGGACGGCTCTAAAGCATGAGGCGAATGCGCTTCTCACCGCGAAGCTCGTTTGCCCGCACCCTGTTACTGATCGTCACCCTGCTGTTCGTCAGCCTGGTGACGACCTACCTGGTCGTGCTGAACTTTGCAATTTTGCCTAGCCTCCAGCAGTTTAATAAGGTCCTGGCCTATGAAGTCCGTATGCTGATGACCGATAAGCTGCAGCTGGAGGACGGCACGCAACTGGTTGTTCCTCCGGCGTTTCGCCGTGAAATCTACCGTGAGCTGGGCATTTCGCTCTATTCCAATGAAGCGGCGGAAGACGCCGGCCTGCGCTGGGCGCAGCACTACGAATTTCTCAGTCAGCAGATGGCGCAGCAGCTGGGCGGCCCGACGGAAGTGCGCGTTGAGGTAAACAAAAGTTCGCCTGTCGTCTGGTTGAAAACCTGGCTGTCGCCCAACATCTGGGTGCGCGTCCCGCTGACCGAAATCCATCAGGGCGATTTCTCGCCGCTGTTCCGCTACACCCTGGCGATTATGCTGCTGGCGATAGGCGGTGCGTGGCTGTTTATCCGTATCCAGAACCGACCGCTGGTCGACCTGGAGCACGCGGCGCTGCAGGTCGGTAAGGGCATTATTCCTCCCCCGCTGCGCGAGTATGGCGCTTCGGAAGTCCGTTCGGTGACGCGTGCGTTTAATCATATGGCGGCAGGCGTGAAGCAGCTGGCGGATGATCGTACGCTGCTGATGGCGGGGGTCAGCCATGACCTGCGCACGCCGCTCACGCGTATCCGTCTGGCGACGGAGATGATGGGAGAAGAAGACGGTTATCTCGCCGAGTCCATCAACAAGGATATCGAAGAGTGTAACGCCATCATCGAGCAGTTCATCGACTACCTGCGCACCGGGCAGGAGATGCCGATGGAGATGGCCGATCTGAACGCGGTGCTGGGTGAAGTGGTGGCAGCGGAAAGTGGCTATGAACGTGAAATTGATACCGACCTTCAGGCGGGTGAAATTCAGGTTCGCATGCACCCGCTCTCCATTAAGCGCGCGGTAGCGAACATGGTGGTCAACGCGGCGCGCTACGGCAATGGCTGGATCAAGGTGAGCAGCGGATCGGAGCTCAACCGCGCCTGGTTCCAGGTCGAAGACGACGGTCCTGGCATTAAGCCGGAGCAGCGTAAGCATCTGTTCCAGCCGTTTGTGCGCGGCGACAGCGCCCGCAGCACCAGCGGTACGGGCCTGGGCCTGGCGATTGTGCAGCGTATTGTGGATAACCATAACGGGTTGCTGGAGATTGGTACCAGCGAGCGGGGCGGTTTAAGCATTCGCGCCTGGTTGCCGGTGCCGGTCACGCGGGGTCAGGTGAAAGAGGGATAGTGCGGTCTGATGCCCTCATCCCGACCCTCTCTCACGGGGAGAGGGAGAAAACATTAAAAAAGGCAACTTTCGTTGCCTTTTTGTTTTTACCTACAGCTTCGGTCCCGCACTCACCAGCGCAGCACCTGCCGGGGTATCGGTATACTTCTCGAAGTTCTCAATAAACAGTTTCGCCAGCGATTCCGCTTTTTCACGCCACTGCTCCGGCGAACCATACGTATTGCGCGGGTCGAGGATATGCGTATCCACACCCGGCAGCGACGTCGGGATGGCCAGATCAAACATCGGCAGCGTGAAGGTTTCGGCGTCGTCCAGAGAACCATCCAGAATGGCGTCGATAATGGCGCGGGTATCTTTGATGGAGATACGCTTGCCGGTGCCGTTCCAGCCGGTGTTTACCAGATATGCCTGTGCCCCGGATGCCTGCATGCGTTTCACCAGCACTTCCGCGTACTGCGTCGGGTGCAGCGACAGGAAAGCCGCGCCGAAGCAGGCGGAGAAGGTCGGGGTTGGCTCCGTCACACCGCGCTCGGTACCGGCCAGCTTCGCGGTGAAGCCGGAGAGGAAGTGGTACTGCGTCTGGCTGGCGGTCAGGCGAGAGACCGGAGGCAGCACGCCGAACGCATCCGCCGTCAGGAAAATGACCTTCGTGGCATGACCCGCTTTTGACACCGGCTTGACGATATTGTCGATGTGGTAGATCGGATAAGAGACGCGGGTGTTTTCCGTTTTCGACGCATCGTCGAAGTCGATGGAGCCGTCAGCACGCACGGTGACGTTTTCCAGCAGCGCATCGCGACGGATGGCGTGGAAGATATCCGGTTCGGCCTCTTCAGAAAGACGAATGGTCTTCGCGTAGCAGCCGCCTTCAAAGTTGAATACGCCGTCGTCATCCCAGCCGTGTTCGTCATCGCCAATCAGACGACGTTTTGGATCGGTGGACAGCGTAGTTTTCCCGGTGCCGGAAAGACCAAAGAACACCGCCACGTCGCCTTTTTCCCCGACGTTCGCCGAGCAGTGCATGGAGGCGATGCCCCGCAGCGGCAGCAGGTAGTTCATGACGGAGAACATCCCTTTCTTCATTTCGCCACCGTACCAGGTACCGCCAATCAGCTGGATACGCTCAGTCAGGTTGAAGGCAACAAAGTTTTCGGAGTTCAGACCCTGCTCTTTCCACTGTGGGTTCGTGCATTTCGCGCCGTTCATCACAATGAAATCTGGGGTGAAATCCTGCAGCTCTTCGTCGGTTGGACGAATAAACATGTTTTTCACGAAATGTGCCTGCCAGGCCACTTCGGTGATAAAACGTACGGAGAGACGGGTGTCGGCGTTAGCGCCGCAGAAAGCGTCGACAATGAACAGACGCTTGCCGGAAAGTTGATGAGTGACGAGCCCTTTCAGATGCTGCCAGGTTTCCGGAGAGAGCGGTTTGTTATCGTTCTTTCCTTTGCCCTTATCAGCCCACCACAGCGTATCGCGGGTGGTATCGTCACGGACGATATACTTATCTTTCGGCGAACGACCGGTAAAAATACCGGTATCGACGGCGATAGCACCAAGATTTGTCAACACACCGCGCTCGTATCCTTCCAGTGCTGGATTGAGCTCTTCCTGATACAGCGTATCGTAGTCGGGGTTGTAGACGATTTCCTGGACGTCGTGAATACCATAAGCCTTGAGATCTTGCGGGGTTAAACCAGTAACACGCATATCACTGCTCCTTAGCCAATATGTACTGCCTAAAATTGTAGGGTTTTTCTGAGGTTGCTAACCGCGACGGGGCTCATAGATTTACGCATCTGGACAAAACCCTTACTAACGGAAAACGCTGCGACTCCAGTCACAGTGCAGGCGGATTATCGCAGGAATCGCTTTTTTGTTGGGGAAAATGTTCCGAAAAGGTTAAACGCTGGTGATTTTATCGGAAGGAATGTGAATGTAATCGCATACACGTAAGAAAATTACGTAAGTGTTACATTGTGAAAACGATTCAGCTGGGGGAGGTTTTTTACCCCTCACCCTAACCCTCTCCCCAAAGGGGAGAGGGAACTAAAACACCCTCTCCCCTTTGGGGAGAGGGCAGGGTGAGGGGATTAGTGAACCTGCGGATCCGCCGGGGAGGCATTGTTGCGGATCTCAGCGATATCCATTGAATTGAACACGTAGTGCGTACCGCAGTAGTCACAGTGCATATCAATTTCGCCATCTTCCGCCATGATGCTGTCGATCTCTTCATCAGGCAGGGTTTTCAGCGCGCCAGCGCAACGCTCGCGAGAGCAGGTGCACTTAAACTCCACAGTCTGCGGATCGTAGACGGTCACTTCTTCCTCGTGGTACAGACGCCACAGCACGTCGGTCGCCGACAGGTTGAACAGCTCTTCTGCCTTGATGGTTTCGGTCAGCGTTGCCAGGTGTTCGAAATCATTGGTCTGAGCATCCTGTGCCGGCAGAACCTGCAGCAGCATACCGCCCGCAGCAGGCTGGCCGTCCACTTCACCGGTGCGGATAAACAGACGCGTTGGCAGCTGTTCAGAACGCATGAAGTAATCTTCCAGGCAGGCAGCCAGGGTGTCGCCTTCCAGACCGACCACACCCTGATAGCGCTCACCTTCTTCCGGGGAGATGGTGATCACCAGGTAACCATTACCCACCAGCGTTTTGAGGTCCGCATTTTCAGGCACGTCGCCTTGAACGCGCGCCACGCCACGCATCTGCTGCTGATTATTGCCGTTGATGACCGCCAGCGACATCGGGCCGTCACCCTGCAGCTGCACGGTGATATCACCGGCAAATTTCAGCGTAGCGGTCAGCAGGCTGGTGGCAACCAGCAGTTCGCCCAACAGGGTTTTCACCGGCAGCGGGTAGGTGTGGTTTTCCAGAATCTGTTTCCAGGTTTCGGATACGGTGACCAGCTCGCCACGCACGGCGAATTGTTCAAACAGATAGCGGTGTAATTGGTCGTGTTGGGCCATAATAGTCTCTCGTGCAGGTGAGGTTACTCGGTCTCACCGTGTTTAAATTTCATCAGATCGCGGCGCTCTTTTTTATCCGGTCGCCGGTCCGGGTGGGGCATGGTCAGCGCGTTCATTTTGCGCGCCAGCGCGGTCTTCTCGCGCTTTTTAATGCTTTCCGCCGTCTCTTCATAAAGCAGTACGGCTTCAGAGGCGGGCCGTCGTTGTTCGGTAATGGCTTTAATCACCACCGTTCGTTCATCGTTGCCCTGACGCAGCGTTAAGGTGGCATTCAGCTCAACCAGCTTGCTCGGTTTGCTGCGCTGGCCGTTGTAATGCACTTTACCGCCGTCAATCATCTCGCGGGCAAGGGCGCGTGTTTTATAAAAACGCGCCGCCCACAGCCATTTATCCAGTCTTACCCCGTCAGAGGGTTTTTCTTTCATGTGGCGTCTCCTTCACGGTCAGTGAGGGGATCATCTGGCGATAGTCGTTCAGTCCCGGATGGCGCAGATAGCTTTTTTCAGCCAGGCCAGAGTCAGGATTGGTGACGCCCAGACAATAGCGAATGCCAAACGTCGCGGCGGAATCCAGAATGGGTTCGCTGTCATCAATGAACAAGGTGCGCTCCGGCTGCAAACCCGTCTCTTCCTTCACCGCATGCCACAAACGCTGATCCTCTTTCGGATAACCAAATGTGTGGGTGGAAAGTAATAAATCAAGGTGCGACGCCAGCCCCGTATGCTCCAGCTTCACGGCCAGGTTGTGCGGATGCGCGTTGGTCAGCAAGATACGGCGCTTGCCGCTCGCTTTCAGCGCATCCAGGAACGGAACCGTATCCTCGCGCAAAACGGCGCGTGGGCCCTGGGCGGTAGTCATGGCACAAATATCTAAACCGAGGCGCTCGCTCCAGTAGTCAAGACAGTACCAGTTTAGCGTATGTTGCACCGCGCTATATTGCGAACGAATGAATGCCTGCGCTTCTGCCGGGGTGATCCCCTGTTGCTCGCTATAGGTTTCAGGAACCAGCGTTTGCCAGAAATAGTTATCAAAGGCGAGATCGAGCAGCGTGCCGTCCATATCCAGCAGAACGGTATCAACCTCCTGCCAGGCGATATCAAGATGCATAAGGGGGAACTCCAGCCAGAAGAAACGTGCGCGACAGGGTAGCACATCTTGTCGCGCAGCGACGTTATCAGATCAGGCTCTCAGAAGAGGGGATCAGCTTAGGATTGAGGCAGTTTTCGTAATATTGCTGGATCTCGGCCAGCCGGGTGCGCGAGCGCTGGTAGCGGCGCAGGGCCATAACACCGTTCCAGAATATGGCGGCAAGCATCGCGATCATCAGCAGTGAGGTGCCTATGTAACGCCACAACCCTGCGCTATCCGGCATCCGGTGCAGGCCGACATGGCGGGTGCCATTGGCATCGGTATAAATACTCGTGACGATGCCTTCGGCGCTGAACGGCGTCTGCATCAGCATCTGCGCCAGGCGCTGGAACTGGCTCCACTGTTCCTGCGCCGGGTAGTCATAAAGCGCGACCTGCGGGTAAGGTTGATCCACCAGATCGCTGCCTTCATCGCTGACAATCACAAAACCGCCGGGTGCCGGGCTGTTCAGCGCCTGCGCCGCACGGGTGGTTTCGCGCATCATGAACGGTGATGTCGAGGTGGCGACCAGGTTATCCAGCGATTCAGCGCTAACCGGGCGCAGCAGCACGTTAACGCCATCCAGTCGTCCCGCTTCGGCACGCTTCACCAGCGAGTCCCAGTCTTTACTGTTCCCCAGGTTGACCAGCGCATTTTTGAGACGTATGCACTCGTCCTGAGAGGCACAGAGATCCTGTGTTTTCAGCACGATGTCACCAAAATCATCCAACAGAACCATGCCCGATTTCTGAATGGCCGAGCGCAGCGCAGGGCTGACGCGCGAATCATCGTCCGGTTTCGGGTGCAGCTGGCGGTTGACCGTCTGGGTAAGCGCCGTGGCTTTATTCACCACTTCGGATTCCGGCAGCGGCAGCGGCGGTGCGTCGTTCCAGATAATTTGCGAGCAATCGAACGGCGTGAACGGTGAGTTCTGACGTGTGTTCCACGCCCCTGGGGTGTGAATATTACACATCCCGGTTCCCTTCAGGCGCAGCGTGTCTCCCACGCGCACACCGGCTTCATCCAGTTGATTGACGCTGGTCGCTTCGATGGTTTGCGCCCCTTTAATCCACGACAACGTGAATTTGATGGGCATATCCAGCGGCACGAAAAGCAGCAGCATGATAAAGACCAGCGCAGCGCCGCCGGCAATGACCGCGCTGCGTAGCCAGTGCTGAAGCGGGAAATTTTTTACTTCATCATGCAGGGATAAGAAGCGTCCCTGGCGCACAACGTGGCGGTCAAGGTAGATATCAATATCGGTTTTCTGACCTAAGTCCTGCGCAATCCACGGTTGCCAGTGACGCGGGTAGATAAGGTCGATAATACCGAGCGAGATATTGTTGAGATGCTCCTGATCGTTTTCACCAAACAGACCCCAGCGCTTGGGCGTACCGCGCAGACAGTGGATCTCTCGCAGCGAGGTTTTGGCAGGTGGGGCGAACAGTCCCCACAGCCCGGCAGCCAGCAGCAGCACCGCACCACCGGCCAGCCAGGGGACAAACACATCCGGCGTCAGCAGGCAGACAAAAAAGAGCAGGAAGGCGGCGACGATCAGAACGGCTTCCCGAATGCCGTCCGGGCGGCTCAGGGCATACTCTTCATGCGTCTCCTGGCGAATGTTCAACAGCTCGATCTGCTCAGTCTCTTCGCCACGGATGGAGGCCTGGGTCGAACTTGCGCGCTCAAGCGCAAAACGCGGGGCTTCCTGAAGGTACTCATTCAGCGTGTGGCCGTTCAGTGAGATAACCAGGGGCAATGAATCGGTATGGATCAGCTCAACGCTGTTTTCGTCATTAATGTATTGCTCCCAGGACGGGGGCAGATGCACTTCGACAGAATCAAGGTAATAGCGCCATTTGTTGGGGTCGTCGGTGGTGATGCCATACCGCGTGATGGAGCGCGTCACGCAAAGTACGGTATCGCTTTGCGCATTAAGCTTTAGCGCAACGGGCGCAGCAGTGGCTCCCGTCGGCCCAGGGGTCAGCTGAGAACGGTTCAGTATTTCAAGATAGTTTTCAACCGCATCGCGCTCGTCTTGTGTAAGCTTACGCGTGCTCGCACCCGCAAAAGCATTCAAAAAGGGCAGACGGTAACGGCGCTGTACGCGACGCCTGTAGATCCATCCTGCAACCAATGCGCCGGCCAGCATAGCAGCGAGAACAATCAAAATGGTGCTCATGCTTTCCCCATCTTACTTATCTTCTTACAGGTGTATACCCGTCATACTTCGAGTTGTCTGTGCGTTGGCTTGACTCGGCCTGTGGCCTCGCCCCTTCGAGGCCAGCGCAAGCGCTGTTCAAACTGGCAAGGCCAGTTTGTCCTCGCTCACCTCAGTCACGTACTGATGTACGCTCCTGAGGATTCGCTGCGTCGCCGCCTTCATACAACTCGAATTATTTAGGGTAAAGTCAGTAGCACCTTTACAATGAATGAGTTTCTGTGGCTGGCTATCGGCAAGTATGGAGTCGAACTTGAGCATTCTGAAGCGCATCCCAGTGACCGCTGATAATAGCAAAGCCTGATAGGGCGCGATATCAGCAAATTCCTGGAAACATTTCAACCTCTTGACATTTGTTTTGAATTGAGGATTGATCCCTGCTACGTTGCACAAATGTAAATAAAGAACGATTGACATTGCCGAAACCGTGCAGCGTATCGCACAATAACGCCAGTTCTCACTGCTAAGACCCATCAAGATGAGCAAACCACTACAAAAACCCACCATTCTGAATGTTGAAACTGTCGCAAAATCGCGCCTGTTTAATGTCGAAAGTGTGGACCTGGAGTTCAGCAACGGTGTGCGTCGCGTTTATGAGCGTATGCGCCCCTCGTCGCGCGAAGCGGTGATGATAGTTCCGATTGTCGACGATCATCTGATTTTGATCCGCGAATACGCTGTGGGAACGGAATCTTACGAGCTTGGGTTCTCGAAAGGGCTTATCGACCCGGGCGAAACCGTCTTTGAAGCGGCAAACCGCGAGCTGAAAGAAGAGGTGGGTTTTGGTGCCAATGAGCTGTCGTTCCTGAAAAAACTGAGCATGGCACCGTCTTATTTTTCCAGCAAAATGAATATCGTGGTGGCTGAAGACCTCTACCCTGAATCGCTGGAAGGGGACGAGCCGGAGCCGCTGCCGCAGGTTCGCTGGCCGCTGGCGCATCTGATGGATCTGCTTGAAGACCCTGACTTCAATGAAGCTCGCAACGTGAGCGCGCTGTTCCTGGTCCGGGAGTGGCTGAAGGGGCAGGGGCGACTGTAGTCCATAAAAAAAGCCGGGTGGCGGCTTCGCCTGACCCGGCCTGCGATGTTTTGCCCGGCTTTTACCGGGCATTTTTATATTTAGAACAGCTCGTGCGTTTCGCCGTTATCAATAATCTCGGTACCCACCTCATGCACCGCCTGTGTGGTCGGCTGCGTGCCCTCGATGAAATACTCTTCGCGGCTGTTGCCGCCGTTGGCGAGCTGGCCCGTGCTGCGGTCGATATTGACCGTCACCACGCCCGGCGGTGGCGTCAGCGGCTGCTCCGGCACACCTTCAAGGACCGATTTCATGTAGGCATCCCAGGCCGGTTGCGCGCTTTTCGCGCCGCCTTCGTAGCCGGAAATCTGATCTTTTATCGCGCCAGACGCCGTTGTACGACCTAAATCACGGCGGTGATCGTCGAAACCGATCCACACCGAGGTCACCACGCCCGGGCCGTAACCCGAGAACCAGGCATCCTTCGAGCTGTTGGTGGTCCCCGTTTTACCGCCGATATCATGGCGCTGCAAATCACGCCCTGCGCGCCAGCCGGTACCCTGCCAGCCGGGTTCACCGAAGATGTTGGTGTTCAGCGCACTCTTGATCAGGAATGACAGCGGGGTATTGATCACATGCGGGGCATATTCCTGCGCACCCGTCTGTGCGACCAGCGCCTGGTTCGCCTGTTCCAGCTGTGGCTGCGGTACAACGCCGTTCGGCTGCTCCTGCGACACGGCAGGGTCTTCCATGTCCTTATTCTCAAGCACGTCAGATTTCGGTGTATTACCGTAAATCACCGGAATATCGCACTCTGCACAGGCAATTTTCGGCTTCGCCTCAAACAGCACGCCGCCCTGATCGTTCTCAATTTTGCTGATGAAGTACGGGTCAATCAGGAAGCCGCCGTTGGCCATCACGGAATATCCACGCGCCACCTGAAGCGGGGTGAATGACGCAGAGCCTAACGCCAGCGATTCGGTACGCACGATGTTCTGCGCCGGGAAACCGAAGCGTTGCAGATACTCAGCGGCATAGTCGACGCCCATCGCGCGCATGGCTCGCACCATCACCACGTTTTTCGACTGTCCCAGACCCTGACGAAGACGAATAGGGCCGGCATATTCCGCAGGGGAGTTCTTCGGCTGCCAGTCGGAACCTGCTCCGGCATCCCAGCGGGAGATAGGCACGTCGTTAAGGATGCTGGCCAGGGTCAGGCCCTTATCCATCGCCGCCGTGTAGAGGAACGGCTTAATGTTGGAACCCACCTGACGCAGCGCCTGAGTGGCGCGGTTAAATTTGCTCTGGTTGAAATCGAATCCACCGACCAACGCCAGCACGGCGCCATTCTGCGGGTTGATGGAGACCAGGGCGGAGTTGACGTCCGGTACCTGTGCCAGCCACCAGGCATCGCCCACCTTGCGCACCCAGATTTGTTGTCCGGTCTGGACTGCATCGGTCACTTTACGCGGTGTTGCGCCCTGCAGGGTATCCGAACGGTACGGACGCGCCCAACGAATCCCCTCCATACGCAGGGAGACGGACGTCCCATCCGCGAGCGTTGCTACGGCTTCCTGAGGATCGGCCTGCGTCACCACGGCCGGAAGAAGAGGACCATAGGTCGGCAGCGCTTTCAGCGTACTGGTGATTTTTTTGCTGTCCCACGCGCTTTCGCCTACTTTCCAGAGCACGTTTGACGGGCCGCGATAGCCGTGACGCATATCGTAATCCATCACGTTGTTGCGCACCGCGTCCTGAGCCGCCTGCTGCACTTTGCGGGTGACGGTGGTGTAAACGCGGTAGCCATCTTCATAGGCCTTATCGCCATAGCGGTTCACCATCTCCTGGCGAACCATTTCGGTCAGATAAGGGGCAGAGAAGGCGATCTCCGGGGCATGGTAGTTGGCGTCAATGACATCGTTGCGCGCCTGGTTGTACTCACTCTGGCTAATGTAGCCTTCGCTCAGCATACGTGACAGGACGACATTGCGACGCGCGGTGGCGCGATCGAGCGAGTAGAGCGGGTTAAAGGTTGACGGCGCTTTTGGCAGACCGGCGATGGTTGCCATTTCGCTTAGGGTGAGCTGCTCAACAGGCTTACCGAAGTACACCTGCGCGGCCGCCCCCACGCCATAGGCACGGTAGCCCAGGTAGATTTTATTGAGGTACAGCTCAAGGATCTCGTCTTTGCTCAGCAACTGCTCAATACGGATCGCAAGGAACACCTCTTTGATCTTACGTATCAGCGTCTTTTCAGGGCTGAGGAAGAAGTTACGCGCCAGCTGCTGCGTAATGGTACTTGCCCCCTGGGAGGCATGGCCGGAGAACAGCGCAATGCTCGCGGCACGGAAAATCCCCACCGGATCGACACCGTGGTGCTCGTAAAAACGGCTGTCCTCTGTGGCGATAAAGGCTTTCACCATCACTGGCGGAATTTGGTTTAAGGTCAGCGGGATACGACGCTTCTCGCCATACTGCGCCATTAATTCGCCATCGGCGCTATAGACCTGCATCGGGATCTGGAGACGCACATCGCGAAGCGTGGCGACATCAGGTAGCTGTGGCTCAATATATTTGTATAAACCGTAAATCGAGCCTGCTCCCAGCAGAATGCAACAGACTGCAAGGATAAATAAATACTTTACGAACTTCACCGGAGATTTCCCATTTGGTTTCACTTGGGCAGTTTCTAAACAATCGCGCGGTAGTATAAAGGCAAGCCTGATTCATTGATATAGCCGTCAAGGCGACGGGCGATAAGGAGATCGTGAAACATGGCTTTTAAAACATGGCAAACGGGCGTTCATATTCAACAGGATAGGGTGCTGATTGTCGCGCTGGTGCGAGAGAAGTCGGGCTGGAGTTTACGCCGCTGGTGGGCCGTTCCTCTGGCCGAAGGGATCATTGGTGACGGCAAGATTTATCAGCCAGAACAGCTGATTGATGCGTTACGCGACTGGCGGAAAACGTTGCCACACTATCACCGGATTTTTCTCTCTTTTCCGGCAGCGCGCACTCTGCAAAGGTCGCTTCCCCGCCCGGCCATTGCGCTGCGCGACAGCGAACAGCTCTCATGGCTTGGCGCGGCGCTGGCACGGGAGCTGGAGATGTCTGCCGATACGCTCTGTTTCGATTACGCGCAGGACACCTTCAGCAGCACATTTCACGTGACTGCGGCACAAAACAACGAGGTCGAAACCCTGCTGACGCTGGCCAAAACGTTACGTTTGCGGCTGGCAACCATTACCCCGGATGCCAGTGCGCTGAAGAATCTTCTTCCGGCGGTGGCACCGGCGCAGTGTGTCGTCTGGCGGGATGAACGGCAGTGGCTCTGGGCGATGCGCCACCAGTGGGGGCGCCGTGTTGCCGCAGAAGCTGAAAACGCGGCTGAGCTCTCAGCGCTGCTGGCCGTGGAGCCGGCGGATATCGCGCTGTTTGATAGCCGACGTAACCCATGGGATACCCTGCAGCGATGCCATGCCCCGTTACCGGAATGCGGCGCGGACTATACCGTTGCGCTGGCGTTAGCCATGAGTGAGGTGCCCGCATGAGCATCACGAATTTTCTGCCGTGGCGGCAGCAGCGGCGCGCGCGATGCCTGCGTTTCTGGGGAGCAACGTTTGTCTGCACGGCGCTGTTGATGGTCACGACCATCGCCTGTTTGCGGATGACCCCGCTTTTGCGGCTGCACGCCCTGCAAACGGATCTGACGGGGATACTGTCCGTGCAGCACGGCCTCGTTGCTCGCCAGAGACTCGCGACACCCGTGCAAAGCCCCGCACGCCAGCGGCGCGCATGGCAGCCGGTGCTGGAGTCGCTGTCCGCCACCCTTCCTGCGCAGGTCTGGCTGACGGAACTGCGCTACCAGCCTCCCGCTCTGATGTTTACCGGGTTTGCCACCACCCTGCCGGCCCTGTCTGCGCTGCGTGATGCGCTTGGGCAACTCCAGGGCTTTACGCCCGGGACAGCGGGTGAGCTTCGGCAGGATAGCCAGGGGCGCTGGTCGTTCACCTTTCATCTTAGCGAGGGGTAACGCGTGAATATCCTGTTGGAGCGCTGGTGCGAAAGCCGTCCCTGGATCCGCGGTCTCTGCTGGTGTCTGAGCACTTTCCTGGCAGGGCTCGCTGCGTGGGGCACCCTGCTCAGACCGGTAGAGAGACAGTGTGCTGAACGACAAAGCCAGCTGATCCAGGAGGCGAGGACCAACGCATCGTTATGGCCTGTCGTCAGCACGGTGCCGCTGCGCACAGAAACCGCCCAAGCGCCAGAAATGAAGCCGTTTTCGCCGCTTGATTTTCAGGGGGATGAGACGACGCTGGTTCACTGGAAGCCGCTGCAGAACGGAGGAGAGCTGACGCTGGAGGCGGAGTGGCAGGCCATCCCGGGGCTTTTTTCCCGGCTGGCGCAGCGGGATGTCGAGATTGCGGCTTTCGCAATTGCACCTGAAGGTAAGGCGTTACGCCTGCGGCTGGAGCTGGATCATGCGAAATAGCACACGATACTGGCTGGTGTGCTCAGTATTGCTGTTGACCGGCATGCGCGATCCCTTTCGCCCGCCGGACGATCCCTGCGCGACGGGTGAACTGACGCAGTGGCGCTATCGCGGCATGGTGGGAGGACGCGAGGCTATCGGCATTTTGCAGGATGGGCAAAAGCGCTGGCACCGACTAAAAATGGATGAGCGCTTCCCGGCGGGCTGGCAAATAACCGCCATTACTGAATCGGAACTGGTTGTTGAGGTGGGAGACACCTGTGAACCCGTCCAGTGGACGTGGCAACGAGAAGGAATCGAGAAGAATGAATTTACGGATAACGCTGTTGCTGCTGATGTTCAGCCATCCGCTTTGGGCCGCCGCGCCAAAGCCGGTCACGCTGGTGGTGGATGATGTTCCGGTCGTTCAGGTGTTGCAGGCGCTGGCCACTCAGGAGAGCCGTAATCTGGTGGTATCGCCTGATGTCGGCGGCACGCTTTCGCTCAACCTGACGCATGTCCCCTGGCGGCAGGCGCTACAGACGGTTGTCTCCAGCGCCGGACTCGTTTTGCGCGAGGAGGGGGGCATTTTCTATGTTCATACCGCAGCCTGGCAGCGTGAACAGCGGGAACGTTCAGAACAGGAGAAGGCGCGTCGACAGCTTGATGCGCCGCTGGTTTCACATAGCATCCCTTTTTCCTATGCCGATGCCGGAGAGCTGCAAAAAGCAGCGGAAAAACTCCTGAGCCCAAAGGGAAGTTTATCTGTCGACAAACGGACCAATCGCCTGTTGATTCGGGATAGCCAGACGGTGGTGGATACGCTGGTGCGCTGGGCCACTCAGATGGACATTCCCGTCGAGCAGGTAGAGCTGGCGGCGCATATTGTGACCATGACTGAAAAAAGCCTGCGTGAACTGGGGGTGAAGTGGGCGCTCGCCGATGCCACCGACGCGGGGAAGGTGGGACAGCTCACGACGCTTGGCAGCGATCTGTCCGTGGCCAGCGCCACCAGCCACGTAGGGTTTAATATCGGGCGGATCAACGGTCGGCTGCTGGATCTGGAACTGTCTGCGCTGGAGCAAAAACAGCAGGTCGATATTATTGCCAGCCCGCGACTGCTGGCCTCGCATATGCAGCCGGCCAGTATCAAACAGGGGAGCGAGATCCCCTATCAGGTCTCCAGCGGGGAAAGCGGCGCCACCTCCGTTGAGTTCAAAGAGGCCGTACTGGGGATGGAAGTGACGCCGGTGGTATTGCCGGGGGGACGCGTGCGCCTGAAATTGCACATCAGCGAAAATATGCCAGGACAGGTCCTGCAGCAGGCTGACGGCGAAACGCTGGCTATCGACAAACAAGAGATAGAGACGCAGGTTGAGGTAAAAAGTGGAGAAACGCTGGCATTGGGCGGAATTTTTTCGCAGAAGAACAAAACCGGCAGTGACAGCGTGCCGGGGCTGGGGAGCATTCCCTGGCTGGGGGCGCTTTTTCGCCATGACGGGAAAGACCAGGAACGACGTGAATTAGTGGTGTTTATTACACCACGTCTGGTCGGTATTCACTGACGGGTAACGATCCCCGCAATGATTTTGCATTCAGTTTGTTGCAGATGTTTGACGTGGGGCATGAATTAGCATACAAGGAGTACCGATTTGAGTTGGACTTACGTCTTATTACCTTATGCGCCCGGCGCGGTGATTTAATCAGTTGCCAAACAAGCCGGAGTATTGAGATAATTTTTAGTCTGACTCTCGCTCTATTGCATATGAGGTTTCAGTTCATGTCCTGCTACGCCGGGTGTCTGCGAAGCGGGGATTACCATTAACGAATAGTCTTAGTAGTACCGATAAAATGGCAGAGAAACGCAATATCTTTCTGGTTGGGCCTATGGGTGCCGGCAAAAGCACTATTGGGCGTCAGTTAGCTCAACAACTCAATATGGAATTTTACGATTCTGATCAAGAGATTGAGAAACGAACCGGAGCTGATGTGGGCTGGGTTTTCGACGTAGAAGGCGAAGAAGGTTTCCGTGACCGAGAAGAAAAAGTGATCAACGAACTCACGGAAAAACAGGGCATCGTGCTGGCAACAGGCGGCGGCTCTGTGAAATCTCGCGAAACCCGCAACCGTCTCTCCGCCCGTGGCGTAGTGGTCTATCTTGAGACGACCATTGAGAAACAGCTGGCACGTACGCAGCGCGATAAAAAGCGCCCGCTGCTGCAGGTTGAAACGCCACCACGCGAAGTTCTGGAAGCGTTGGCCGATGAACGCAATCCGCTGTATGAAGAGATTGCCGATGTGACCATTCGTACTGACGATCAGAGCGCTAAAGTGGTTGCAAACCAGATTATTCATATGCTGGAAAGCAACTGATTCTGGCTTTATATACACTCGCCTGCGGGTAAAAGCATTAAAGGTGGATGTCGCGTCATGGAGAGGATTACAGTTACTCTCGGGGAACGTAGTTACCCTATCACCATCGCGGCTGGTTTGTTTAACGACCCAGCTTCCTTTTTACCACTGAAAGCGGGTGATCAGGCGATGCTGGTCACCAATGAGACGCTGGCTCCGCTTTATCTCGACCGTGTACGCCACCTGCTTGAGCAGGCGGGCGTTAAAGTCGACAGTGTGATTCTCCCCGATGGCGAGCAGTATAAAAGCCTGACGGTACTGGATACCGTCTTTACCGCCTTGCTGCAAAAACCGCACGGTCGCGATACAACACTGCTTGCCCTGGGCGGTGGTGTTGTGGGCGATCTGACCGGCTTTGCGGCCGCAAGCTATCAGCGTGGTGTTCGCTTTATTCAAATCCCGACCACGTTGTTGTCTCAGGTTGACTCCTCTGTTGGCGGCAAAACGGCCGTTAACCATCCGCTCGGCAAAAACATGATTGGCGCGTTCTACCAGCCAGCCTCGGTGGTGGTGGATCTCGACTGTCTGAAAACCCTGCCGGCGCGCGAGCTGGCTTCTGGTCTGGCGGAAGTGATCAAATACGGCATTATTCTGGATGGCGAGTTCTTTAACTGGCTTGAAGAGAATATGGATGCGCTGCTGCGCCTGGATGAGGCTGCGCTTGCATACTGCATTCGTCGTTGTTGTGAGCTGAAAGCAGAAGTTGTCGCTGCGGACGAGCGTGAAACGGGCTTACGTGCTTTACTGAATCTTGGGCATACGTTTGGTCACGCGATTGAAGCCGAAATGGGTTACGGCAACTGGCTGCACGGTGAAGCCGTCGCGGCTGGCATGGTGATGGCCGCCCGCACCTCTGAACGTCTTGGCCAGTTCAAACCACAAGAGACGGCACGTATTGTTGCGCTGCTTGAGCGTGCTGGTTTGCCGGTAACCGGGCCGCAGGAGATGTCGGCACACGCGTATTTACCCCACATGATGCGCGATAAAAAAGTATTGGCAGGCGAGATGCGTCTTGTACTCCCGCTTGCAATAGGGAAGAGTGAAGTACGCGGCGGAGTGCCGCACGATGTCGTTCTTGGCGCTATCGCTGATTGTCAGCAGGCGTAACAACTAGAAAGGTCAGGCCACTGTTGCAGGTGGTCGTTTAGCTTCAGGTGAAATGCAAAGTCGTTGGCATAAGCCTTTGAGTGGGGTGTTAAATGGATGAATTCAAACCAGAAGACGAGCTGAAACCCGATCCCAGCGATCGTCGTACTGGTCGTTCTCGTCAATCTTCAGAACGTGATAACGAGCCGCAGATCAACTTTGACGATGTTGATCTGGATGCAGACGATCGTCGCCCTTCGCGCAGCCGCAACGCGCGTGATGAGCGAGAAGAAGAGGATTATGAGTCCGAAGAAGATTCAATGGACGAAGAGCCTGTAGAGCGTCGCCCGCGTAAACGTAAAAAAGCCGCTGCGCCAAAACCAGCCTCCCGTCAGTACATCATGATGGGCCTTGGCGTTCTGGTGCTGGTGCTGCTGATTGTTGGCATTGGCTCCGCGCTAAAAGCACCGTCATCGAACTCAACCGAGCAAACCGCTTCCGCTGAGAAGAGCATCAACCTTTCCGGTAACGATGCAAGCGATCAGGCGAATGGCGCACAGCCTGCACCGGGAACCACCTCCGCAGAGCAGACGGCAGGCAATACCGCTGCGCCGCAGGATGTTTCTCTGCCGCCCGTATCTTCAACCCCCGCTCAGGGTCAGGCACCTGTTACGCCTGAAGGCCAACAACGCGTAGAAGTTCAGGGTGACCTGAACAATGCCCTGACGCAGCCGCAGAATCAGCAGCAGGTTGATAACGTCGTGGTTAACTCTACGCTGCCAACTGAACCTGCAACGGTTGCCCCGATTCGCGGTGCTAACGCTCAGCCACAAACGGCGGCGACGGAAACCAAACCGCGTCAGACGCAAACCACCACGCGTCCTGAACGTAAGCAGGCGGTAATTGAGCCTAAGCGTGAAACCAAACCTCAGGCTGTGGTAAAAGCGCCTGAAGTGAAAACCGTACCGGCACAGCCGAAACGCACTGAAACGGCTGCGGTGAGCGAGCCTGCAAAAGCACCTGTCACACAGACCGCGCCGAAAGCAACGGCGACCACCACGGCACCGGCTGCCACCACGGCTCCAGCCGCGACGGCAACAGCATCCAGCAGCGCGGCAGGTAAAACGGCAGGCAACGTCGGTTCGCTGAAGTCTGCGCCATCCAGCAATTACACGCTGCAGCTGAGCAGTTCGTCTAACTATGACAACCTCAACAGTTGGGCGAAGAAATCCAATCTGAAAAACTATGTGGTTTATCAGACGACCCGTAACGGTCAGCCGTGGTATGTGCTGGTCAGCGGTGTGTATTCATCCAAAGATGAAGCAAAACGCGCCGTGGCGGCCCTGCCTGCTGATGTTCAGGCAAAAAACCCATGGGCGAAGCCGATTCATCAGGTTCAGGCCGATCTGAAGTAATGTTTAAAGCGCAGGATGCTGTCGGAGCTTTCTCCACAGCCGGAGAAGGTGTAATCAGTTAGTCAGCATGAAAAAAAATCGCGCTTTTCTGAAATGGGCAGGGGGGAAATACCCCCTGCTCGATGATATTAAAAAGCACCTGCCTGAGGGCGAGTGTCTTATCGAGCCTTTCGTTGGCGCGGGATCGGTGTTCCTGAACACCGATTTTTCGCGTTATATCCTGGCGGATATCAACAGCGACCTTATCAGCCTCTATAACATCGTTAAGCTGCGTACCGAAGAGTATGTCGCAGAGGCGCGCAAACTGTTTACGCCGGAGAACAATAACCCGGACGTTTACTACCAGTTCCGCGCGGAGTTTAACCAGAGTCAGGATCCGTTCCGCCGGGCACTGCTGTTCCTCTATCTCAACCGACATGGTTATAACGGTCTGTGCCGGTATAATCTTCGTGGGGAATTTAACGTGCCGTTTGGCCGTTATAAGCGCCCCTATTTCCCGCAGGACGAGCTGTATCACTTCGCCGAAAAAGCACAGCATGCGGAATTCCACTGCCTCTCGTATGAAGAGTGTATGGAGCTGGCAGGCGTAAACTCGGTGGTTTACTGTGACCCTCCGTACGCGCCGCTGTCTGCGACAGCGAATTTCACCGCCTATCACACCAACAGCTTCAGCCCGGCCGAACAGGCCCGCCTGGCGGAGATGGCGGAAAAGCTGGTCAGCAAAAGAATTCCGGTGTTAATTTCGAATCACGATACCCCTGATACGCGCGAATGGTACAAAGCCGCGACGCATTTTCAGGTTAAAGTGCGGCGTAGCATTAGCAGCAACGGCGGCACACGTAAAAAGGTGGACGAACTCCTGGCTCTTTATCGCCCCTGAGCCGTTTTGCCCGCCGGTAAACACATTTCAAGGAGATGCGGATGAAACAGTTTTTGATTGCTCCCTCAATTCTGTCGGCCGATTTTGCCCGCCTGGGTGAAGACACCGCTAAAGCTCTCGCGGCTGGCGCAGATGTTGTCCATTTCGACGTGATGGATAACCACTACGTTCCCAATCTGACCATTGGCCCAATGGTGCTTAAGGCGCTGCGTAACTACGGCATTACCGCCCCGATTGACGTGCATCTGATGGTGAAACCGGTTGACCGTATCGTGCCGGATTTCGCCGCGGCGGGCGCCAGCATCATCACCTTCCATCCGGAAGCCTCTGAACATGTGGATCGCACCCTGCAGCTCATCAAAGAGAACGGCTGTAAAGCAGGTCTGGTGTTTAACCCGGCAACGCCGCTGAGCTATCTCGATTATGTGATGGATAAGCTGGACGTGATCCTGCTGATGTCCGTTAACCCGGGCTTTGGTGGTCAGTCGTTTATTCCTCACACGCTGGATAAGCTGCGTGAAGTACGCCGTCGTATTGATGAGTCAGGTTACGATATTCGTCTGGAAGTGGACGGCGGGGTGAAAGTCAATAACATTGGTGAAATCGCGGCAGCGGGCGCGGATATGTTCGTTGCAGGTTCGGCGATTTTCGACCAACCGGATTACAAAAAAGTCATTGATGAAATGCGCCGTGAGCTGGCGAAGGTAAGTCATGGATAAATTGCAGGCAATTCGGGGTGTGGCATTCGACCTCGACGGCACGCTGGTCGACAGCGCGCCAGGCTTAACGAGTGCCGTAGACCAGGCGCTGTATGCCCTTGAGCTGCCCGTGGCGGGTGAAGATCGTGTCGTCACGTGGATTGGCAACGGCGCTGATGTCCTGATGGAGCGTGCGCTGACCTGGGCGCGTCAGGAGCGCGCATCGCAGCGTTCTGCACAGGGTAAACCGAGCGTTGACCATGCGGACATTCCACAGGAAGAGCAACTGCGTATTCTGCGCAAACTGTTCGATCGTTTCTATGAAGAGACCGTCGAAGAGGGCAGTTTCCTCTTCCCGGACGTTCTGGAAACGCTGAGCGTGTTGCACGCGAAGGGCATTCCGATGGGTCTGGTCACCAACAAACCAACGCCGTTTGTGGCACCGCTGCTGGAAGCACTGGATATCGCGAAGTACTTCTCTGTGATTGTGGGCGGTGATGATGTGCAAAACAAAAAACCGCATCCGGAACCGCTGCTGCTGGTGGCAGGAAAATTATCCTTAACACCTGCGGAGCTGCTCTTTGTCGGTGATTCACGCAATGATATTCTGGCTGCCCGAGCGGCTGGATGTCCTTCCGTCGGATTAACCTATGGCTACAACTACGGTGAGGCCATCACGCTAAGTGAGCCGGATGTTGTGTTCGACCACTTCAAAGATTTGTTGCCCGCTCTCGGGCTTTCGCACAGTGAACATCAGGAATTGAATAATGACTAAGCCCATCGTTTTTAGTGGCGCACAGCCTTCAGGTGAATTGACCATTGGTAACTACATGGGTGCGTTACGTCAGTGGGTCAGCATGCAGGATGATTACCATTGCATTTACTGCATCGTGGATCTGCATGCGATTACCGCCCGTCAGGATCCTGAGAAGCTGCGTAAAGCCACGCTGGACACCCTCGCCCTGTATCTGGCCTGCGGGATCGACCCTGAGAAGAGCACCATTTTCGTTCAGTCCCATGTGCCAGAGCACGCGCAGCTGGGCTGGGCGCTGAACTGCTACACCTATTTCGGTGAACTGAGCCGCATGACCCAGTTCAAGGATAAATCCGCGCGCTACTCTGAAAACATCAACGCCGGTCTGTTTGACTATCCGGTGCTGATGGCGGCAGACATTCTGCTGTACCAGACAAACCAGGTGCCGGTGGGTGAAGACCAGAAGCAGCACCTGGAGCTGAGCCGCGATATCGCCCAGCGCTTTAACGCGCTTTATGGCGAGGTGTTCAAAGTGCCAGAGCCGTTTATTCCGAAATCGGGTGCGCGCGTCATGTCGCTGCTGGAGCCGACCAAGAAGATGTCCAAGTCTGACGATAACCGCAACAACGTTATCGGCCTGCTGGAAGATCCGAAATCGGTCGTGAAAAAACTCAAGCGCGCAGTGACCGACTCTGACGAGCCGCCTGTGGTGCGCTACGATGTGCAGAATAAAGCGGGCGTTTCCAACCTGCTGGATATTCTCTCCGGTGTTACCGGCCAGAGCATCCCTGAGCTGGAACAGCACTTCGAAGGCAAGATGTATGGCCACCTGAAAGGCGAAGTGGCCGATGCCGTTTCCGGCATGCTGACCGAGCTGCAGGAGCGTTATCACCGCTACCGCAACGACGAAGCCTTCCTGCAGAAAGTGATGAAAGAGGGTGCGGAAAAAGCCAGCGCCCGCGCGTCCGAAACCCTGAAAGCGGTGTACGAAGCGATTGGGTTTGTTGCGAAGCCGTAAGTCTGCTTGCCGGGTGGCGGCTTCGCCTTACCCGGCCTACGAAACAGTGTAGGTCGGGTAAGCGTTAGCGCCACCCGACAAAAAACCGCTCCGCACCAACAAAAAAACCGGGATCTCCCGGTTTTTTTTACGCCTGAAAAACGCTTACTGCTGTGCCGCCGGGCCGCAACCACCGATGATCTTCGAAATGGAGATCGCCGGGTGCAGCAGATAATCATAGCTGCAGTTGTTTTTGGTGTTCTGGACGTGACCAGTGCAGGCCGTCAGAGTGGTTAACAGGCCGACCAGTACGGCGGCTTTTGCCAGTTTAAACATACGCATTCCTTGTCTTAAAAACGAAAATCAGATGTTACTCAAGGGAATAAAGGGAAACGTTCCACTTCGGGGCGGTATGTTATCGACAGCGGTAAGAGGGGAGTAGTCCGCTTCAGGACTACTCCGGAAAGGAAGAGTGTGCGTTAGTGGTTTGAGAACCAGTTGAGTTTGTCGCGCAGCGCAACCACACGGCCAACCACAATCAGCGCCGGGCTTTCAACCTGCTGCGCCAGTTCGCCTAACTGTGTCAGTACGCCATCCACCACGCGCTGCGTAATGGCGGTACCGTTTTCGACCAGCGCGACGGGCATATCTGCCGCCATGCCGTGCTCCAGCAGCTTCGCCTGAATGGTGGCGGCCTGGTTTAACCCCATGTAGAACACCAGCGTTTGCTTTTCGGCGGCGAGGTTGTGCCAGTCCAGTTCGCTGCCCGTTTTCAGGTGGCCCGTCACCAGACGCACGCTCTGGGCGTAATCCCGGTGGGTCAGTGGAATACCCGCGTACGCTGAACAGCCGGATGCCGCGGTAATGCCCGGCACCACGGAGAAGGGAATGCCCGCGTTGCAAAGGGTTTCCAGCTCCTCGCCGCCGCGACCGAAGATAAACGGATCGCCCCCTTTCAGGCGCACCACGCGTTTTCCCTTTTGCGCCTCGCGCAGCAGGATCTGGTTAATCTCTTCCTGCGGTACGCAGTGGTAGCCCGCCCGTTTGCCCACGAAGACGCGGTCGGCATCTCGGCGTACCAGGTTCATGATGTCATCCGAGACCAGGCGGTCATATACCACAATATCCGCCTGCTGGATCTGCTGCAGGCCTTTCAGCGTCAGCAAGCCCGCATCGCCAGGACCTGCACCGACCAGCACCACTTCGCCACGATGATCCAGCGGCTCAGCGAGTAACTGCGCCGTCGTCTCTTCAACCGCTTTACTGTCCTGATTCGCCAGCGACTGAGCCAGCCGGTCATTCACAAAGAATTTTTCCCAGAAACGACGACGCTCGCCAACGGTCGCGAAGGTTTGCTTCACGCGTGAACGCAATTGCCCTGCATAGTGGGCAATCTGACCGAGATGTTGCGGTAACAGGGCTTCCAGTTTTTCCCGCAGCAGGCGCGCCAGAACGGGCGAGCGGCCCCCGGATGACACGGCGATCATCAGCGGTGAACGGTCAATAATCGACGGCATGATAAAGCTGGCTTCTTTCGGCGCATCCACCACGTTACAGAAGATACGGCGCGCCTCACAGGCATCGCTGACCCACTGGTTCACTGCATCGTCATCCGTCGCGGCAATGGTCAGCCAGCAGGTCTCCAGCAGGGATTCATCAAACTCTCCTTGCACCAGCGTCAGCATCCCTTCCTGGGCCCAGACGTTAAACTGGGGGGCGAAGGCAATGGCGTTGACGGTCAGTCGGGCGCCCGCCTCTAACAACAGGCGCGCTTTGCGCTCAGCCACGTCGCCGCCGCCCACAAGCAGGCAGTCGCGATGGCGTAATTGACAAAAAATCGGCAGGTGATCCACGACATTACCTCACAGCATTCATGGAGGGACAGGAATTGACGTCAGGATAACAGCAGGAATCGCCGAAAATATACGGTTTTTCCTGCCGTTACCCATAAGGGGTCATAAGCTTTTCATATTGAAAAGGCGAGGGAATTAGCCCTGTAGCTGCACCTTGCCGTCCTTCACGCGAACGTCGTAGTGCTTCACCGAGTAGTTTTCATCTTCCATGCACAGCCCGTCACGTAAACGGAAGCGCTGCTTTTTCAGCGGGCTGGCGACCCACAGTTCGCCCTGATGCTCCGCAATCAACCCACGGGAGAGCACGCTGGCCTCGAAGAACGGGTCGATGTTGCTGATGGCAAAGAGCTGTTCATCGTGGCGAGGGCGGAAAATCGCAACCTGCTCGTTGCCCAGCAGCGCGCAGACGCCGGTTGCGGGGAGAATGTCGTTAATATCGCAGATGGTTGTCCACTGGCTCATGCGTTTTCCTCCACCAGCGTGACCGGGATACGTTCATACGGTGTCGCCGGACGATGCTGTTCACGCTCTGGCACAACCTGCACATTCGGGTCGCGCTGAGTGCTGTTGATAAAATGTCTGAACCGCGTCTGTGCCGCCGGGGTGTTGACGGTTTCAGTCCACTCGCAAATCACCGCTTCACGCAGACGTGCCATCTCCGCTTCCAGATGCTCGTTCAGGCCCAGCTTGTCGTCGATAATGACCGATTTCAGGTAGTCGATGCCGCCTTCCAGGTTATCGAGCCAGGAGGCGGTACGGGTCAGCTTATCGGCGGTACGGATATAGAACATCATGAAGCGGTCGAGATACTGAATCAGCGTGTCGTGATCGAGATCCGCGGCCAGCAGGTCCGCGTGGCGTGGTTTCATCCCGCCGTTACCGCAGACATACAGGTTCCAGCCTTTTTCGGTGGCGATAATCCCCACGTCTTTACCCTGGGCTTCCGCACATTCACGGGTACATCCCGAGACGCCGAACTTCATTTTATGCGGCGTACGGATGCCTTTGTAGCGGTTCTCCAGCTCCACGCCGAAACCGACGCTGTCGCCGACGCCATAGCGGCACCAGGTGCTGCCCACGCAGGTTTTCGCCATACGCAGCGCTTTAGCGTACGCGTGGCCGGTTTCGAAGCCAGCGTCAATCAGCTGACGCCAGATCTCCGGCAGATCGTCTTTTTGGGCACCAAACAGGCCAATACGCTGGGAACCGGTGATTTTGGTGTAAAGGTTAAATTCACGCGCGATACGGCCCACCGCCACCAGCCCTTCCGGGGTAATTTCGCCACCGGCGGAACGTGGAATCACGGAGTAGGTACCGTCTTTCTGGATGTTGGCCAGGAAGTTGTCGTTGGTATCCTGCAGCGGCGTATGCTCGGGTTTGAGGACATACTCGTTCCAGCAGGAGGCCAGCAGGGAGCCGACGGTGGGTTTACATACCTCACAGCCGTAGCCCTGGCCGTGCTTCGCCAGCAGTTCGTCGAAAGACTTGATGCCTTCCACGCGGATCAGATGGTAGAGCTCCTGGCGAGAATACGCGAAGTGCTCGCACAGGTTGTTGTTCACTTCGATGCCCTGTTTCGCCAGCTCGGCGTTCAGCACCTGGGTGACCAGCGGAATACAACCGCCGCAGCCGGTGCCGGCTTTGGTTTCCGCTTTCAGCGCCGCAACGGTGTGGCAGCCTTTGTTAATGGCAGAGATGAGCATGCCTTTGGTGACGTCAAAGCAGGAGCAGATCTGCGCACTGTCCGGCAGTTTATCCACGCCGATAGACGGCTTGCCGCCGGAGGCGTGCGCCGGGAGGATCAGCGCGTCCGGGTTTTCCGGCAGTTCGATGGCATTCAGCACCAGCTGGAGCAGGTTGCCGTAATCACTGGTGTCACCCACCAGTACCGCCCCAAGCAGGGTTTTGTTGTCCTGACTGACGATCAGGCGCTTATAAACTTCTTTGCTCTCATCGAGATAAACGTAGCTGCGGGCACCCGGCGTGCGGCCGTGTGCATCGCCAATACCGCCAACGTCCACGCCCAGCAGCTTCAGCTTGGCGCTCAGGTCCGCGCCTTCGAAGGCGTTTTCGTTGCCGAGGATGTGGTCCACGGCGACCTGCGCCATTTTGTAACCCGGCGCCACCAGACCATACACGCGGTTATTCCAGCTGGCGCATTCGCCAATGGCGTAGATATCCGGATCGGAGGTCTGGCAGGTGCCGTTAATCATGATCCCGCCGCGCTGGGCGACGGCCAGACCGCACTGGGTCGCCAGCTTGTCGCGCGGGCGAATACCGGTGGAGAAGACGATGAAGTCAACTTCCAGCTCGCTGCCGTCGGCAAAGCGCATGGTTTTGCGCGCTTCGGTGCCTTCCTGCACGATCTCTTTGGTGTTTTTGCTGGTATGAACCTTCACGCCCATGCTTTCGATTTTGCGACGTAACTGGTCGCCACCCATGTGGTCGAGCTGTTCGGCCATCAGCATCGGAGCAAATTCGATGACGTGGGTTTCAACGCCGAGGTTTTTTAGCGCGCCCGCGGCCTCCAGGCCCAGCAGGCCACCACCCACCACCGCACCGCGTTTACTGCGACGAGCGCAGGACTCAATGGCGTTGAGATCTTCAATGGTACGATAGACGAAGCAATCCTGCGTTTCAGCGCCTTTAATCGGCGGGATCCACGGATAAGAGCCGGTCGCCATGATCAGCTTGTCGTAAAAAACCGTACGCCCGGCGCTGGAGTGGATCACTTTCTCCTGACGGTTGATGGTGATAGCGCGTTCGCCCACCAGCACCTTTACGCCATGCTTCTCGTAGAACCCTTCACGCACCAGTGAGAGCTCTTCGGCAGTATGATGGGAGAAGTAGGAAGATAAGTGCACACGGTCGTACGCCTTGCGGGGTTCTTCACAGAACACGGTAATATCGAACTGAGCGGCATCGGCTTTATCGAGAAGATCCTCAATAAAGCGGTGACCGACCATGCCGTTACCGATGATAGCGAGTCTGAGTTTGCTCATTATTGCCTCGATTTCTTTTCTATTACCGCCTACCTTAACGATTCAGCAGGGCCGCTTATTGATGCAAATCAAATACGTCTTCGCCTACTCCTTAGGTGGTATATGACTGATTTGTCAGGATTTTTATAAGTTATGGAAATCGCAGGCTTTTCGGGTTAGTTGAATTTGTGTACAAATCAGGGGCGGTTTTGCAAAAATCGATACGCCTGTACAGCAGCTGCGTTTTTAGGGGAAAGATATGTCTACTACACCGTTATGGCTTGTTCAGAATGTTCGTTTACCGGGTCGGGAAGGGCTGTGGCAGCTTGCCATTGAGAACGGGCGATTTGGTGACATCACCCCCATGGATAACACCCATACCGAAAGCTATGAAGTGTTAAATGCGCGCGGTGGGCTGGCTATTCCCCCGTTTATTGAGCCGCATATCCATCTTGATACCACCCAGACGGCGGGCGAGCCGAACTGGAACCAGTCCGGAACGCTGTTTGAGGGCATTGAGCGCTGGGCGGAGCGCAAGGCGCTACTCAGCCATGACGACGTGAAGGCGCGGGCGTGGAAAACGCTGAAGTGGCAAATCGCCAACGGGATCCAGTTTGTCCGCACACATGTGGATGTCTCCGACCCGACGCTCACCGCCCTGAAGGCGATGCTGGAAGTGAAGCAGGAGGTTGCGCCGTGGGTGACGCTGCAAATCGTCGCGTTCCCGCAGGAAGGTATCCTCTCTTACCCGAACGGCGCGGCGCTGCTGGAAGAGGCATTACGGCTGGGTGCGGATGTGGTGGGGGCGATCCCCCACTTTGAGTTCACCCGCGAGTACGGCGTGCAGTCGCTGCATATCGCCTTTGAGCTGGCGAAGAAATATGACCGTCCGCTGGATATTCATTGCGATGAAATTGATGACGAGCAGTCTCGCTTTGTCGAGACGGTGGCCACGCTGGCGTATGAGGCCGGTATTGGCGCACGGGTAACGGCCAGCCACACCACCGCCATGCACTCCTACAACGGCGCCTATACCTCGCGGCTGTTCCGACTGCTGAAGATGTCGGGGATTAACTTCGTCGCGAACCCGCTGGTCAATATCCACCTGCAGGGGCGCTTTGATGATTATCCGAAGCGTCGCGGCATCACCCGGGTGAAAGAACTACAGGCAGCGGGCATTAACGTCTGCTTTGGGCATGACGATGTCTTTGACCCGTGGTACCCGCTTGGTACCGGCAATATGCTGCAGGTGCTGCATATGGGGCTGCACGTTTGTCAGATGATGGGCTATCCGCAAATCGACAACGGCCTGAACCTGATCACCCATAACAGTGCCCGAACCTTTGGCCTGAGCGATTACGGGATTGAGACGGGCAACCCGGCGAACCTGATTATTCTGCCTGCGGAGAGCGGGTTTGAAGCGGTACGCTGTCAGGTGCCGGTGCGCTGGTCCATTCGTCAGGGACGAATTATTGCCACCACACAGCTGGCGCAGACCTGGATCCAGATGGATAACGGGGGAGAAGAGGTGAGCTTTGCCAGAAACACCCCCTCTGCGTAGCGCAGAGGGGGACGGGATTAGTGCGTCGCCGCTGCAGCGTTATGCTGGCGGTGGCGGGTCACAAAGCCCAGGATGAAGCACATGATAAACACCACGGCGTACAGACCGTTCGCCGTGTGCAGCGCGGCCAGCGGGCCGCTGTGGGCGACGATTGGGCCGGTGACCACGAAGGTCAGCATGGTGCCGATGGTGCCGCAGGTCAGAACGAAGTTAACCAGCTTCGGCGAGGCCACCCTGGTCTGCAGGGAGCCCAGGGTAATGATCGAGGTGTAGATCGCGCTGGAGAAGAAGCCCAGGGTCAGAATGAACCACGGCATATGTTCCGGTGAGCCGTTGATGAACAGATACATCAATACGGTAGCCAGGCCCGCCAGTACGGTCAGAATGCGCTGCAGATCGAAGAAGCGCAGGATGAAGCTAAACGCCCACATGCCGAACATGTAAGACATCCAGAAATCACTTACCAGTTTACCCGCGTCGTTCAGGCTCATGCCCAGGCCTTTGGCGTATTCCGGTACCCAGGAGATAAAGCCCAGCTGGCCGAGGATGTAGCACAGGGCGGCGATGGAGAGGAACAGTACGCCGATCCCCCATTTCTCTTTCGCGACAGGCTCTGCCGTGGTCTGCGCTTTTTTTCCCAGCACCGGGAACTCGCAGCCGAAAGTCAGAATAAAGATCGCCACGTAGACCAGGCCGATGCAGGCATACACCCAGTACCACTCAATGCTGCGCGCCAGCAGAACGGCAGCCACCATCGGAAAAATCATCCCGGCCATGCTGAAGAAGGAGTCGGTAAACAGCAGGCGCGCGCCACGCTGACGGCCTTCATACATATGGGTAATCAGGAAGGTCCCGATCGACATGGTAATGCCGCTGACCAGACCGAGCACAAACATGGCGGCGGAGAACAGGGCGATGCTGTGGCTCAGCATCAGACCCGCCACGGCGGCGACCATCAGCACAAAACCAAAACGCAGCTGCGTTTTCAGTGGCACGATTTCCATCAGCCAGGCATTCAGGAAGATGGAGATCAGGATCCCGGCGTTGAGGAAGGTGAAGGTGTTACTCATGCTGGAAACGGGCAGATGGAAGTAGTCTGCGATATTTCCCATCACCATCCCGGTGACGATCACCAACGCGCCGGTCAGGGCGTAGGAGAAGAAGCTGATCCATGTGAGCTTGATGCGATTGCTGTTAGTCATGTCTGGCCTGTTCAAAATAAGAAAAGCGCCCATCGGGCGCTGAGAGCGGGCAGATTTTAGACATTAAAGTGATCTATTCATATCTTTTAAGAGAAATTCGAACTTCATTGCAGTTTTTTATGTGATCTTGATCACATAAAAAGCCGCCGGAACCAATCGTTTGCGTGGTTACAACTGTTTCAATTTCGTAAAATTAGGTAAAAGGCTGGTCTCCGTTCATACTGCTCTTTAGAATTAAGCCATTCGCTTTATATACTGCGCTTTGTTAAGGAATTCTCATGCTCAAATCAACACTGGCGGCTGTCGCAGCTGTGTTTGCTCTTTCTGCCGTTTCCCCTGCTGCGCTGGCAGCAAAAGGGGACCCTCACGTTCTGCTGACCACCTCCGCCGGGAATATTGAGCTGGAACTGAATAGCCAGAAAGCTCCGGTTTCTGTGAAAAACTTCCTCGACTATGTAAACAGTGGTTTCTACAACAACACCACCTTCCATCGTGTGATCCCTGGGTTTATGGTGCAGGGCGGCGGTTTTAATGAGCAGATGCAGCAGAAACAGCCGAACCCGCCGATTAAAAACGAAGCAGATAACGGCCTGCTGAACACCCGCGGCACCATTTCCATGGCGCGTACCGCGGATAAAGACAGCGCGACCAGCCAGTTCTTTATCAACGTGGCGGATAACGCCTTCCTCGACCACGGCCAGCGCGACTTCGGTTATGCGGTGTTCGGTAAAGTGGTGAAAGGGATGGACGTGGCGGACAAGATTTCTCAGGTTCCTACCCATGACGTTGGCCCGTACCAGAATGTGCCGTCAAAACCTGTCGTGATCCTCTCCGCGAAAGTTCTGCCGTAACCTGTTTCGACACGGGCGATCTTTGCCCGTGTTGTTAGCCCTCCCTGCGAAAGCGCGTTTTGCTGCTTATACTTGTGGCAAACGGACATATTCAGGGAGGCGTTAAGTGAAAAAACTCACCGACAAGCAAAAATCCCGTCTCTGGGAGCAGCAGCGTAACGTCAATTTTCAGGCCAGTTGTCTCCTTGAAAAAGGTCATGGTCCTTCCGATCCCCATATTGAAACGCTGGAGCTTGGGCCTTCCGCTCCCGGTTTGCCCCATCTGTGCCTTATTCACCGCCATCTCTACCGCAGAGAGTTGAAGCACGCTGGCGAATTGCGTACTGACGATATTTTTAAGGGCGACATTCCTTTCTGCCATTTCGAGTACATCGAAAAGATGGGCAACGAACTGATGGCGGCGCTGGAAAGCGAAAAGTATCTGGTTGGTCTGGAGAAAGCGGCGTTTATAGAACGAATTAGCCATTACTATTGTGAAATCAACATGCTGCACCCTTTTGCCAGCGGTAACGGTATTGCTCAGCGCGTTTTCTTTGAGCAACTGGCGATCCACGCGGGTTACGCGCTGGACTGGCGCGATATCGATCCCGAAGATTGGGTGGCGGCTAACCGGAGCGGTGCAACGGGCGATCTCAGCGCGTTAAACGCTATCTTTGCCAAAGTAGTGAGCGAAGCGCGGGAATCTGAGTAGAATAGGGCGGCATTTTTTTCGGGAGCCGCCATGATTCTGCTGATTGATAACTACGATTCCTTCACCTGGAACCTTTACCAGTATTTTTGTGAACTGGGTGCAGAGGTGGTTGTCCGCCGCAATGACGAGATTGGCCTTGCCGATATTGAGACGCTGGCTCCGCAAAAAATCGTCATCTCACCCGGCCCCTGCACACCGTCGGAATCGGGCATTTCGCTGGACGTTATCCGGCAGTATGCTGGCAAGCTGCCCATTCTGGGCGTCTGCCTGGGTCATCAGGCGATTGCCCAGGCGTTTGGGGCCACCATCGTCCGTGCGGCGAAAGTGATGCACGGCAAAACCTCGCCGGTCACACACACGGGTACCGGGGTATTTACGGGGCTCAATAATCCATTGACCGTGACGCGCTATCATTCGCTGGTGATTGACCCGCCGACGCTGCCTGACTGCTTTGAGGTGACCGCCTGGAGCGATACGCAGGAGATCATGGGGATTCGTCACCGCGAATGGGATCTCGAAGGCGTGCAGTTCCATCCGGAAAGCATCCTCAGCGAACAGGGGCACGCGCTGCTGGCAAATTTCCTCAATCGCTGAATATCTGTTGCCTTGCTGTGATTTTTTATGCATATTTTGTGATTATATTTTCACAATTGATGTGACATAAAATGGATGGGCATGACATGGCAACTGAACAACCAGCAATTACCCGCGCGACATTTGATGAAGTGATTCTGCCGATTTATGCACCGGCTGAGTTTATCCCGGTAAAGGGAAAAGGCAGCCGCGTCTGGGATCAACAGGGTAAAGAGTATGTGGATTTCGCGGGCGGGATTGCGGTAACGGCGCTGGGTCATTGCCATCCTGCGCTGGTCGAGGCGCTGAAAACCCAGGGCGAAACCCTGTGGCACACCAGCAACGTTTTCACCAACGAACCGGCGCTGCGTCTTGGCCGCAAGATCATTAATGCCACGTTTGCCGAGCGCGTGCTGTTTATGAACTCCGGCACCGAAGCCAACGAAACCGCCTTCAAGCTGGCGCGCTACTATGCCACCACGCGCCACAGCCCGTACAAAACCAAAATCATCGCTTTCCACAATGCCTTCCATGGGCGCTCCTTCTTTACCGTCTCCGTTGGTGGTCAGCCGAAGTATTCCGACGGTTTTGGTCCGAAACCGGCTGACATCGTCCATGTGCCGTTTAACGATCTGCATGCGGTAAAAGCGGTGATGGACGATCACACCTGCGCGGTGGTGGTGGAGCCGATTCAGGGCGAAGGTGGCGTGACGGCCGCCACGCCGGAATTCCTGAAAGGGCTGCGCGCGCTTTGCGACGAGCACCAGGCGCTGCTGGTATTTGATGAAGTGCAGTGCGGGATGGGGCGTACCGGCTCCCTGTTTGCCTATATGCACTACGGCGTGACGCCGGATATTCTGACCAGCGCCAAAGCGCTCGGCGGCGGTTTCCCGGTGAGTGCGGTCCTGACCACCCAGGAGATTGCCTCCGCGTTTCATGTGGGGTCGCACGGCTCCACTTACGGCGGTAATCCGCTGGCGAGCGCTGTGGCGGGCGCGGCGTTTGATATTATCAACACGCCTGAGGTTCTCAATGGCGTGGGCGCGAAGCGCGAACTGTTCGTAAAACATCTGCAAAAGATTGATGACCAGTACGACGTGTTCAGCGAGATCCGCGGGATGGGGCTGCTGATCGGTGTCGAGCTGAAACCGCAGTACAAAGGCCGCGCACGCGATTTCCTGCACGCCGCCGCCCACGAAGGGGTGATGGTGCTCAATGCCGGGCCGGACGTGATACGTTTTGCGCCGTCGCTGGTTGTGGAAGAAAAAGACATCGAAGACGGTTTAACCCGCTTTGCCGCGGCAGTCGCGAAGATCGTAAAAGGTTAATACGCCGTCCGCTTCAGGCGACGGGTTAACCAAATCCCGTGATGCGGACGCTGACGCCATGCCACCGATGAAATGGTGTGCATGGTGTTCAGATGCCCCAGGATGCGCTGTAAATGCTGCTCAAGGGTACTCATTGGCCCGTGGGTGAGCGTCTCCGGCGCTTCCAGAATATTTGAATCCCCCGACTCACCCGGCGCGTCATACTCCAGACGCTGCTGACAGCGCTGCAGGGCAATCTCACACGACTGCAGGTAACGTTGCGCCAGGTCTGGCGTCAGCATGGTATGTTCACGCGCAAGCGTGGTCATGGCGTTGATATGCTCGACGATAAACTGGCTGTGCGTCACCCAGAGCTTCATGTCCGCCAGATAGTGCGAGTTAAAGCCTGGCTCCTGCATCGCCTGGTTGAGCGAGTTGAACAGGGCGTTGTGCGCCTGGTTGACCTTCATCCGCTGATAAGCCAACGGGGAGGGCTGCGGGTCGTCGCTCAGAATCAGGCGGATAGCCTCCTGGTCAGCCTCCAGCGCGTCGTGGGCGTTCTGCCTGAGCAGCCCGCTCTGCCACTGCGGCCACAGCCAGACCATGCCCCCAAAGGCAATCAGACAGCCGATCAGGGTATCAATCAGCCTGGCGACAATAAACTGTTCGCCATTGAGCGTGAGCAGTTGCAGGGTATACACCGCCGTCACCGTAAAGCCCACCATCGCCCAGCCGTAGTTTTTGCGGATAATCAGATAGCTCACCAGCGTAATCATCAGCATCCCTGCCAGGGTATAGCCTTCCGGCACGTGGAAGTGCAGCGTCACGCCCGCAATAATCAGCCCCGCCATCGTTCCGCCGGCCCGGTGCAGAATACGCACCCGCGTGGCGCCGTAGCCATTCTGGGTGACAAACAGCACGGTCATTAAGATCCAGTAGGGTTTTGGCAGATGCAGCGCCATGCCCATCAGGCTGGCGACACTGAGCATGACGCTAATCCGTGCGGCATTGCGCAGGGCGGAGGATTTAAGCGACAGATAACTTCTGAGCGCGGGCAGTAAGGGCAGCCGTTTTTGTTTGTCCGCCATCAGATCGCGGGAATAAAGCGGGCGCTGGGTACGCAGCACGCGGGCGATGCGGCTGAAGTGCCAGGCGGCAAACTGACCGACCGGGTTATCCGGATGCTGACGGGCGATTTTCTCCAGCGCGCCGAGCTGTTTGTCCATGTTAAAGCGCGTGGGGTAGCGGTGATAGAGAATATCGTCGGCCAGCACTCGCAGACGCGCGGAGACGGTCTGTGCGTTCCAGCGGATCACCGCTTCTGCGTGGCTGCGCTCTACCAGTTTTTGCACCTCTTGCGGGTGGTGAAGACTTACGGAGATATGCTCCTGCAGATCCAGCCCCACCTGGAAAGTGCGCAGCAGCCGTTTATATTCGTGATTCTGGTTGGCGGCGAGCATATGCAGTTGCTGGTAGCACTGGCTTATCAGATCCACCACCTTTTGCTGACGGGTCAGCAGCGGGGGCAGCGATCTTTCCGGATCGGTATGCTGGGTGAGCAGGGTGTATTTGGCTTCACAATACTCCGCCAGCTGCACATAGAGCAGGCTCAGGGATTCACGCAGCGGCTGTTCGCGCCACAGCCAGAACCAGAACCAGTTAAACAGCCCGTACCATAATGTCCCCAGCGCGTAGATCAGCAGCGGCTCCCACACCGGCATATTTCCGGCGAGGCTCAGCGTGAAAATGGCCGCAATCAGCGAGGCGGGAAGCAGACGGGCGTGCAGCGAGCTGATTTCGGCGGTAACACCCAGGGTCATCGCCAGCACGGTCAGGATCAGCGGCAGCGGAATATCGCGCGCCAGCAGAAGCTGCACGGCGAGACTACAGCCGGCAAACAGTGAACCGCCAATGATGAGTCGTTTGAAAAAGCGCTTATGCGGCGTGTCCAGACCGGCAATGTTGCAGCAGGCGGGCACCAGAGAAAAGAGCAGACCTTGCTGAAGATGTCCGAGGAGCAGGCCTACGGCCACAGGAAGACACAACACCAGCGTTTGTCGCAGTGCGTAGTTAACTTCCGGGTGATAAATCAGCCTGCGCCACATGGGGAGTAGAGACAAAAACGGCGTGACACCTTGCGGTGACACGCCGTTTGAGCGGAATTAACGCGTTCCGTAAACCACGATGGTTTTACCGTGGGCGGAGATCAGGTTTTGATCTTCCAGCATTTTCAGGATACGACCTACGGTTTCACGGGAGCAACCGACGATCTGACCAATTTCCTGACGGGTAATTTTAATTTGCATGCCGTCCGGGTGGGTCATGGCGTCTGGCTGTTTCGCCAGGTTCAGCAGCGTCTGTGCAATACGGCCCGTCACGTCCAGGAAGGCGAGGTTGCCCACTTTCTCAGAGGTGACCTGCAGACGGCGCGCCATCTGGGAAGAAAGACGCATCAGGATGTCAGGGTTAACCTGAATCAGCTGACGGAATTTCTTGTAAGAAATTTCAGCCACTTCACATGCTGTCTTTGCACGAACCCAGGCGCTACGTTCCTGGCCCTCTTCAAACAGGCCCAGTTCACCGATGAAATCGCCCTGGTTCAGATAAGAAAGGATCATCTCTTTCCCTTCTTCATCTTTGATCAGCACTGCCACCGAGCCTTTAACGATGTAATACAACGTTTCCGCTTTTTCACCCTGGTGAATCAGCGTGCTCTTCGATGGGTACTTATGAATGTGGCAATGAGACAAGAACCATTCGAGAGTCGGGTCTGTTTGCGGTTTGCCAAGCACCATGCGCTGTTATCCTCTGTTATAAGCTGTCACCAGAGTCATCAGATGCATCCGGACTCTGGGGTTGCAATCGAATTCTTACCCATACCCTGGGAAGTCGGCTACCGTAACGTTTCGCAGCCAGTAAAGTTTGATGTCCTCTGCATACACGTGTAACGTCAATGTATTACTGTAGCATCCTGAGTGTTTTAGCATAGCTTTCGCCGCGTGTCTCCTGGTGTCTCGCTTCAGCATGATGCAGGTCGCCTTCCATTGCGAGAAATGTAACGCACGCGTAATCTGTCACCAAAAATGCAACGTTGGAGTTTAAGAATATGCAAGCGCGCGTGAAATGGGTTGAAGGTTTAACGTTCCTGGGCGAGTCCGCTTCCGGACACCAGATTTTGATGGATGGCAACTCCGGCGATAAAGCGCCAAGCCCAATGGAGATGGTGCTGATGGCGGCAGGGGGATGCAGCGCCATTGACGTGGTGTCGATTCTGCAGAAAGGCCGTCATGACGTGACAGATTGCGAGGTTAAACTGACCTCAGAACGTCGTGAAGAGGCGCCACGCCTGTTCACCCACATTAATCTGCACTTTGTTGTGACCGGCAAAGCGCTGAAAGACGCGGCGGTATCACGCGCGGTGGACCTGTCGGCGGAGAAGTACTGCTCTGTGGCGTTAATGCTGGAGAAGGCGGTAAAAATCACCCATTCGTACGAAGTGATCGAGGCGTAATCGTGTGGCGGGTGGCGCTTCGCTTGCCTGCCCTACGGATTGTAGGCCCGGTAAGCGTAGCGCCACCGGGCAAAACAACTCACTCGATCTGTTTCCCTTCCATCAGTCGCTGTACCAACGGCGTCATGATGAGCTCCATTGCCAGTCCCATTTTTCCGCCCGGCACCACTAATGTATTCATGTGAGAAATGAACGAGCCCTGCAGCATCGCCAGCAGCCACGGATAATCAATGCCTTCGAGATTGCGGAAATGGATCACCACAAAGCTCTCATCCAGCGATGGGATACTTTTGGCGGCAAACGGGTTGGAGGTGTCCACCGTTGGCACACGCTGGAAGTTGATATGGGTGCGGGAAAACTGCGGCGTCAGGTAGTTGATGTAATCTTCCATGGAGCGAACCACCGAATCCATCACCGCCTCGCGCGAGTGGCCGCGCTCGCTCATGTCACGCGTCAGCTTCTGGATCCACTCCAGGTTAACAATAGGCACCACGCCGACCAGCAGATCCACGTGGCGTGCCACGTCATGCTGCGGCGTGACCACGCCGCCGTGTAAACCTTCGTAGAACAGGACGTCGGTAGGTTCCGGCAGCGGCTGCCAGGGAGTAAAGGTGCCCGGCACCTGATTCCAGGGAACGGCTTCATCATAGGTATGCAGATACTTGCGGGACTGCCCTTTGCCGCTCTGTCCGTACTCAATAAAGGTTTGCTCCAGCAGGCCGAAGTCATTGGCCTCCGGGCCGAAGTAACTGATGTGTTTACCCAGATCGCGCGCCTTACGGATGGCCATATCCATCTCCGGACGCGTGTAGCGGTGAAAGCTGTCGCCTTCGACCTCCGCCGCACGGAGATTCAGCTGGGCGAAAATCTTGCGAAAGGCGAGGCTGGTGGTGGTGGTTCCCGCACCACTCGACCCCGTAACGGCAATAATCGGATGTCTGGCAGACATAACAACTCCCTGACTGAAAAGGGTGGAAGATCAGCCGTGAAACGCGTTGCGGGGCATGATATTGACCGTCTCATGCAGTTCTGACCACACCAGCACCACGTCGCCGCTTTTCAGCTGGCGCTTTACATCGTTGACCTTTTGCTCAAGCGAGCGTTCATGTTCACCATAATCGGTGCCTTCGCGCAATACAAAGCTTTCAATCAGATTGTCGAGCGTTTCGGGAGCCAGATCCTGCCAGGGAATAATCATTTTGCACCGTCCAGATAAGGGGTTAGCCAGTCAGGGATACGCGTCTCAAGCCACATTTTCGGGCGGCGCAGGGTGCCACCGATAAACCCGACGTGGCCGCCATGCTCGGTCAACTGATAGTGAACGTTGTCGGGAAGAAACTCCTGCGCGGGGATCGAGTGGTGATCCATAAAGGGGTCATCTTTGGCATGAATGATCAGCGTCGGTTGCGTGATCTTGCTGAGCAGCGGCATGGCGCTGCACTGACGATAGTAGTCAATCGCATCGGCGAAGCCGTGAATTTTGGCGGTGATCAGATCGTCGAACTCGCGAATACGGCGCACCTTTTTCAGCTGGCGCAGGCTGACCGGCAGCGTATCCGGGTAAGCCTTCAGCTTACGCGCCGCGTTGGCTTTCAGCAGGTTGAGCAGATAGCGCTGATAGACGCGGGAAAAGCCTTTATCCATATGGTAGCTGCACTGCTCCAGCATAAACGGGGCGGAGACAATGACGGCCGCATTCAGCGGTACGCTTTCGCCCTCTTTGGCCAGCAGACAGGCCAGCATATTGCCGCCCAGCGAGTAGCCCACGGCGGCGGTTGGCACGTTGCCAAAATTATCCCGCAGCCAGTGCAAAAACCACGTACCGTCTTCGGTTTCACCCGAGTGATAAATGCGTTTCTGACGATTGGGTTCGCCGCTGCAGCCGCGAAAATGCATCACCACGCCGAGCCAGCCGCGCGCTTTTGCCGCCTCAATTAACCCATGCGCATAAGGGCTGTGCAGACTGCCTTCCAGACCGTGAAAGACCACCAGGCGCGGCTTATGGCGGGCCTGCTCAGGTGCTTCGCTCCAGGCGAGATCCAGAAAGTCACCGTCCGGCAGGTCAAGCCGTTGCCAGTGCGGGGTGAACTGAACCTTGCGGCGGATCAGTCGCGGCAGCATGGTCTGCAAATGGCGATTGGCCACGCCGCGCATAGGCACGAACTCAGTGCTGTCTTCGGCCGCAATGTCGAAGTCTGATGGAATGATTTGGGTCATAAGCGCGATGCTGATTCTTGTCGGAAATTTACGATACTTTCCGAATTGTACCCCGTTTAGCCAGGATTTCCGAACCAGGGACGGATCCTGTTCGCAAAACGGGGGAAATACTCAGTCGGCCTGCAGCATCGCTTCCAGCTGTTCCTGGGCGTCGAGCCAGGCCATCTCACACTCTTCGAGGTTCGATTTGGTCTTCGCCTGGGTTTGTAGGCAGTCCGTCAGCTCCGCTTTACGGCTCTGGTCATAGAGACCGCTGTCGCCGAGCTTCTCTTCAACGGCAGCAAGCGTGGCGTTGAGCTTTTCCATCTCTTTTTCGAGACGGGCAATCTCTTTACGCAGCGGCTGCGTCTGGGTGCGCAGCTCCGCTTCACGGCGTTTCTGGTCTTTACGCGCCTGAGCGCTGTTGGCGTTCTCTTTCGTTGGCTCTTCCGGCTGGTTTTCCTGCTTCTGCACGTCCGTCAGCCACTGCTGGTAGTCTTCCAGATCGCCGTCGAACGGCTCGACTTTGCCGTCGTGCACTAGGTAGAGATCGTCCGTGGTGGAGCGGATCAGGTGACGGTCGTGCGAAACCACAACCAGTGCGCCTTCGAACTCAATCAGCGCTTCGGTCAGCGCCTGACGCATGTCGAGATCGAGGTGGTTGGTCGGTTCATCGAGCAGCAGCAGGTTCGGGCGCTGCCAGACGATCAGCGCCAGCACCAGACGGGCTTTTTCGCCGCCGGAGAAACGTTCGGTGTTTTCGGTGACCTTATCGCCCTGGAAGCCGAAGCCGCCGAGATAATCGCGCAGCTTCTGCTCCATCTCCTGCGGCGCCAGACGCGCCAGGTGCTGGATCGGGGATTCATCCGCGCGTAAAAATTCCAGCTGATGCTGGGCGAAGTAGCCAAGCTTGATGCCCTTCGCCAGCCCGATTTCGCCGCTGACCGGGTTAAGTTCGCCCGCCAGCAGTTTGATCAGCGTGGATTTACCGGCACCGTTGCGTCCCAGCAGACCAATACGTGAACCCGGCACCAGGTTGAGCTTGATGGAGTCGAGAATAATGCGATCGCCGTATCCGGCGCTCACTTTTTCCATCTTCAGCAGCGGGTTTGGCAGGCTTTCCGGCGCGCGGAAGCTGAAGTGGAACGGGTTGTCCACGTGCGCCGGGGCAATCATCTCCATGCGTTCCAGCATCTTGATGCGGCTTTGGGCCTGCTTCGCTTTAGACGCTTTGGCCTTGAAGCGATCCACAAAGCTCTGCAGGTGCGCGACGCGCTGCTGCTGGCTTTCGTACATGGACTGCTGCTGGGCAAGACGCGTCGCGCGCTGGCGCTCGAAGGAGCTGTAGTTACCGGTGTACTCGAACATCGTTTGCTGTTCGATGTGAATGATTTTATCCACCACCGGGTCGAGGAAGTCGCGGTCGTGGGAGATCAGAATCAGAGTGCCCTGATAGCTCTTAAGCCACTTCTCCAGCCAAATAACCGCATCGAGATCGAGGTGGTTGGTCGGTTCATCGAGCAGCAGCAGGTCAGAGCGACAGATCAGCGCCTGCGCCAGGTTGAGGCGCATACGCCAGCCGCCGGAGAAGTCGCTGACCGGGCGTTCCAGCTGTTCATTGCTGAAGCCCAGGCCGTGCAGCAGGCTGGAGGCGCGGGAGCGAATGGTCCACGCGTCAATGGCGTCCAGCTTGCCGTGAACGGTGGCGATGGCGTGGCCGTCGTTGCGCTCGTTAGCGGCGTTGAGTTCCGCCTCGAGCTTACGGTATTCACGGTCCCCGTCGATAACATAGTCGAGTGCCGGTTCGCTGAGGGCGGGCGTCTCCTGATTCACCCAGGCGAGCTGCCAGTTCCCCGGGAAGGTAAAGTTACCGCCATCCGCGCTAATCTCGTTTTTCAGCAGCGCCAGCAGCGTGGATTTACCACAGCCGTTTTTGCCGACCAGACCCACTTTTTGGCCCGGGTTGATGGTAGCAGTGGCGTTATCCAGCAGGACGCGCACACCGCGACGAATTTGTAACGAGGAGAAAACAATCATAGAAGCGCCGTATGTTCCGACTATGTTAATTTGTCATTATGATAATGTAAGGTGTGGGCCATTTTCCGCACCGGGCCGCCATGGTAGCCCAAAACAACGACGATACACAAAAACAGAAACAAGACCGGGAGGGGAATGATGTCTCAGACAGCAAAAGTGCTGCTGCTGTATGCCCATCCGGAATCTCAGGACTCGGTGGCGAACCGGGTTCTGCTTAAGCCGGCGACTCAGCTCAGCAACGTGACGGTGCACGATCTCTACGCGCACTATCCTGATTTCTTTATTGATATTCCTTATGAGCAGGAACTGCTGCGTCAGCATGACGTGATTGTGTTCCAGCATCCGCTTTATACCTACAGCTGTCCGGCGCTGCTCAAAGAGTGGCTGGACCGCGTGCTGAGCCGGGGCTTCTCCAGCGGGGTGGGGGGCAACCAACTGGCGGGAAAGTACTGGCGTAGTGTGATCACCACCGGTGAGCCAGAAAGCGCTTACCGCCACGACGGGCTGAACCGCTATCCGATGAGCGACATCCTGCGGCCTTTCGAGCTGACGGCGGCAATGTGCCGTATGCACTGGATGAGCCCGATTATTGTCTACTGGGCGCGGCGTCAGGATCCCAAAGAGCTGGCGAGCCACGCCCGAGCCTATGGTGAATGGCTGGCGTCACCGATTCCGGCAGGAGGTCGTTAATGGAAGGATCGAATTTGCTCCTCGCCGGGGTGCTGTTTTTATTTGCGGCCGTTGTCGCGGTGCCGTTTGCTGCACGGATTGGAATCGGGGCGGTGCTGGGGTATCTGCTGGCGGGGATCGCGATTGGCCCCTGGGGGCTGGGATTCATCAGTGATGTGGATGAAATACTCCACTTCTCCGAGCTGGGCGTGGTGTTTCTGATGTTCATCATCGGCCTGGAGCTGAATCCTTCTAAATTATGGCAGCTCCGACGCTCTATCTTTGGCGTGGGTGCCGCGCAGGTGTTGTTCAGCGCCGCGATTCTGGGCGGCCTGTTAATGCTGACGGACTTTTCCTGGCAGGCGGCGGTGATAGGCGGAATAGGCCTTGCGATGTCGTCGACGGCGATGGCCCTGCAGCTGATGCGCGACAAAGGGATGAACCGCAACGAAGCCGGTCAGCTGGGCTTTTCGGTGCTGCTTTTCCAGGATTTAGCGGTGATCCCGGCGCTGGCGCTGGTGCCGCTGCTGGCCGGTTCCGGCGACGATCATTTTGACTGGGCGAAAATTGCCATGAAGGTACTGGCCTTTGCGGGCATGCTGATTGGCGGACGTTTCCTGTTACGTCCCGTGTTCCGTTTTATTGCCGCCTCGGGCGTGCGCGAAGTCTTCACCGCCGCGACGCTGCTGCTGGTGCTGGGATCGGCGTTGTTTATGGACGCGCTGGGGCTGTCGATGGCGCTCGGCACCTTTATCGCCGGGGTGCTGCTGGCGGAGAGCGAATATCGCCACGAGCTGGAAATTGCTATCGATCCCTTTAAAGGGTTGCTGTTAGGGCTGTTCTTTATTTCGGTGGGGATGGCGCTCAATCTCGGTGTGCTCTATACCCATCTGCTGTGGGTTGTGGTCAGCGTTGCCATTCTGGTGGCGGTAAAAACACTGGTGCTGTACGTCATGGCACGCATTTACGGCTTGCGCAGTTCGGAGCGTATGCAGTTTGCCAGCGTGTTAAGCCAGGGGGGCGAGTTCGCGTTTGTGCTCTTCTCCACCGCCTCCTCCCAGAAGCTTTTTAAAGACGATCAGATGGCGCTTTTGCTGGTGACGGTTACGCTGTCGATGATGACCACGCCGCTGCTGATGAAGCTGGTGGATAAACTTCTGTCGCGCCGCTTAAACCCGTCTGACGATGAAGATGAAGCCCCGTGGGTGGAAGACGACAAGCCGCAGGTGATTGTGGTGGGCTTTGGCCGCTTCGGACAGGTTATCGGACGTTTGCTGATGGCGAACAAGATGCGCATTACCGTGCTGGAGCGCGATATCAGCGCGGTCAACCTGATGCGCAAATATGGCTATAAGGTTTATTACGGCGACGCGACCCAGCTCGAGCTGTTGCGCTCTGCTGGCGCAGAGGCCGCTGAGTCCATCGTGATTACCTGCAACGATCCAGAAGACACGATGAAGCTGGTGGAGCTCTGTCAGCAGCATTTTCCGCATCTGCACATTCTGGCGCGTGCGCGTGGACGTGTTGAAGCTCACGAACTGTTGCAGGCGGGTGTGAAACACTTCTCTCGTGAAACGTTTTCCAGTGCGCTGGAGTTGGGGCGCAAAGCGTTAATCTCGCTGGGGATGCATCCTCACCAGGCGCAACGCGCCCAGATGCATTTCCGCCGGCTGGATATGCGAATGTTACGCGAGCTGATGCCGGTGCATACCGATACGGCGCAGATCTCTCGCGTGCGGGAAGCGCGTCGCGAACTGGAGGAGATCTTCCAGCGCGAGATGCAACAGGAACGACGCCAGCTTGATGGCTGGGATGAATTTGAATAAAGGGTAACGAAAGATGGTTGTACGTAAACGCTTTATTGCGGGTGCAAAATGTCCCTCCTGCCAGGCGCAAGATACCCTGGCAATGTGGCGGGAGAATAATATTGATGTTGTTGAGTGTGTTAAGTGCGGTCACCAGATGCGAGAAGCTGATAAAGAGGCCCGCGATCATGTGCGCAAAGAAGAGCAAGTTATCGGGATTTTTCATCCGGACTAGCGATATGCCCTGAGTTTTTTTAAGCTAAAGGGTACACGGGTGCAGATTTCCGCTACAATCTGCGCCAGCAATTTTCCCACGCTCAGGAGATATCATGAAAGTAGCAAAAGACCTGGTGGTCAGCCTGGCCTATCAGGTACGTACAGAAGACGGTGTGTTGGTTGATGAGTCTCCGGTGAGTGCGCCGCTTGACTACCTGCATGGTCACGGTTCCCTGATTTCTGGCCTGGAAAACGCGCTGGAAGGTCATGAAGTTGGCGACAAATTTGACGTTGCTGTAGGCGCGAACGACGCTTACGGTCAGTATGACGACAACCTGGTTCAGCGCGTGCCTAAAGACGTGTTCATGGGCGTTGACGAGCTGCAGGTTGGCATGCGTTTCCTGGCTGAAACCGACCAGGGTCCGGTTCCTGTTGAAATCACCGAAGTGGAAGACGACCACGTTGTGGTTGACGGCAACCACATGCTGGCTGGCCAGAACCTGAAGTTCAACGTTGAAGTTGTCGCTATCCGTGAAGCAACCGAAGAAGAGCTGGCTCATGGCCACGTTCACGGTGCGCACGGTCACGACCATGACCACGATCACGGCCACGACGGCTGCTGCGGTGGCCACGGCCATGACCATGGTCACGACCACGGTCACGGTAAAGGTGGTTGCGGTAACGGCGGCTGCGGCTGCCACTAAGGCCTGTCGTTTGACATGCTGGCCCGGTAAGCTTTGCGACACCGGGCACAAAAAAGCGGGAGAATCCCGCTTTTTTTATGCCTCAATAATGAGGAGGTGGCGTCTCTTCCGACTGAGAGGCAATGTTCGACGGCTGGGTGGCCTTCAGCTTTTCCGTCAGCAGGCGCATATGATCCCGCAGTTTCGCCATTTCGAGCTCATGTGCGGTCACGGTCTGGTTCAGTTCTTCGATGGTGATGTCCTGAAAAGCCAGGCGGCTTTCCAGCTCAGCCATTCTCGCTTCTAATGCTGTATCCTTCATCATTCACCTCGTTTATTTCAGATTCGCCATAATGGCCCCGCGGCGGCGCAGTTTAACTGAGTTTATCCTTAAGTACAGTCTGCATCCCCCTGGCAAGAAACTTATTTAAACAAAAATAGTCTGAAAAGTGGCGAGAATTGGAAGTGTCTGTCTGTAGATTTCTTCCGCAACGTTTTATAGTACGTCACTCATTTTACGTTTAATGCTGGGGTGAGAGTCCCCAGGCCCTGGAGATATGGATGAAATCACTGTTTAAAGTAACGCTGCTGGCAACGACAATGGCTGTTGCGCTGAACGCGCCGCTGTCATTCGCGGCTGACACTGCTGCGAAGCCTGCTGCCACGGCAGACAGCAAAGCGGCGTTCAAAAATGACGACCAGAAATCCGCCTACGCACTGGGCGCATCTCTGGGCCGTTACATGGAAAACTCTCTGAAAGAACAAGAGAAACTGGGCATCAAACTGGATAAAGCCCAGCTGATCGCCGGCGTTCAGGACGCCTTTGCTGATAAGAGCAAGCTCTCTGACCAGGAAATCGAACAGACTCTGCAGGCGTTTGAAGCGCGTGTGAAAGGTGCCGCTCAGACTAAGATGGAAGCGGACGCGAAAGACAACGAAGCGAAAGGCAAAGCCTACCGCGATACCTTTGCTAAAGAGAAAGGTGTGAAAACCTCGTCTACTGGCCTGGTGTACAAAGTTGAGAAAGAAGGCACCGGCGATGCGCCTAAAGACAGCGACACTGTTGTCGTGAACTACAAAGGTACGCTGATCGACGGTAAAGAGTTCGATAACTCTTACACCCGTGGTGAGCCACTCTCTTTCCGTCTGGATGGTGTGATCCCTGGCTGGACTGAAGGCCTGAAAAACATCAAGAAAGGCGGCAAAATCAAGCTGGTTATCCCACCGGATCTGGCGTATGGCAAAACCGGCGTTCCGGGTATCCCTGCCAACTCTACGCTGGTCTTTGACGTAGAGCTGCTGGACATCAAACCGGCTCCGAAAGCGGATGCGAAGGCAGACGCGCCGGCTGAAGAAAAAGCAGCGACAGACGCTAAGAAGTAATGTGACAAAAACCGCCGCCTTTCAGGCGGCGGTTTTTTTATTGTGGGGCAGATATAATTAACACTGGAAAGCGCTATACACGCTGTATTAATTTAGTTGTCCGTGTAGATAATGAGCCTGCCCTGAAAACCGAATGACAGGCTCCTGAAAAGGAGTGTTTTTTTCATGTCCAGGTCGCTTTTAACCAACGAAACCAGTGAACTTGATTTGCTGGATCAACGTCCTTTTGACCAGACCGACTTCGATATTCTGAAATCCTATGAAGCGGTGGTGGACGGGTTAGCGATGCTCATTGGCTCCCACTGCGAAATCGTATTGCACTCCCTGCAAGATCTGAAGTGTTCCGCTATCCGCATTGCGAATGGTGAGCATACTGGCCGTAAAATTGGTTCGCCAATCACCGACCTTGCATTGCGTATGTTGCATGACATGACCGGCGCGGACAGCAGCGTCTCCAAATGCTATTTCACCCGCGCCAAAAGCGGCGTGCTGATGAAATCAGAAACTATCGCGATTCGAAACCGCGAGCATCGTGTGATTGGGCTGCTGTGCATCAACATGAACCTTGATGTGCCATTCTCGCAAATCATGAGCACCTTTATTCCACCTGAAACGCCGGATGTTGGCTCATCGGTTAACTTTGCCTCCTCCGTCGAAGATCTGGTCACGCAGACGCTTGAGTTTACGATTGAAGAGGTGAATGCCGATCGCAACGTCTCGAACAACGCCAAGAATCGCCAGATCGTGCTTAATCTCTACGAGAAAGGGATTTTTGATATCAAAGACGCCATCAACCAGGTGGCCGATCGTCTGAACATCTCCAAGCACACCGTCTATCTCTACATCCGCCAGTTCAAAAGCGGTGATTTCCTGGGACAAGACAAGTAATGCGTTTTGCGTTAATGGTGACAGGCCCGGCGTACGGTACACAGCAGGCCAGCAGCGCGCTGCAGTTTGCGCATGCGCTTCTGGCGGCCGGGCATGAGCTGGCGAGCGTCTTCTTCTATCGGGAAGGGGTGTATAACGCGAACCAGTTTACGTCGCCGGCGAGCGACGAGTTTGATCTGGTGCGTGCCTGGCAGGCTTTAAACGAAAAGCAGGGCGTTGCGCTGCATATCTGCGTCGCGGCGGCGCTGCGTCGCGGTGTCGCTGATGCAACTGAAGCCGGGCGTCTTGGTTTAGCAGGCGCTAACCTGCAGCCCGGTTTTTCGTTGAGTGGTCTCGGGGCACTGGCCCAGGCGGCGTTAACCTGCGACAGAGTGGTGCAGTTCTGATGAAGCGTGTCGCGTTTGTTTTTACCTCGGCACCGCACGGCAATGCATCCGGCAGAGAAGGGCTGGATGCGCTGCTCGCGACTTCCGCGTTGACTGAAGATATCGGCGTCTTCTTTTTGGGGGACGGGGTGTTTCAGCTTCTGGCGGGTCAGCAGCCACAGGCCATTCTGGCGCGGGATTATATCGCCACCTTCAAAGTGTTACCGCTGTACGACATTGAAACGTTGTATGTCTGCGCCGATTCGCTGGCCGCGCGCGGATTGAATGACAAGACGCCCCTGGTGCTGGATGCGACGTGCTTGACGTCCGCTGCCCTGCGCGAGCAACTCTCGCATTACGACACTATTCTGACTTTCTGAGGCTGCCATGCTCCATACCCTGAGCCGCTCACCGTGGCAATGTGATATCGACACGCTCGTGAGTATGCTGCGCGAAGGCGATGATCTGCTGCTGATTCAGGATGGCGTGCTTGCTGCGCTGGACGGCAGCCGTTTCGTTGAAATCCTCACAAATGCCCCCATAACGGTCTCTGCGCTGAAGGAGGATCTGGATGCGCGGGGTCTTTCTGGTCAAATTTCAGCCAAAATTGACGTGGTTGGCTATACTGATTTCGTCAATCTTACTGTGACGCACGCCAGTCAAATGAACTGGTGATTTGAGATCGCTGTATATTTCTTGACACCTTTTCGACGTAGCCCTAAAATTTCGCGTCCTCATATTGTATGAGGTCGTTTTATTACGTGTTTACGAAGCAAAAGCTAAAACCAGGAGCTATTTAATGGCAACAGTTAACCAGCTGGTACGCAAACCACGTGCACGCAAAGTTGCAAAGAGCAACGTGCCTGCGCTGGAAGCCTGCCCGCAGAAACGTGGTGTATGTACTCGTGTATATACCACCACTCCTAAAAAACCAAACTCCGCACTGCGTAAAGTATGCCGTGTGCGTTTGACTAACGGTTTCGAAGTGACTTCCTACATCGGTGGTGAAGGTCACAACCTGCAGGAGCACTCCGTGATCCTGATCCGTGGCGGTCGTGTTAAAGACCTTCCGGGTGTTCGTTACCACACCGTTCGTGGTGCGCTGGACTGCTCAGGTGTTAAAGACCGTAAGCAGGCTCGCTCCAAGTACGGCGTGAAGCGTCCTAAGGCTTAATGGTTCTCCGTTAAGTAAGGCCAAACTGATTTATCTTAATGTCAAACTAAACTCGTAGAGTTTTGGACAATCCTGAATTAACAACGGAGTATTCCCATGCCACGTCGTCGCGTCATTGGTCAGCGTAAAATTCTTCCAGATCCGAAATTCGGATCAGAACTGCTGGCAAAATTTGTAAATATCCTGATGGTAGATGGTAAAAAATCTACTGCAGAAGCAATCGTATACAGCGCGCTGGAGACCCTGGCTCAGCGCTCTGGTAAAAATGAACTGGAAGCTTTCGAAGTCGCTCTCGACAACGTGCGCCCGACTGTAGAAGTTAAGTCTCGCCGCGTTGGTGGTTCTACTTATCAGGTTCCAGTTGAAGTTCGTCCGGTTCGTCGTAATGCTCTGGCAATGCGTTGGATCGTTGAAGCTGCTCGTAAACGCGGTGATAAATCCATGGCTCTGCGTCTGGCGAACGAACTTTCTGATGCTGCAGACAACAAAGGTACTGCAGTTAAGAAACGTGAAGACGTTCACCGTATGGCAGAAGCCAACAAGGCGTTCGCACACTACCGTTGGTAATCCCTTCGGAGTATTAGTCACCAGGCGGGCGCTTCAGAGAAGCCGCCCGCTCTGGGTAACTTAACTGAACGTCTAAAGATATAAACGAGGAATCAAATGGCTCGTACAACACCCATCGCACGCTACCGTAACATCGGTATCAGTGCGCACATCGACGCCGGTAAAACCACTACTACCGAACGTATTCTGTTCTACACCGGTGTAAACCACAAAATCGGTGAAGTTCATGACGGCGCAGCCACCATGGACTGGATGGAACAGGAGCAGGAGCGTGGTATCACTATCACCTCCGCAGCGACTACTGCATTCTGGTCAGGTATGGCTAAGCAGTACGAACCGCATCGCGTAAACATCATCGACACCCCAGGGCACGTTGACTTCACCATCGAAGTAGAACGTTCCATGCGTGTTCTTGACGGCGCGGTAATGGTTTATTGCGCAGTTGGTGGTGTTCAGCCACAGTCTGAAACCGTATGGCGTCAGGCGAACAAATATAAAGTTCCACGCATCGCGTTCGTTAACAAAATGGACCGTATGGGTGCTAACTTCCTGAAAGTTGTTGGCCAGATCAAAACCCGTCTGGGCGCGAACCCTGTTCCGCTGCAGCTGGCAATTGGTGCTGAAGAAGGCTTCACCGGCGTTATCGACCTGGTGAAAATGAAAGCCATCAACTGGAACGATGCAGACCAGGGCGTTACCTTCGAATACGAAGATATCCCAGCTGCAATGCAGGACCTGGCTGACGAATGGCACCAGAACCTGATCGAATCCGCTGCTGAAGCTTCTGAAGAGCTGATGGAGAAATACCTGGGTGGTGAAGAACTGACTGAAGAAGAGATCAAAAAAGCTCTGCGTCAGCGCGTTCTGAACAACGAAATCATCCTGGTAACCTGTGGTTCTGCGTTCAAGAACAAAGGTGTTCAGGCGATGCTGGATGCGGTAGTTGACTACCTGCCATCCCCGGTTGACGTTCCTGCGATCAACGGCATCCTGGACGACGGTAAAGATACTCCGGCTGAGCGTCACGCAAGCGACGAAGAGCCATTCTCTGCACTGGCGTTCAAAATTGCTACCGACCCATTCGTGGGTAACCTGACCTTCTTCCGCGTATACTCTGGTGTGGTTAACTCCGGTGACACCATCCTGAACTCCGTGAAAGCGGCGCGTGAACGTTTTGGCCGTATCGTACAGATGCACGCTAACAAACGTGAAGAGATCAAAGAAGTTCGTGCGGGCGACATCGCTGCAGCTATCGGTCTGAAAGACGTGACCACTGGTGACACCCTGTGTGACCCGGATCACCCAATCATTCTGGAGCGTATGGAGTTCCCAGAGCCGGTAATCTCCATCGCAGTTGAACCAAAAACCAAAGCTGACCAGGAAAAAATGGGTCTGGCTCTGGGCCGTCTGGCGAAAGAAGACCCATCATTCCGCGTATGGACTGATGAAGAATCTAACCAGACCATCATCGCTGGTATGGGTGAACTGCACCTGGACATCATCGTTGACCGTATGAAACGTGAATTCAACGTTGAAGCGAACGTGGGTAAACCTCAGGTTGCTTACCGCGAAGCGATTCGCGCGAAAGTTACCGATATTGAAGGTAAGCACGCTAAGCAGTCTGGTGGTCGCGGTCAGTACGGTCACGTTGTGATCGACATGTACCCACTGGAGCCGGGCTCTAACCCGAAAGGTTACGAGTTCATCAACGACATCAAAGGTGGTGTAATTCCTGGCGAATACATCCCAGCCGTTGATAAAGGCATCCAGGAACAGCTGAAAGCGGGCCCTCTGGCTGGCTATCCGGTTGTTGACATGGGTATCCGTCTGCACTTCGGTTCTTACCACGACGTTGACTCCTCTGAACTGGCGTTTAAACTGGCTGCGTCTATTGCCTTTAAAGAAGGCTTTAAGAAAGCAAAACCAGTTCTGCTTGAGCCAATCATGAAGGTTGAAGTAGAAACTCCTGAAGAGAACACCGGTGACGTTATCGGTGACTTGAGCCGTCGTCGCGGTATGCTGCGTGGTCAGGAATCCGAAGTGACTGGCGTTAAGATCCACGCTGAAGTTCCGCTGTCTGAAATGTTCGGATATGCAACTCAGCTGCGTTCTCTGACCAAAGGTCGTGCATCATACACCATGGAATTCCTGAAGTATGATGATGCGCCTAACAACGTTGCTCAGGCCGTTATTGAAGCCCGTGGTAAGTAATCCACAGGATTAAAACCTAAGTCCCGTGCTCTCTCCCAAGGGGAGAGCACTATAGTAAGGAATATAGCCGTGTCTAAAGAAAAATTTGAACGTACAAAACCGCACGTCAACGTTGGTACTATCGGCCACGTTGACCATGGTAAAACTACCCTGACTGCTGCAATCACTACCGTTCTGGCT
>NZ_RXRN01000002.1:0-313621 GCF_003986875.1 Enterobacter sp. WCHEn090032
CCCTCAGCCCTGTGGGAGAGGGTTAAGATGAGGGCATCAGGCCGTGCGCGCCACCGCATCACGCGATGCCGCATCGCGCGCTTCACCGGTCAGCTCGCTCAGCTTGCCCTCGCGCATCTCCAGCAAACGGTCAGCATGAATAAAGTAGTGATCGTCATGGCTGATGGCGAAAATCGTTTTGCCCATCTGCTGCATCAGCGGCAGCAGCACCTGGTAAAACTCGCGGCGGAAGTGCGGATCCTGATCCGCCGCCCACTCATCCAGCAGAATGATGTCACGCTCTTCCGCCAGCGCCAGCAGCAGCGCCACGCGTTTTTTCTGCCCTTTCGAGAGCCTGAGGTTGAGGATCTTGCCGTCCTGCAGCTCCAGCTTGTGCGACATCTGCAGCTGCGCCAGCCATTTCTCCACCAGCGCAGGATTGGCCTGTTGCCCTTCCGGTCCCAGCAGGTGGTCAAACAGCCAGACGTCGGTGAACACCGCCGAGAAAAGTTTGCGGTAATCCTCAGGTTTTTCTGCGCTCAGCGCCTTACCATCCAGCAAAATCTCACCCGACTGCGGCTGATAAAGCCCGGTGAGCAACATCGCGAGGGTCGATTTCCCACTGCCGTTACCGCCAATCAGGAACAGCAGCTCGCCGCGGTGAATCGTCAGATTGATCGGCCCCACGGAGAAAGCGTTGTCCTGATAGCGGAACGTGACGTTACGCAGCTCCAGCGTCTGCCAGTTCGGGAAGGCCTGCGGGCGCGGGAATTCAGGGTTAAACGGTGCGAGATCGAACTTTTTGAGCTTATTAAACGCCACCTGCGCGCTCAGCAGGGTCGGCAAAGCTCCGACGGCCGAAAGCAGCGGCGTGCGCAAGAACAGCAGCGTCAGCGAGTAGGTTGCCGCGATGTTCGTATCCGCCCAGCCCAGGCTGTTCGCCATCCAGAATACCAGGCCAATCGCCCCCAGCATCATAATGTTTGACCAGTTCACCGCGCTCAGGTGGAAGGTATCGGCACGAATAATATGGTGCCGGTATTCGCGGGCGTCCGGGATGTAGAGATTGTTAAAGATATGCTCGGCGCGCTCGCGGTTCAGGGTCAGCTCTTTGCGCCCTTCGAGTACCGTCTGGTAATCGTTGTAGAGCTTATCCTCGGTTTCGCGCAATACCGCCATGTGTTTGTAGACGCGTGACACCAGCACAAAACCGCCCCAGATGGTGATGGCAATCCACAGGGCGGTTACCGCCAGCATTTTGCTGGAGAGCCAGGCGAGATAAGCCGCAGAGCCGAAGGTCAGAATAATCCCCTGCACCAGCTCCGGCAGACGAACGAACGCAATGGTAATGGCGCGCACGTCGCTGGTTAACCCCGCCAGCAGAGACGCGCTGCCGAGCTGTTCAATGCGCTCTACGTGGGTGTCCAGAATCCGCTTGATAAACTCGCTGCGCAGACGAAAAACGAAATGGTGGCCGAGCGCGGTCAGCGCCAGCTGAGAGCCGAGCGTGACTGCCATCAACAGCATGAGCAGGGCAAGAAATTCCGGCAATACGGCGAGTGATGTGTCGACCATTTCAATCAAACGCACGTTGATAAACGCGATCAGGCCAATACCCAGTGCGGCGCTGGCGAGGCTTAGCGCCATGACGGCGATGAAGGGCCAGCGATACTGACGCCAGACAAGGAGAAGTAGTTGCATGCAGGCAATCCGGACAATAAAAATCAGCCAGCAGTGTAAACTGCCCGGCGTGTACATCAAGAATAATTCTTATTTTTGTTTACTAAAACCCGCCTGGCGGAACGTCAGGTTGTAACGGTACTCACCCGTCAGGGGGTGAACGCCGGGTTTCAGCGGCTGAATGCCGTGATAATACAACCGCGACTCCCTGCCCCACACCACCACATCGCCATGCTCCAGCATGATGCGTTTGAGCGGATCGTTGCGGCGTAACCCGCCAAACTGGAACACGGCGGGCAGACCTAACGATACCGAGACGATAGGCGCGCGCAGATCGGGTTCATCCTTGTCCTGATGCAGCGAAAGCTTTGCACCAACGGCGTAGCGGTTAATCAGGCAGGCATCAGGACGGAAGTCGGCATAATCCGCGGCGACGGCAGCATCGTGACATAGCGTCTGAAAAACCGCAGGCATGGGAGGCCACGGCTGGCCGGTTGCGGGGTCGTTCGGCGCATACAGATAGCCGCGTTCGTTGGTCGCCCACCCCAGTTCACCGCAGTTAGCCATCGCAACCGACATGGTGTAGCCGCCCGGCGTGACCATGTGACGAAACGGTGAAACCGCCGTGACCTCGTCAATACCCTCCAGCAGCGCCGCCGCACGGGAAAGTGCAAAGCGGCGCAGGATGACCGCCCCCGGCGCCAGCGGCTCCTGCCAGGGTTCAGCATCCGCAAAAAGATCGAGCATTATCCCTCCCGGCGTTTCGCCTCACGTTTCAGTAATAACGCTTTTCGCGCTGTCCCCCACCGATAACCTGACAGCGCGCCGTCGTTGCGAACAACACGATGACAGGGGATCACAATCGCCAGCGTGTTTGCCGCACAGGCACCGGCAACGGCGCGTACCGCGTTGGGCTGACCAATCGCCTGCGCCACCTGCTGGTAACTTGCCGTTTCACCGCAGGGGATAGTTCGCAGGGCTTGCCAGACCCGCTGCTGGAACGCCGTCCCGCGAATATCCAGCGGCAGCGCAAGCGGTACAGAACGGTTATCAATACTGGCAATTACCTGATGGATCCGTTGCACGAAGTCGTCGTCCAGCGGCGCGTGCTCTGCGTTTGGGAACACCGTCGCCAGCTCTTCGATTAATTGCGCATCGGTGTCAGCCAGCAGGATCGCGCAGATCCCCCGCTCACTTTCTGCCACCAGACAGCGTCCTAAAGCGCAATTATCGATGGCATAACGCACTGCCGCATCCCCTTTACGGTACTGCTTCGCCGTCATACCCAGCGCATCGTTGGCTTTACGATAATAGCTACTGCTGTCAGGAAACCCCGCCGCCAGCACGGCATCGGTAATTTTATCACCCTGCGCTAGCGCGGCGCGCAGGCGCTGACCTCGCGCCGCCTGCTGCCAGGCTTTCGGGGTCATACCGGTGACAGACTTAAACAGACGGTGGAAATGGTAAGGACTCATGGCAACCTGCTGCGCCAGCTTCTCCAGGGTTAACGCCGGATCCTGCTCCAGCAGACGGCAGGCGTGTTCCACTTTGGCCAGCTTCTGTGCCTGCGGATCGCGCTTGTCCGGCATGCAGCGCTTGCATGGCCGAAATCCTGCCTGAACGGCATGGTGAGCATCAGGGTAAAAGCGGACATTTTTACGCAGCGCGTGGCGGGCACGGCATGACGGACGGCAGAAGATACCCGTCGTCTGCACAGCGAAGACAAACTGATCGTCAGCGCGCGGATCGCGGGCCAGCACGGCCAGCCAGCGATCCTCATCGGTCATTAAGGTCAGGTTTCTCATGATCGGCTCCTTGTATAAGCATATATACAGCCTGCCTGAGCGCCACAGATTAAAAACCCGCAACCTTGCTTTTTAATTTTTTTCATTCACCAGGAAGCTGGCGAACTGCGGCGAATGCCAGGTTTTGAACCCGTCGGCCTCTTTAACGATCATATACACCGCCAGCCCTTCCTGACGCACTACCTCTTTGGCTTTCTCCGGACCGAGAACCATCAACCCGGTGTCCCAGGCATCCGCTTCCAGCGCGGTCGGTGCAATAACCGTCACCGACACCAGATTATGCGTAATGGGTCGCCCGGTCTGCGGGTCGATAACGTGCGAAATACGCTTCCCGTCAAGCTCGTAATAGTTACGGTAGCTCCCTGAGGTGCTGATGCCATGTCCGTTGATGTCCACCATCGCCTGCACGGCATTTTGTTGATCGGTCGGTTTTTGAATCGCTACGCGCCACGGTTTGCCGCTGGCGTTCATGCCCCGGCTGACTAACGCGCCGCCCACTGATACCAGATAGCGGGAGATGCCTTCCTGCGCCATCAGCGCAGCCAGATGATCCGCCGCATAACCTTCGCCTACTGTCGACAGATCGACAAACAGATCGGGAATATCTTTTTGCAGGTACTGTTGACCGTACTGATTGATCACCGTCAGATGCTGTAGCCCTGTCCGGGCGCGGGCGTCATCAATGGCCGCCTGATCGGGCGTGGTCGCCGGCTGCTTGTTGGGGCCAAATCCCCAGAGGTTCACCAGGGGCCCCACCGTCACGTCCATCGCCCCGTTAGTTTTGTAGCCCACGCGCATGGACTCGGTCACGATATCGGCCATCGCCTCGCTCACCGGCCACAGGGAGGTACTGCTTGAAAGGTTAAAGCGCATCAGCGCCGAGTCATTTTTGTAGGTCGACAGCAACTGATCGTCTGCATCCAGCTGTGACTGAATTTTGCTACGCAGTTCTTCGGCGCGTGCCTTATCAAGATTCATTACGCTGACGCGCCAGAAAGTGCCCATCGTTTTGCCTTCGAGCACCATCGCCGCGGGAGCGTCGGTGGTGGTCTCCGGCGTGGAAGCGTCACAAGCGGTCAGGAAAAAAAGGATTGCCAGGAAGCTGGCGCGTAAAAAAGTCATGTCCATTCATTATTATCCTCATGCCAGGGCGGCAAGAGTACACCAAAACGGGTGAATTGTGAGAGCCTAAAAAAAATACAAAAAAGGGGCCGTGAGGCCCCTGAGTCATACCGTGTAGCGATTAGAACTGGTAAACCAGACCCAGCGCGACGATATCGTCCGTGCTGATACCTGCCTGACGGGTGAACTCTTTGTCATCCAGCAGGTTGATTTTGTAGTCCACATAGGTAGACATGTTTTTGTTGAAGTAGTAAGTCGCGCCCACATCAACATATTTCAGCAGATCCTGGTCGCCGTAGCCTTCGATGTCCTTACCTTTAGACTGCAGGTAAGCCACGGATGGACGCAGACCAAAGTCGAACTGGTACTGAGCGACCACTTCGAAGTTCTGTGCTTTGTTAGCAAAGCCGTAAATGTCGCTGCTGCTCTGAGAGTTGCCGAAACGCGTTGCGTTATAGGTCTGGGAGTATTGCGCCGCCAGGTAAATGTTGTTGGCGTCGTATTTCAGGCCACCCGTATAGACTTCAGCACGATCGCCTTCGCCTTTCAGCGCCAGGTTACCCGTGTCGTTCTGGTCAGCGGTACGTTTGGAAGAAGACAATGCACCACCGATGCTGAAGCCTTCACCCAGGTTATAGGTCAGGGACGCACCGTAGCCGTCGCCGTTCTGTTTCAGGGTGCTACGACCGGTGTCGTTTTCACCGCTTACGCTGCCGTTTTTACCCTGATACTGCAGAGCAAAGTTCAGGCCATCCACCAGACCGAAGAAGTCCTGGTTACGGTAGGTTGCTACGCCGTTAGCACGGGACTGCAGGAAGTTATCTGCACCGTAAGTATCTCCACCAAATTCTGGCAGAACGTCGGTCCAGGAGGTCACGTCGTAGATCACGCCGTAGTTACGACCGTAATCGAAAGAACCCGCTTCAGCGAACTTCAGACCCGCGAACGCCACACGCGTCCAGGCCTGGTTGTCGCTTTCAGAGGTGTTGCCCTGGATCTGGTATTCCCACTGGCCGTAACCGGTCAGTTGATCGTTAACCTGGGTTTCGCCTTTGAAACCAAGACGCATGTAGGTCTGGTCGCCATCAACGCTGTCGTCATCGGAGAAATAGTGCAGACCATCCACTTTACCGTACAGATCTAATTTGTTGCCGTCTTTGTTATAAATTTCAGCCGCATTTGCTGCGCCTGCCACCAGCAGAGCTGGTACCAGGAGGGACAGTACTTTAACTTTCATTTTATTAACCCTCTGTTATATGCCTTATAATTGCCACTGCTTACTGGTTAACCCTCATTAACCAGTCGGCAATTTCATTCTCCGCAAAATTACAGAATAATCCAATGCGAATATGATACGAAAACTTTGAAGATGTTTCATTTATCTATCAACATGTTTCAAAATGTAAACAGGAAGGAACTTTTACAAAGCACAAATAGCTTATAAATTTAGCACTTATAATCAAACGAGAAAATCACACCATTAATATCAACAAGTTACAATAAAATACGTTACCGCACTGAATGACAAAACAAGATCGCGCCTAATCTCTAAAATATCTCTCGCTATCATCATTAACTTTATTTATTACCGTCATTCAGTTTTGAATGTCTGTTTATCCCTAATTCAACCGGATGCTTCGCATTCGGTTTTTTTTTACCTTTCTTTACGTAACCTGTCTTTTTTTGTGCTACCGCCGCGTAATTGTAACGACTATTAACTAAACGTCCGCCGGATCGCTGTAGAAAGCTCGTAATTCTCGAAAAACTTAATTTCTTGTTAATTCGTGCTATTTGCCGACTGGTGATGCGCCATATTTGTACGACTCTGGCGACTTTGTACATGTCTGGAGCCCGCCTGGCGACGATATTGTCCGTTGAAAAAGTCGCCTGTTCCAGGACAGTGGCGCTGGAAATTCAGTTATTACCCTTTATACTGCCCTATCGCCACAGAGCACGACCATAACGGGTTAAAGATATCAATGAGTCAGACTGAAACTACCGCCCCGAGCAAATTCTCCCTCCTTCCCGGGAGCATCACCCGTTTCTTTCTTCTTTTGATCGTTGTGCTGTTAGTCACAATGGGCGTTATGGTCCAGAGTGCGGTGAACGCCTGGCTGAAGGATAAGAGCTATCAGGTCGTTGATATCACCCACGCCGTACACAAGCGCATTGATACCTGGCGCTACGCCACCTGGCAGATTTACGACAACATCGCGGCAGCACCGGCCTCGTCATCCGGCGACGGACTTCAGGAGACGCGGCTTAAGCAGGATGTCTATTATCTTGAGAAACCGCAGCGTAAGACCGAAGCGCTTATTTTTGGATCTCACGACAGCGCCACACTTGAGATGACGCAGCGAATTTCAACCTATCTGGATACCCTCTGGGGTGCCGAGACGGTGCCGTGGTCGATGTACTACCTGAACGGTCAGGACAACAGCATGATCCTGATTTCGACCCTGCCGTTAAAAGATCTCTCGTCCGGGTTTAAAGAGACAACCGTGGGCAGCATTGTTGATTCCCGCCGCGCTGAGATGCTGCAGCAGGCGAACGCCCTCGATGAACGGGAGAGCTTCTCGTCCCTGCGTCGGCTGGCCTGGCAAAATGGTCATTATTTTACCCTGCGTACCACCTTTAACCAGCCGGGGCATCTGGCAACGGTCGTGGCCTTCGATTTACCGATTAATGATTTAATCCCGCCGGACATGCCGCTCGACAGCTTCCGTCTGGAGCCAGACAACAGTACCCAGAATATGCGTTCGGCACCTGATAAAGAGGCCGCAGAGAGCGTATCGATCTCCTTTAATGGCTCGAAAATCGAGATTGCCTCGTCGCTGAACTCGACCGGCATGCGTCTGGTGTGGCAGGTGCCGTTTGGCACCCTGCTGCTTGATACCCTGCAAAATATCCTCTTGCCTCTGCTGCTGAATATTGGCCTGCTGGCGCTGGCCCTGTTTGGCTACAGCACGTTTCGTTTCCAGCCGGGGCGCCAGAGCGACGCTTCTGCGGTTCCGGCCGGAACCAGCAATGAGCTGCGCGTACTCCGGGCGCTGAATGAAGAGATTATTTCCGTACTGCCGCTTGGGGTGCTCGTTCACGATCAGGAGGCGAACCGTACGGTGATGAGCAATAAAATTGCTGACCATCTGCTGCCGCATCTTAACCTGCAGAACATCACCACCATGGCGGATCAGCATCAGGGCGTCATTCAGGCCACCATAAATAATGAACTGTACGAGATCCGTCAGTTCCGCAGCCAGGTCGCCTCCCGCACGCAGATCTTCATCATCCGCGATCAGGACAGGGAAGTGCTGGTGAATAAAAAGCTCAAGCAGGCGCAAAGGCTGTATGAGAAAAACCAGCAGGGACGTGCCGCCTTTATGCAAAATATCGGCGATGCCTTCAAGCAGCCGTTAAGGGCGCTGGCAAGCCAGGCGGCGGCGTTGAATACCTCTGAAAGTCATCAGCTTGCCTGCCAGGCCGACTCGCTGGTGCGTATGGTCGATGAGATCCAGCTGGCGAACATGCTGGAGAATGATTTCTGGAAGGGAACGCCAACCCTCTTCTCCATCCAGGATCTGATCGATGAAGTGGTTCCGGAAGTTCTTCCCGTGATTAAGCGTAAAGGGCTGCAGCTGCTGATCAATAACCATTTGTCCGCGAATGACGAACGCCATGGCGATCGAGAAGCGCTGCGTCGCATTCTGTTGATGATAATTCAGTATGCCGTCACCACCACGCAGATCGGCAAGATCACCCTGGAAGTGAATACGGACGAGTCGGCTGAGGATCGCCTGACGTTCCGCATTCTGGACACCGGGGAAGGTGTCACGACAAGTGAAATTGATAATCTCCACTTCCCGTTCCTGAATGACACACAAAGCGATCGTTACGGCAAAGCCAATGCCCTGACCTTCTGGCTGTGCGACCAGCTGGCACGTAAGCTTGGCGGCCACCTGAATATTAAAGCCCGCGAATCCCTCGGCACCCGTTATTCTCTGCACGTGAAAATGGCCGCCAATCCGCAGGAAGAAGACGAAGAACGTCTGCTGGATGATGTCGTGGTGATGGTTGATGTGACCTCAAATGAGATCCGCAATATAGTGGTTCGTCAGCTGGAAAACTGGGGTGCGGCCTGCATCACGCCGGATGAAAGACTTGCAAGTCAAGAATTTGATCTGTTTTTAACGGATAATCCGTCTAATCTTACTGCCTCAGGCTTGCTTTTAAGCGATGATGAGTCAGGCGTGCGAAAAATCGGCCCAGGCCAGTTGCGCGTCAACTTTAATATAAGCAATGCGATGCAGGAAGCTGTACTACAACTAATAGAAGAGCAACTGGCGCAGGAAGAGATAGCGGAATCACCGTTAGGCGGCAATGAAAATGCCGAGCTTCACGCCAGCGGATACTATTCACTCTTTGTTGATACAGTACCAGATGATGTTAAGCGGTTGTATACTGAGTCCGCTGCGAATGATTTTGCAGCGCTGGCACAGACAGCACACCGGCTTAAAGGGGTGTTTGCCATGCTTAATCTGGTTCCCGGCAAGCAGTTATGTGAAACGCTGGAACATCTAATTCGTGAGAAAGATGCCTCTGGCATTGAAAAATACATCAGCGACATTGACGCCTACGTCAAAAGCTTGCTGTAGCAAGGTAGCCTAATACATGAACAATATGAACGTAATTATTGCCGATGACCATCCGATTGTACTGTTCGGTATTCGCAAATCACTTGAACAGATCGAGTGGGTGAATGTAGTCGGTGAATTTGAAGACTCTACAGCACTGATCAATAACCTCCCAAAGCTTGATGCACACGTGCTCATTACCGATCTCTCCATGCCTGGGGACAAGTACGGTGATGGGATCACGCTCATCAAATATATTAAGCGTCACTTCCCGGACATCTCGATCATTGTTCTGACCATGAACAACAACCCGGCGATCCTGAGCGCCGTGCTGGATCTGGATATCGAAGGGATTGTGCTGAAACAAGGCGCACCGACCGATCTGCCAAAAGCGCTCGCCGCGCTGCAGAAAGGCAAGAAGTTCACCCCTGAGAGCGTCTCTCGTCTGCTGGAAAAAATCAGCGCGGGTGGCTACGGTGACAAACGTCTGTCGCCAAAAGAGAGCGAAGTTCTGCGCCTGTTTGCAGAAGGTTTCCTGGTGACCGAGATCGCCAAGAAACTGAACCGCAGTATTAAAACCATCAGCAGCCAGAAGAAATCAGCAATGATGAAGCTGGGCGTGGACAACGATATTGCTCTGCTGAACTATCTCTCCTCCGTTACGCTGAGCGCAACGGATAAGGATTGATCCCAAACGGGTGTGCGGCCTGATGCCCTCACCCCACCCTCTCCCACGGGGAGAGGGGGAAAAACGTAAAAGGCCCTTACGGGCCTTTTTTATATTCTGGTTTTTCTCACCCGATCTGCGTAAATCGACAATGTCTGCTTCAGCACGTCCAGCGTCACCGGCTTCGACAGACAGCTGTCCATGCCTGACTCCAGACAACGCTGTTTCTCTTCCGCCAGCGCGTTCGCCGTGACGCCTACAACCGGCAGCGTCAGGCCAAGCTGTCGGATGCGCTGCGTCAGGCGGTAACCATCCATGTTAGGCATGTTGACGTCGCTAAGGACGATATCAATATGATTTTTACTCAGCACATTTAGCGCATCCACGCCATCATTCGCGGTTTTACACTGGTAGCCAAGCGATCCGAGCTGATCAGCCAGCAGGCGGCGGTTAATCGGATGGTCATCCACCACCAGAATCATCATATCGTCATTCACTGACGCCAGCGCCTCCGGTGAGGGCAACCCGCCCGCGCTGTCGCTCTCTTCCAGCTGTACCTTGTAGATGCGCGCCAGCAGGCTCAACAGCTCATGCGGCGTTGCGACACTGTGTACCCACTCCCCAGGTGCACGTTCAACCGGGATACCAATGTGGCGACGACAGAACATCACCACGCCTCTTCCCTGCCATGGCTGTTCCAGCATCTCGTCGGTAATCAGCACATCGTCGACGTCCGGCGTCTGGCCTTCATATCCCGAGACCCGCACGCCGCTGTGGGTCAGCAGTGCCGTCAGATAATCATTCAGCGAGGCATTGTGCACCGCCAGCCAGCAGCGCTTATCGCTTAGCCCGTCTAGCGTCGCTTTCGCCGGATACTGCGCCGAATAGAGTGGAATACGGATGGTGAACTGGCTGCCCATGCCGGGCTCGGTATCCACCGAGATATCGCCGTCCATCATGCTGACGAGTTTCTCACAAATCGCCAGCCCCAGTCCGGTGCCCTGGAAGTTACGCTGCACGCCGGTCCCCACCTGGAAGAACGGGTCAAACAGACGAACCACTTCTTTCGCCGGGATGCCCACCCCCGTATCGCGCACGCGGATGCTCAGGTAATCCCCCGCCCGGCGGACGTGCAACACAATGCAGCCGATATCGGTGAATTTAATGGCGTTGCTGAGCAGGTTAGAGATAACCTGCTGCAGACGCATCGGATCGCCGTGCAGCGTCAGCGGCACATCCGGTTCGATAAAGCAGTAAAGCCCCAGCTGTTTACGCACCACCAGCGGCAGATAGTTAGCGCTGATATGGTTCATCACCTCGCGCGGTGAGAACTCCCGCGGTTCGATTTTTAGCTGCTCAGATTCAATTTTAGAGAAGTCGAGAATATCGCTAATGATTTTCAGCAGCAGACTGGAAGAGTTGTTCATCGCCGTCACCAGCCTGTCGACCCCTTTCGGCAGCTCTTTCGTCTGCAGCAGATCGAGGTTACCGATAATCCCGTACAGCGGCGTGCGCAGCTCGTGGCTGACCGTCGCAAGGAACATCGATTTCGACTGGCTGGCCTGCTCTGCGGCCTGGGCCATCTCCTGCAACGACTCTTCCATCTTCACGCGCGCAGAGACATCCACCAGCACGCAAATCGCCACGTTTTCATTGCGATAGCGGGAATGGACAAAGCTGATCTGCAGGTTGGTATGGGTACTGGTGAGCACGTCGACAAAGTTAACCTGCTGACCGCAGATAATCTGCGTCAACCGCTGCCGGTCCTCATGCGTCAGCATGTTCAGGTAGTTATGTGCCAGCTCGTTACTCAGAATATTTGTCCCATCCTGGGTACGCAGAATGCAGATCCCCACCGGGGCAGAGGCGACAATCTTACGGTTAAACTGCTCATGCTCCTCCAGTCGCTGGGCGTCGCTTTCGGCGGGAATAAAGATCTTTCGCTCATACATGCGTGCCAGGGTAAACAGCGCGCCGCCCGCCAGCAGGTTCAGCAGAATGGCATTCATGATAAGAATGCGTATCCGCTCGAGCACCATGTCCACCGGCAGCGAATAGACAATACTCAGCGAAGAAGGCGGCAGACTTTTCTTCAGCACCAGCTCGCGGAAGCCTGAGGTATAACCAAACCATGACCGCTCCTGCATCCATTGCGGTTCAACGTTTAAACGGTTATCGGGTCCGGCAAGGGAGATCAGCTGATGACCGTTTTCATCCAGAATGGTCACCCCCATGGGCAGGCTGCCTGGGGTAAAGAAGTTTTCCATGCGAATGGTCTGCTCAATCCCCAGCAGTGCCTGCAGGCGATTGCCGAGATAGACCGGGGTCAGGGCGTAGAAATACCCCACGCCCGTACGCGGGCCCTGGCTAACCCAGAAGATGTTATTCCCGCGCTCGTCCTGCGGCGCATTGCGATATTTCACGATACGTTCATGCAGGCTTTTCAGCGCATCATCACGCTCAACGGGCACATCGCGCAGGCCAAAATCCGCCATGCAGAGATTTTCACTGCCAATCAGGAATACGCGGTTCAGGTCATAGGCGGCGGAGAAATTATCACGCCAGTAACGCATGAACCAGGCAAGTGATTCCAGCGATCCGCGCCAGGTGTTGCTCAGCGTGGAACAATCGGAATCCGGGAACAGGGGCTGGAAGTCCGGAACTTCGGTTTTATCACTCCGGCCGCGAAGCGCCAGAATGCCGTTTTCCGCCGTGAGGCGATTTTCGGCAATATACTTCAGCTCCTTCATCACATCAGACGTTCGCTGAATGTAGCGCTGGGCCTGGTCGGAGCTTAAATTAAACTCCTGGCGGATCTCCGCTTCTTTCTGGTGCAGCGCGTTAACGATGTAAAACACCGAGAACAGGGCCACCAGCAGCCAAAGCAGGAGCGCCAGCGCCCGAAACAGATAGCGAGAAACTTTCAGCGTAGTACGAAAGGAGACGAGGTATTTCAAAGGGGCGAGGCTCCGCCGTCGGGGTCAAAAGAATGTGGTTAAGGTAGCGGTAAACGCGCCAGGTCGCAACGTTGACTTCTCTGCTTGTGCAAAAGAAAAGGGCCGGAATCCGGCCCTTTTTTGCATCAGGAGACATTACTCGTCAGCGTCGTCCGCTGCATCATCATCGGTGTCGGCTTCCGGCGCGATATCATCATCACCTTCCGCGACGCTACCGTCGATGGAGTCGAGCTCTTCGTCATCCACTGGCTCAGCAACGCGCTGCAGACCTACCACGTTTTCATCTTCCGCAGTACGGATGAGGATCACACCCTGGGTGTTACGACCCACGACGCTGATCTCAGAAACGCGAGTACGCACCAGCGTACCGGCATCGGTGATCATCATGATCTGATCCGCGTCGTCTACCTGTACCGCGCCAACAACGGAACCGTTGCGCTCGGTCACCTTGATAGAGATAACGCCCTGCGTGCCGCGAGACTTGGTTGGGTATTCCCCTTCCGCCGTACGTTTACCGTAACCATTCTGCGTGACGGTCAGGATGGCTCCTTCACCGCGCGGAATGATCAGCGAAACGACGCTGTCTTCGCCCGCCAGTTTGATACCGCGAACGCCCGTCGCGGTACGGCCCATTGCGCGAACGGCGTCTTCTTTGAAGCGCACCACTTTACCGGCAGCAGAGAAGAGCATGACTTCATCGGAGCCCGAGGTCAGATCGACGCCAATCAGCTCGTCGCCTTCGTTCAGGTTCACCGCGATGATACCGGCAGAGCGTGGACGGCTGAATTCGGTCAGCGCGGTTTTCTTCACGGTACCGCTGGCGGTCGCCATAAAGACGTTCACGCCCTCTTCGTACTCGCGTACCGGCAGAATGGCGGTGATACGTTCGTTCGCTTCCAGCGGCAGCAGGTTAACGATTGGACGACCACGTGCGCCACGGCTCGCTTCCGGCAGCTGATAGACTTTCATCCAGTACAGACGACCCCGGCTGGAGAAGCAGAGGATCGTGTCATGGGTGTTCGCCACCAGCAGACGGTCAATAAAGTCTTCTTCTTTAATACGTGCCGCAGACTTGCCCTTGCCGCCACGACGCTGTGCTTCGTAGTCGGTCAACGGCTGGTACTTCACGTAGCCCTGGTGAGACAGGGTCACAACAACGTCTTCCTGGTTGATCAGGTCTTCGATGTTGATGTCCGCGCTGTTGGCGGTGATTTCGGTGCGACGCTCATCGCCGAACTGATCGCGGACCAGCTCCAGCTCTTCACGGATCACTTCCATCAGGCGCTCTGCGCTGCCCAGGATGTGCAGCAGCTCGGCAATTTGCTCAAGCAGCTCTTTATATTCGTCGAGCAGTTTTTCATGCTCAAGGCCGGTCAGTTTCTGCAGACGCAGATCCAGAATCGCCTGGGCCTGCTGTTCAGTCAGGTAGTATTGACCGTCACGCACGCCAAACTCAGGCTCCAGCCACTCAGGACGCGCCGCGTCATCACCCGCACGCTCCAGCATCGCCGCAACGTTGCCCAGATCCCACGGACGGGAAATCAGCGCGGTTTTCGCTTCCGCCGGGGTTGGCGCGCGACGGATCAGCTCGATGATCGGGTCGATGTTGGCCAGCGCAACCGCCAGCGCTTCAAGGATATGGGCACGGTCACGCGCTTTGCGCAGTTCAAAGATGGTACGGCGGGTCACCACTTCACGGCGGTGACGCACGAACGCGCTCAGGATCTCTTTCAGGTTCATGATCTTCGGCTGACCATGGTGCAGTGCAACCATGTTGATACCGAAGGAGACCTGAAGCTGAGTCTGGGAGTACAGATTGTTCAGCACAACCTCACCCACCGCGTCGCGTTTAATCTCAATCACGATGCGCATCCCGTCTTTATCAGACTCGTCACGCAGCGCGCTGATGCCTTCAACGCGTTTTTCTTTTACCAGCTCGGCGATTTTCTCAATCAGACGCGCTTTGTTCACCTGATACGGGATCTCGTGAACAATGATGGTTTCGCGGCCGGTTTTGGCGTCCGCTTCCACTTCAGCGCGGGCACGGATGTAGATCTTGCCGCGACCGGTACGGTACGCTTCTTCAATACCGCGACGACCGTTGATGATCGCCGCCGTCGGGAAGTCCGGGCCCGGGATGTGTTCCATCAGCCCTTCAATGCTGATGTCTTCATCGTCGATATAGGCCAGGCAGCCGTTGATCACTTCCGTGATGTTGTGCGGCGGAATGTTGGTTGCCATACCTACGGCGATACCGGACGAACCGTTGACCAGCAGGTTAGGGATTTTCGTTGGCATAACGTCAGGAATTTTTTCCGTGCCGTCGTAGTTATCAACGAAATCAACCGTCTCTTTTTCCAGGTCGGCCATCAGCTCATGGGCAATCTTCGCCAGACGGATTTCCGTATAACGCATTGCCGCGGCGGAGTCGCCGTCGATAGAACCAAAGTTACCCTGACCATCTACCAGCATGTAACGCAGCGAGAATGGCTGCGCCATACGGACGATAGTGTCGTACACCGCGGAATCACCATGGGGATGGTATTTACCGATTACGTCACCAACGACACGGGCAGATTTTTTGTAGGCTTTATTCCAGTCATTGCCCAATACGTTCATGGCGTATAGTACGCGACGGTGTACCGGCTTCAGGCCATCGCGGACGTCCGGCAGCGCACGGCCAACAATGACCGACATCGCATAGTCCAGATAGGAGCTCTTCAGCTCTTCCTCGATGTTAACCGGTGTAATTTCTCTCGCAAGGTCGCTCATCTAACCGCTATCCCTCTACTGTATCCCGGATTCAAAGGTCGCAAATTATAACACAGCCGAGGTGATACAGGTAAACCTATACGCTTTATTCACGGGGATTGCCTGATATACTCATTCGTCTTGCTAAATAAGGAGTAAAAGCGCCCATGAATGCCGAAAAATCCCCGGTGGCTCACAACGTTGACCACGAAGAGATTGCCAAATTTGAAGCGGTGGCCTCCCGCTGGTGGGATCTCGAAGGTGAGTTCAAACCGCTGCATCGCATTAATCCGCTGCGTCTGGGCTATATCGCGGAGCGTTCCGGCGGTCTGTTCGGTAAGAAAGTGCTCGATGTCGGCTGCGGCGGCGGTATCCTGGCTGAAAGCATGGCGCGCGAAGGGGCGAACGTCACGGGTCTGGATATGGGCTTCGAGCCGTTGCAGGTTGCCCGTCTCCATGCCCTGGAGTCGGGTATTCAGGTTGAATATGTGCAGGAAACCGTCGAAGAACACGCGGCGAAACATGCTCATCAGTACGATGTGGTGACCTGTATGGAGATGCTGGAGCACGTTCCCGATCCGCAATCCGTGGTGCACGCCTGTGCAAAACTGGTGAAACCGGGCGGCCAGGTCTTCTTCTCGACCATCAACCGTAATGGTAAAGCCTGGCTGATGGCCGTCGTCGGTGCGGAGTATGTGCTGCGCATGGTGCCGAAAGGGACGCACGACGCGAAGAAATTCATCAAGCCTGCGGAGCTGTTAAGCTGGGTTGACCAGACGTGGCTCAAAGAGCAGCACATTACCGGCCTGCACTACAATCCGCTGACCAATAAATTCAAACTCGCACCGGGCGTTGATGTTAACTATATGTTGCATACAACCGCCAAAAACGACTAACGTCATTCGTTATTCTTATAAAGATTGCGCGACATCATGTTGCGCAATTCTGACCACCCGTCGAAGAAATCAGCACTCGATCAAATTTTGAATTTTTTTTCTTAATTATTGACATCTCTTCCAGGCCTTACAGCATGAGGACTTAGCCTTTTTTACCCTTTCACAACCTCAATTTAACGTCAAAATCAACCCTTGTGCTGAAAAGAATCCTTACTAGAATACTCACCATATAGCGTTTTTCTTATCGCAAACCCCCTATATGTAGTATTTATCCACAGAGTTAGTCACAAGACGGTTCTGTGGATAAGCGGGGGATATTTTTTATTTCACGGACAGGTAAACCCCACATGAATCAGAGTCTGCTGGTGACAAAGCGCGACGGTACTACCGAGCGTATCAATCTGGACAAAATCCATCGAGTTCTCGACTGGGCAGCAGAAGGACTGAACAACGTATCTATCTCCCAGGTTGAACTGCGTTCTCACATCCAGTTCTACGACGGCATCAAAACGTCTGATATCCACGAAACCATCATCAAAGCGGCGGCAGACCTGATCTCCCGTGAAGCACCGGATTATCAGTACCTTGCGGCACGTCTGGCCATTTTCCACCTGCGTAAAAAAGCCTACGGCCAGTTTGAGCCGCCGAAGCTGTACGACCACGTGGTGAAAATGGTTGAGCTGGGCAAATACGACACGCATCTGCTGGAAGACTATACGGAAGAAGAGTTCGAGCAGATGAACGGGTTTATCGATCACTGGCGCGATATGAACTTCTCCTATGCGGCAGTGAAGCAGCTCGAAGGCAAATACCTGGTTCAGAACCGTGTCACCGGTGAGATCTACGAAAGCGCCCAGTTCCTCTATATTCTGGTGGCCGCCTGCCTGTTCTCCAACTATCCGCGTGAAACCCGTCTGGACTACGTGAAGCGTTTCTACGATGCGGTTTCTACGTTCAAGATTTCTCTGCCTACGCCAATCATGTCTGGCGTGCGTACTCCAACCCGTCAGTTCAGCTCCTGCGTACTGATCGAGTGCGGTGACAGCCTGGATTCCATCAACGCCACCTCCAGCGCCATTGTGAAATACGTTTCCCAGCGTGCCGGTATCGGTATCAACGCCGGTCGCATTCGTGCGCTGGGCAGCCCAATTCGCGGCGGTGAAGCGTTCCACACCGGCTGTATCCCGTTCTACAAACACTTCCAGACGGCCGTGAAATCCTGCTCTCAGGGCGGCGTGCGTGGTGGTGCAGCGACCCTGTTCTACCCAATGTGGCACCTGGAAGTGGAAAGCCTGCTGGTCCTGAAAAACAACCGCGGCGTGGAAGGCAACCGCGTGCGTCACATGGACTACGGCGTACAGATCAACAAGCTGATGTATACCCGTCTGCTGAAAGGCGAAGATATCACCCTGTTCAGCCCGTCTGACGTCCCGGGCCTGTATGACGCGTTCTTCGCCGATCAGGACGAGTTCGAGCGTCTGTATACCAAATACGAAAAAGACGACAGCATCCGTAAACAGCGCGTGAAAGCGGTCGACCTGTTCTCCCTGATGATGCAGGAACGTGCCTCTACCGGTCGTATCTACATCCAGAACGTTGACCACTGCAACACCCACAGCCCGTTTGACCCGGTTGTTGCGCCAGTGCGCCAGTCTAACCTGTGCCTGGAGATCGCCCTGCCGACCAAACCGCTGGAAGACGTGAACGACGAAAACGGTGAAATTGCGCTGTGTACGCTGTCCGCGTTCAACCTGGGTGCGATTAAGAGCCTGGACGAGCTGGAAGAGCTGGCAGTGCTGGCCGTCCGCGCCCTCGACGCCCTGCTGGACTACCAGGATTATCCAATCCCGGCAGCCAAACGCGGTGCGATGGGCCGTCGTACCCTGGGTATCGGCGTGATCAACTTCGCCTACTGGCTGGCGAAAAACGGCAAGCGTTACTCTGACGGCAGCGCCAACAACCTGACCCACCAGACGTTTGAAGCCATTCAGTACTATCTGATGAAAGCCTCTAACGAGCTGGCGAAAGAGCAAGGCGCGTGCCCGTGGTTCAACGAAACCACCTATGCGAAAGGCATTCTGCCTATCGACACCTACAAGAAAGACCTGGATGCGATTGTCAGCGAGCCGCTGCATCTCGACTGGGAAGGCCTGCGCGAGTCCATCAAGACCTACGGTCTGCGTAACTCCACGCTCTCTGCCCTGATGCCGTCCGAGACCTCTTCGCAGATCTCCAACGCCACCAACGGTATTGAGCCACCGCGCGGCCACGTCAGCATCAAAGCCTCGAAAGACGGCGTGCTGCGTCAGGTGGTGCCGGATTACGAGACGCTGGGTGACAACTACGAGCTGCTGTGGGAAATGCCTAACAACGACGGCTACCTGCAGCTGGTGGGTATCATGCAGAAATTTATCGACCAGTCGATCTCTGCCAATACCAACTACGACCCGACGCGCTTCCCGTCTGGTAAGGTTCCGATGCAGCAGCTGCTGAAAGACCTGCTGACCGCCTACAAATTTGGCGTGAAAACCCTGTACTATCACAACACCCGTGATGGTGCGGAAGACGCGCAGGACGACCTGGTTCCGTCAATTCAGGACGATGGCTGCGAAAGCGGCGCATGTAAGATCTAAGCACTTTGCCGGGTGGCGCTACGCTTACCCGGCCTACGATTTTGGAGGCCCGGCAAACGCAGTGCCGCCGGGCAATAAAATCTCAACAGGACTCACCGCAATGGCATATACCACCTTTTCACAGACGAAAAACGACCAGCTCAAAGAGCCGATGTTCTTCGGCCAGCCGGTCAACGTGGCACGCTACGATCAGCAAAAATATGACATCTTTGAAAAGCTGATTGAAAAGCAACTCTCCTTCTTCTGGCGTCCGGAAGAAGTGGACGTTTCCCGCGACCGTATTGACTACCAGTCGTTGCCGGATCACGAAAAACATATCTTCATCAGCAACCTGAAATACCAGACGCTGCTGGACTCCATTCAGGGACGTAGCCCGAACGTGGCGCTGCTGCCGCTGATCTCCATTCCTGAGCTGGAAACCTGGGTAGAAACCTGGGCGTTCTCCGAGACGATCCACTCCCGCTCTTACACCCATATCATCCGCAACATCGTCAACGATCCGGCGGTGGTATTTGACGATATCGTCACCAATGAGCAGATCCAGAAGCGCGCGGAAGGCATTGCCCATTACTACGACGAGCTGATTGAGATGACCAGCTACTGGCATCTGCTGGGCGAAGGCACTCACCATGTGAACGGTAAAACCATCACCGTGAACCTGCGTGCGCTGAAAAAGCAGCTGTATCTGTGTCTGATGAGCGTCAACGCGCTGGAAGCGATCCGCTTCTACGTGAGCTTTGCCTGCTCCTTCGCCTTTGCCGAGCGCAAGCTGATGGAAGGTAACGCCAAAATCATCCGTCTGATCGCCCGTGACGAAGCCCTGCACCTGACCGGTACCCAGCACATGCTGAATCTGCTGCGCAGCGGTTCGGACGACCCGGAGATGGCGCAAATTGCCGAAGAGTGCAAACAGGAGTGCTACGACCTGTTCGTGCTGGCGGCCCAGCAGGAGAAAGAGTGGGCAGACTACCTGTTCCGCGACGGCTCCATGATTGGCCTGAACAAAGATATTCTGTGCCAGTACGTTGAGTACATTACCAACATCCGTATGCAGGCAGTTGGTCTCGACCTGCCGTTCCAGACGCGCTCTAACCCTATTCCGTGGATCAACACCTGGCTGGTGTCCGATAACGTGCAGGTGGCGCCACAGGAAGTGGAAGTCAGTTCTTACCTGGTCGGTCAGATTGATTCTGAAGTGAACACTGACGACCTGAGCGACTTCCAGCTCTGATGACACGCGTCACGCTGAGCCTTTCGGGCACCGAAGTGCTGTGCCAGGAAGAGCACCCTTCCCTGCTGGTGGCGCTTGAAGCGCATCAGGTGGAGGTGGAGTACCAGTGTCGTGAAGGTTATTGCGGCTCCTGCCGCTGCCGCCTGGTCGCAGGCCAGGTGGACTGGCTGACCGAACCGCTGGCCTTTATCAACGAAGGGGAAATTTTGCCCTGCTGCTGCCGGGCAAAAGGCGATATAGAAATCGAGATGTGATTGTGTCGGGTGACGCTTCGCTTACCCGACCTACAAAACCGCAGTTCGTAGGCCGGGTAAGGCGCAGCCGCCACCCGGCAATTTCAGCGTTTATCCTTCAAAAAACTCACTGCTTTATCCGGGAAATCCGTAAACAGTCCGTCCACGCCCGCCTGGTTGTACAACACCTCATAAAGCTGATTCACGTCCGTGGCATACGGCGGCAGCTGGTCTGCGCGCACCGTGTACGGATGGACCTGCATCTTGCTGGCATGCGCCTCTTTCACCATCGCCGTCAGCTTCACGTGGCCCGGTGTAGAGCCCTCTGCCACCAGCATGTGGTAATCCGGCCCGATACCGTCGGCGTACTGCGCTATCTGCTTCATCGCGCCCGGCTTAAACATCCAGTCGTAGTTGTAGTTTACCCACTTGCCGTCCGGCTGCTTCTCCTGGGTTTCATTCCAGTCGGTGTAGGCAATCAGCTGCACCAGATTGAGATCCATCCCCATCTTCGGCTCCAGCTCGGTTTTGATGCGCTTGAGCTCAGCGGCGTCAAAACACTGCAGATAAACCTTGTCCTTCTTGCTGGTGTAGCCGTACTGCTTCAGCACTTCCAGCGTTTTCGCGGCAATGTCTTTCCCTTCCTGGTGGTGGAACCACGGCGCCTTGATTTCCGGGTAGATGCCGATATTTTTCCCGGTTGAGTGGTTCAGCCCCTGAACAAACTCAATCTCGTCCTGGAAGGTATGGATCCGGAAGTCAGATTTGCCCATCGGGAAACGCCCCGGATAAACCTGCTTCTTCTTGCCATTTTCAATCTCGAAGCCTTCCGTGAACTTCAGCGAGCGGATCTCTGCCAGCGTAAAGTCAATGGCGTAGTAGCGGCCATCTTTGCGGGCGCGGTCCGGGAAACGCTCCGCCACGTCCGTCACGCGGTCAAGGTAGTGATCGTGCAGGACAACCAGCTGGTCATCCTTCGTCATCACCAGATCCTGCTCCAGATAATCCGCACCCTGCGCATAGGCCATCGCTTTTGCCGGCAGCGTATGCTCCGGCAGATAGCCGCTCGCACCGCGGTGGGCGATGACGATTTTATCTGCCGCCAGCGCGGACCCGGTCATCAGGCCCGCCAGCAGCAGGCCCGTCGCTAACTGTGTTAATTTCATTACAATGCTCCTTATTGACGACGCGCCAGCACTTCCGCGTGGTGACGTTTTTCACCGATCATCACAACAACCAGCAGCAGGACCGCCAGCACGCTGCCGCCAATCATCACCATAAAGCCGCCGTCCCAGCCGAAGAAGTCAACGGTGTAGCCAACAATGGCGCTCGCCGCGACCGAACCGCCCAGATAGCCAAACAGACCGGTAAAGCCCGCCGCCGTGCCTGCCGCTTTTTTCGGTGCCAGCTCCAGAGCGTGCAGACCAATCAGCATAACCGGACCGTAAATCAGGAAGCCGATGACGATCATACAGGCCATATCAACTGATGGGTTGCCCGGCGGGTTGAGCCAGTAGACCACGGTGGCGATGGTGACCAGAGTCATAAAGAAGACGCCCGTCGCACCGCGGTTGCCTTTAAACACTTTGTCCGACATCCAGCCGCAAATCAGGGTGCCCGGGATCCCCGCATATTCATACAGGAAGTAGGCCCAGGAGGATTTATCCAGCGCGAAGTGCTTCACCTCTTTCAGGTAAGTCGGCGACCAGTCGAGAATGCCATAGCGCAGCAGATAAACGAACACGTTGGCGACCGCGATATACCACAGCAGCTTGTTAGGCAGCACGTACTTCATGAAGATCTGCTTTGCCGTCAGCTCTTCTTCGTGCTTCTCGCTGTAATCATCCGGGTAGTCGTTTTTGTACTCTTCAATCGGCGGCAGGCCGCAGGACTGCGGCGTATCACGCATCAGGGCGAAGGCAATAATCGCCACCAGAATGGCGCCAAAGGCCGGCATGTAGAGCGCCGCATGCCAGTCGTTAAACCAGGCCATCCCCAGCAGGAACAGCAGAGGCGGAATGCCGCCCCCCACGTTATGCGCACAGTTCCATACCGACACGATGCCGCCACGCTCTTTCTGCGACCACCAGTGCACCATGGTACGTCCGCATGGCGGCCATCCCATCCCCTGGAACCAGCCGCAGAGGAACAGCAGCACGAACATGATGGCAATGCTGGAGGTTGCCCACGGCACAAAGCCCATAAACAGCATGACCGCAGCCGCGAGGATCAGACCCGCCGGCAGGAACACGCGCGGATTCGAGCGATCCGAGACGGACCCCATGATGAATTTGGAAAAACCGTAGGCGATGGAGATCCCCGACAGCGCGAACCCCAGATCGCCGCGTGAAAAGCCCTGCTCCACCAGATACGGCATAGCAAGCGCGAAGTTTTTGCGCACAAGGTAATACGCCGCGTACCCGAAGAAGATCCCGAGGAAAATTTGCCAACGCAGACGGCGGTATAGCGGATCAATTTCTGCCTCTGGCAGACGCGCCCGATGCGGCGCAGGTTTGAAGATACTGAGCATGACAGCCTCCGTGGCCAGCTATTGAATTTACAGGGGTTTAACTGCCCCATACTCCAGAGAGGTCGCGATGTTAAGAAATCACGGTGAATGTTACTGTGAATCAACGCACAAATTGTTACAGAAATATGACAGGATGCGCAAAAAAGCGCATGAAATCACGTTTCACTTTCGAATTTCGCTCGTTTGTGTTCGAAATCAAACAAACCACAGTTTTCATGTGGCTAAATGATAAAAAACGAACACTGAGGGATGACAATGACAATTCACGATCCACGCTTTCGCGATGTGATTATCATTGGCGGTGGCGCAACCGGCGCCGGCATCGCACGCGATTGTGCCCTGCGGGGGTTAAGCGTCACGCTGGTGGAGCGCCATGACATTGCGACAGGCGCAACCGGACGCAATCATGGACTGCTTCACAGCGGCGCCCGCTACGCCGTGACGGACGGCGAATCAGCACGCGAATGTATCGCCGAAAATCAGATCCTGCGGCGTATTGCCCGCCACTGCATTGAGCCGACCGACGGTCTGTTTATCACCCTTCCCGAAGACGATCTCGCCTTTCAGTCAACCTTTTTGACGGCATGTCATGCGGCGGGGATTCAGGCCGAGGCCATCGACCCGGCCCTCGCGCGCCGCCTTGAACCCGCCGTCAACCCGGCCCTGACGGGCGCGGTCAAAGTGCCCGACGGGACGGTTGATCCCTTTCGCCTGACGGCCGCCAATATGCTGGACGCCCGCGAGCATGGGGCGCACATCCTGACCGGGCACGAAGTGACCGGGCTGATCCGTGAAGGCCATCGCATCTGCGGCGTGCGGGTGTTTGATACGCAATACAACGAACACAGCGAGCTGTTTGCCTCCGTCGTCATCAATGCCGCCGGGATCTGGGGTCAACGTATTGCGGAATATGCTGACCTGTCGGTACGCATGTTCCCGGCGAAAGGCTCCCTGCTGATCCTCGACCACCGCATTAATAACCATGTGATCAACCGCTGCCGCAAACCCTCCGATGCCGATATTCTGGTGCCGGGCGATACCATTTCGTTAATCGGCACCACCTCCACCCACGTGGACTACAGCGAAATTGATTACAACCGCGTGACCGCCGAAGAGGTGGACATCCTGCTGCGCGAAGGGGAAAAACTGGCCCCGGTCATGGCGCAGACCCGGATCCTGCGCGCCTATGCCGGCGTCCGCCCGCTGGTGGCCAGCGACGACGATCCGAGCGGGCGTAACGTCAGCCGCGGCATTGTGCTGCTCGATCACGCCGCGCGCGATGGCCTGGACGGGTTTATCACGATTACAGGCGGCAAGCTGATGACCTATCGTCTGATGGCCGAGTGGGCGACGGATGCCGTCTGCCGCAAGCTGGGCAATACCGAACGGTGCGTGACGGCAGAACAGCCTTTACCCGGATCGCGCCAGTCTACCGAGAAAACGCTGCAAAAAATCATCTCCCTGCCCGCGCCGCTGCGCGGGTCCGCTATTTACCGCCACGGCGACAGAACGCCACAGTGGCTCGGTGAAGGACGATTGAGCCGCAGCCTGGTGTGCGAGTGCGAAGCCGTGACCGCCGGTGAAGTGCAGTACGCGGTGGAGAACCTGACGGTCACCAGCCTGCTCGATCTCCGCCGCCGTACCCGCGTCGGAATGGGAACCTGTCAGGGTGAGCTCTGCGCCTGCCGTGCCGCCGGGCTGCTGCAGCGTTTTCATACCACCACCGCCACCCAGTCGCTCGATCAGCTCAGCGCGTTTTTAAACGAGCGCTGGAAGGGGATTCAGCCTGTCGCCTGGGGTGATGCCCTGCGGGAAAGCGAGTTTACCCGCTGGGTCTACCAGGGGCTGTGCGGTCTTGAGAAGGAGCAACACGATGAAATTTGATGCCGTGATTGTCGGCGGCGGGCTGGCAGGCCTGCTTTGTGGAATCAAACTCACAAAGCAGGGGCTGCGCTGCGCCATTATCACCCGGGGACAGAGCGCCCTGCACTTTTCGTCAGGCTCGCTGGATCTGGTGGACGAAACCTGCCGCGAAAAGCTGCCGCCGCAGCACCCGTATCACCTGATTGGCGCGCAACATATTGACCGCTTTGCCCTGGAAACCGAAGCGCTGCTGGCAGAGTGCGGCGCACGTCTGCAGGGCAGCGCCAGGCAAAATCATCAGCGCGTCACGCCGCTTGGTACCCTACGCTCCGCCTGGCTCAGCCCGGAGGAGGTGCCCGTTGCCCCGTTCAGCGCCGCACGCGTGCGGGTGGTGGGCATCAGCGGTTTTCTGGATTTTCAGCCCCATCTCGCGGCAGCATCACTCTGTCGCCAGGGGGTTAATGCTGACACCGCAGAGATAGAGCTGCCAGAGCTGGACGTTCTACGCGATAACCCAAGTGAATTTCGCGCGGTGAATATCGCCCGTTTCCTTGATAACGAAGAGAAATGGCCGCTGCTGTATGAGGCACTCAGCCCGCTTGCGGCAGGATGCGATGCGCTATTGATGCCCGCCTGCTTTGGCTTAAACGACAACCGACTCTGGCGCTGGCTCTCAGACCGTCTGCCCTGCACGCTCGGTTTGTTGCCCACGCTGCCCCCTTCCGTACCCGGTATTCGCCTGCATACCCAACTCCAGCGCCAGTTTGTTGCGCAGGGTGGCGTCTGGATGGCAGGGGATGAAGTGAAAAAAATTACCCTGACGGACGGCGCGGTGAACGAAATCTGGACGCGCAACCACGATGATATCCCCCTTCGGGCCCGTTATACGGTGCTGGCCAGCGGCAGTTTCTTCAGTAACGGGCTGCTGAGTAGCCGGGAGGGCATCCGGGAAGCCATTATGGGGCTGGATGTCCGGCAGAGCGCCTCCCGCGCGGACTGGTACCAGAGCGATTTCTTCTCGCCGCAGCCCTGGCAGCAGTTTGGCGTCATCGTCGATAACCGGCTACATCCGCAGCTTGCCGGTAAGCCCATCAGTAATCTTTTTGCCATTGGCTCGCTGCTGGGTGGATATGACCCCATCGCCCAGGGCTGCGGTGGCGGCGTCTGCGCCGTTACGGCGCTGTATGCGGCAGAGCAGATTAGCCAACGCATGGAGGCTGAACAATGAACGATACCCGTTTTGAAAGCTGCATCAAATGCACGGTGTGTACCACGGTCTGCCCGGTCAGCGGCGTCAATCCACGCTATCCAGGCCCGAAACAGGCCGGGCCGGACGGCGAACGCCTGCGCCTGAAGGACGGTAAGCTGTACGACGAAGCCCTGAAATACTGCATCAACTGCAAACGCTGTGAAGTCGCCTGCCCATCGGATGTGAAAATCGGCGATATCATCCAGCGCGCCCGGGCGCGCTACAGCACGCAAAAACCGTCACTGCGGGACGCCATTCTGAGCCACACCGATCTGATGGGCAGCCTGTCGACGCCGTTCGCTCCGCTGGTAAACGCCGCAACCTCCCTCAAACCGGTACGACAGCTGCTGGATGCCACCCTTAAGATCGATCATCACCGCAGCCTGCCGAAATATTCTCACGGCACCTTCCGCCGCTGGTACACGTCCGTCGCGGCGAAGCAGGCGCAGTATGCCGACCAGGTGGCTTTTTTCCACGGCTGCTACGTGAACTACAACCACCCGCAGCTGGGAAAAGATCTGCTGAAGGTGCTGAACGCCATGGGAACAGGCGTACAGCTACTGAACAAGGAGAAGTGCTGCGGCGTGCCGCTGATTGCCAACGGGTTTACCGATAAAGCACGCAGGCAGGCGCAGAGCAACGTCACGTCGCTGCGCGAAGCCATCGTCGAGAAAGGTATTCCGGTGCTGGCGACCTCCTCCACCTGTACCTTTACCCTGCGCGATGAGTATCCTCATCTGCTGGATGTGGATAACCGCGGGCTGCGCGAGCACATCGAGCTGGCGACGCGTTTTCTGTGGCGCAAACTGGACAGCGGGCAGACCCTGCCGCTCAGGAAATTGCCCCTGAAAGTGGTGTATCACACGCCGTGTCATATGGAGAAAATGGGCTGGTCGCTGTATACGCTGGAGCTGCTGCGGTTAATCCCGGGCCTGGAGCTAACGGTGCTGGATTCGCGCTGCTGCGGAATTGCGGGAACCTACGGCTTTAAACGGGAAAACTACGTCACGTCACAGGCAATTGGCGCCCCACTGTTCCGTCAGATTGAAGAGAGCGGCGCGGATATCGTGGTGACCGACTGCGAAACCTGCAAGTGGCAGATTGAGATGTCCACAAGCTTACGCTGTGAACATCCGATTACCCTGCTGGCGAAGGCGCTGGGCTGAACATGGCCGGGGCGAAAGGCCCCGGCCAACGGTTTACTCAACGTACAACGACTCGACAACGTGGATCCAGCCGTGCTCGCTGGCCACCTCTTTGCCATTCAACCAGCGGCGCAGCATGTTCAGTGCCATCATCGCACAAACCTCCTGACGCACCGCCAGGCTGTGGCGGGTGATACTCATCTTAACCCGCAGCGCCCAGGTGCCTTCCGGCGTGGCCAGCGCGAAGTTAAGATATTCCTCATCCAGCCCCCCGACAAACAGCGCCAGGCCGGCAAAATGTTTTACCCTTCTTTCAGATGCCCAACGGGCGGTCTGCGCCAGGGTCTCCTGCTGGAACGGCACCACTTCGCTGGCCAACAGCGGCGCGTTGACGCGAGACAACTGCAGCGCCAGCAGGCCGCCGGTGAACTGCTCGCTTAAGGTCACGCTCAGCTGGCGCGACTGCAGATGCTTCGCAATCTGCGCCGGTAGCCCTTCCGTGCCTTCGAAAATCAGGCTTTCGCCCGCCACGCGCTGCACCTCAGGCCACAAGGCCAGCATCGCCTCTTTCTGCGTGGCAGGCCCGGTCAGCTTAAGCTCAATGATTGGCATGGAGGAGCGATAGCCCATGGAAACGCCCGGCGGGAGTGAGAGGTGATCGAGGCTCTGGGCCAGATCGCTTTCAGAGCGGCCAAAAGTGGTCAGGCGCAGGCAAAGCGGGGGTTCCGGCAGGGTAAAGCGCTGGCGAAGGCGCGGCAGGATCTGCTGCTCGACCATCACCTTAAATTCTGAGGGCACGCCCGGCGTAAAGAACATCAGGCAGCGGTTCAACTGCATGGCAAACCCACATGCGGTACCAACCGGGTTATCGACCAGCTCCGCGCTGGCGGGGATCTCAGCCTGTTTGCGGTTGCTGGGGGCCATGACGCGACCGCGTTCGGCAAAAAAGCGCTCCATCTGCGAGAGCCACGCTTCATGCAGCACCAGCCCTTCGCCTTTGGCATTCGCAGCGGCCAGCGCGCTGAGGTCGTCGCTGGTGGGGCCGAGCCCACCGTTAACAATCAGCACGTCACAGTGTTCGCTGCGTTCGCGCAGAACACTCACCAGCGACTCAAGATTGTCGCCCACGGTATTGCGGCGCGTTAACGGTAATCCTTGCTCAAAGAAAAGATCGGCAAGCCAGGCGGCATTGGTATCAATAATTTGTCCATGCAGCACTTCGTCGCCGGTGGATAACATCTCCACGTTAATCATTATGTTCTCCCGCTTATTTGGTCAGAACACTATAGCGCAAACGTGGGTAGGAGAAGAGAGAAACTGGCGCGACAGCGTGCCGCGCCGGTGTGTTTAGAAGCCTGCGCTAACGCCCACGTATGGACCGTCAGCCAGCGCATTGTCGCGGTTGCCGTCTTTGCCGGCCAGGTTCAGATAACGATAGCCCGCTTCAATGGTAATCGGACGCATGATGGTCCAGCGCGCACCGGCGTTGGCCTCTTCATAGCTGTCGATACCGCTGGAAAGCGAGTCCGGTGAGTAGTAGTACTCGCCGAAAAGGCCGAAGCTGTCGCCAATTTTCCACTGCAGACCGCCGCCCACCGCCGCCGCGTACCCTTCGTCACCGTCATTCGGGTTGGTGTAGATACCTTTACCGCCAACAGTCGCCAGGAACGGGCCCAGCGGAACGTTCAGACCGAGACCGAGGCTTGCCGCGTCGCCGTCGTCATCGTTATGCGTCCAGCCACCGGTCATCGCCAGACCGGAGGTTTCCGTGCCCATGCCGAAGCCCAGGTGGGTATAATCCTGACCCGCCGAGCCGTTAATGCTAATGGCGTTTGCCGCCGCAGAAACAACCATCAGGCCGAAGCCCATTAATGCCACTTTTTTCATTATCGCGATCCCGCACATTTTATAGAGAAGTTCCAGAACCGCGAGATTTTAACCGGAGTCTTCCGGGGATCAAGGACTCTGCGTGCGGCAGGTCGAAAGATTGTCACTATTTGAAACGGCGCTTATCCCTTAAGTGATGCATTGACCCACTGCTGCAGCGCGCGACGGGAGACTTTGATGCCGCCATTTTTGAGCTCGGTCGGCAGCAGCAGCCAGCGGATGGGTTGCTCAAACCGCGCCAGCTTATCCCTGACCCAGTCAGGGAAACAGGTGATATCCGTTCCCGGTTCACACTCCACCACCGCCACCGGACGTTGGCCAAATTCGGCGTCGTCCAGCGGGACGATAAACACCTGATTAATCTGCGGGTGTGTTGCGATAACCCGCTCAAGGCTTTCCGGCTGGATCCCTTCTCCCCCGCTAAAAAAGAGGTTGTCCATACGACCCAGAATCGTCAGGCGGCCATCATGCCATTCACCGCGATCGCGGGTGGCGAACCATCCCTGCGCGTTGGTCAGCGGAATTAACGCACCGTCCCGCCAGTAGCCTGAGGCCATGCTGTGCGCCTTGATCCAGACCTCACCGTTCACGATCTGCACCTCTCTGCCCGGCAGCGCAGAGCCCACGTCCGGCTCGCCGTCCGCCTCTTTCGCGCAGACGGTAGAGGCAAATTCGGTCAGGCCGTAACCGCAGAAGCTGCGGATCCCATGCTCCCGCGCCTGTTGCGTTAACGCCACCGGAATCGCCGCCCCGCCAAGCAAAACCGCTTTCAGGGCAATGTGGCTGTCGGTATTCAGAAGACGCCAGAGCTGGGTTGGCACCAGCGAGGCGTGCGTGCAGCCGCGCAAAGCCTGCTCCAGAGGCTGTTTCTCGCGCACGGTTAACCTCGCCCCCGCCTGCAGCCAGCGCCATAAAATTCCCTGGCCGGAGACATGAAACAGCGGCAGCGAAAGCAGCCAGTCATCGTCACCGCCATAGGGCATCAGCGACAGTACGCCGCGCGCGCTGGCAAGATGGGCCGCGCAGGTATGGACCGCCGCTTTTGGCAGCCCGGTGGAGCCTGAGGTGAGCGTCATGGACGCCAGCCGTGCCGGTTGCCACGCGACGCGATGTTCCCCTTCACGATCGCGCATGCTCAGGGCAGGAAGAGCGTCATAGCTGCCGTCCAGCACCAGCGCAAAGCGCAGCGTCATCTGCGGGAGTAACACCTCCAGCAGCGGGAGCGGCAGCTGTGGGTTAACAGGAAGGATACGCGCGCCGCACTGGAGCAGCGCCAGCCATGCCAGCAGGGTCTGCGGATGGTTATGGGCCAGCAGCAGCACGCCGTCGCCCTCCGCCACGCCCTGCTGGTGAAACCCCGCCGCGAGACGGTCGACGCGGACGCACAGCTGCTGCCAGGTAAGCACCTCGTCGTTCAGTCTCAGGGCCGGTTTATCCGCAAACTGCACGCACCAGTGACGCCAGGGCCAGTCGGCAAAACTCATAACAACGGCTCCAGCGCCCCGGTATTCAGGCACGGCAGCGTACTGCCCGGCCACGTGCGGATAAGCTGAGCCTGCATCAGGTTCAGCGTGTCGAGGCCAGGCACCGTGTCCGGCGTTAACCAGGCGGCAATACGCGCCAGCTGCGTCAGCCCAAGGCTGGATTCTATAGAGGAGCTGATCACCGCCGTCAGCCCTGCGGCGTGCGCCGCTGCAACCTGCTCGCGCACCTTCGCCAGACTGCCGGTCAGGGTCGGTTTTATCACCACTGCGCTGACGCCGGGCTCGGCAACGAAGGCAAAATCCGCTTCGCGCAGGCTTTCATCCCAGGCGATGGCAATCCCCGTTTCGCGGGCAAACGCACGCGAATCGTCACGGGTTTTACACGGCTCTTCCAGAAAGGCAATGCGGCTGCGGTATGCCGGGTTGACGTACTTTGCAAACTGCTGCGCCTTCAGCGGCGTCCAGGCGCGGTTCGCATCCAGACGCAGACGAAGGTCGGGGATCGCTTCCAGCAGCAGGTTGGCCACCATGCCGTCGCGTACCGCTTCGTAGAGGCCGACTTTGATTTTTGCGACCTTCTCACCCGGCATGGCGGAGAGCAACGCGAAGAGTTCGTCCGGATCGCCCGTGCAGAGCGGCGCCGCGCGATAATCGGCCGCTTCCGGCAGGCTACCGTCGAGCTCCGCCAGCGCGCAGCTGATGCCAAAGGCGGCGGAAGGCACGTCCGGTAGCGGTGGATTGGCCCCCTCGCGCCAGGCATCCGCCCAGGCCACCAGCGCGGCCTGCGCTTCCTCCAGCGACTCCAGGCTAAAGCCCGGCAGCGGCGACACCTCGCCCCAGCCTTCCCGCTCGCCCTGCTGCAAATGCACGAAAACGCCGTCACGGGTTTTTAACCGCCGTTCACGCAGCACCACGCCCGCGTCCATCGGTATCTGCCAGCGGTAAACCTGCGCGCGACGCATTACGGGTTCCGTTTGAATTTGCTGAAGTCTGGCTGGCGTTTTTCGTTAAACGCGTTGCGCCCTTCCTGACCCTCTTCGGTCATGTAGAACAGCATGGTGGCGTTGCCCGCCAGCTCCTGCAGGCCTGCCTGGCCGTCACAGTCGGCGTTGAGGGCCGCTTTCAGGCAACGCAGCGCCATGGGGCTGTTTTGCAGCATTTCGCGACACCAGCGGACGGTCTCTTTTTCGAGGTCGGCAATCGGGACCACGGTATTGACCAGCCCCATCTCCAGCGCTTCCCGGGCGTTGTACTGACGGCACAGGAACCAGATTTCGCGGGCTTTTTTCTGCCCGACGATGCGTGCCATATAGGAGGCGCCCCAGCCGCCGTCGAAAGATCCCACTTTCGGGCCGGTCTGGCCGAAGATGGCGTTCTCTGCGGCGATGGTCAGGTCACACATCATGTGCAGCACGTGACCGCCACCGATGGAGTAACCCGCCACCATCGCCACCACCGGTTTTGGACAGGTGCGGATCTGACGCTGGAAATCGAGCACGTTCAGGTGGTGCGTGCCCGCATCGTCCTGGTATCCGCCGTAGTCACCGCGTACTTTCTGATCGCCGCCGGAGCAGAACGCCTTATCCCCTTCGCCGGTCAGGATAATCACGCCGATATTGTCGTCGTAGCGCGCATCCGCCAGGGCCTGAATCATCTCTTTAACGGTCAGCGGACGGAAGGCGTTACGCACCTGCGGACGGTTAATGGTGATTTTGGCAATGCCGTCGGTGGATTTGTGGTAACGAATGTCGGTATAGCCTTCGGAGCAGTCTTGCCATTCAACCGGTGCATAGAGCATGTTTTCATCAGGATAGATCATAGAGTGTCCTTTATTCGAAGACGCAGTATCTGAACCAGACTCGCGCTCACCGCTTCGGGGTTTTCCCGATGGGCGTTGTGTCCGGCGTTTGGAATGAGATGGCGAACGGCGTTCAGTTCAGCGGCAAGGGCCGCAAACTTCTCATCGCGTTCGCCACAGAGATAATCAAAAGCGAAATCGCGTGCGCTAAGCGCGGCGCGTAAATCGGGCTGCACCGCCAGCGACGTCGCCTCGAGCATCATCGCCAGCGCCACGCCGCTGTTCTGGCTGCGCAAGGTAATCAGCGCATCGCGCTGAGTGTCCGTCAGGGTGGCAAAAACGGGCTGTTGATACCAGTCAGTGAATACCTTATCCAGCGGTTCGGTGCGAAAACGTCTCGCCCAGTTGCGGTCCGATGCCAGGCGCGTATGACGCGCTTCGGCATCCTGCAAGCCCGGATGCCCGCCTTCAACTATCAGGCCCAGCAACCCCTTTGGCTGCTGGCAGGCGTGGAACATCGCAATGCGGCCGCCGAGGGAGTACCCGATGAGCCAGAAGTTGAGTATGTTGTAACTAATTAAAGTTCGGGTGAGTAATGTGCTCATCTCTTCGAACCCCGCCACGCCAACCTGCCGGGATCCGCCGTGCCCCGGCAGATCGAGATACAGCCGGGGGTAGTCGCTGAGTTTTTCACCCACCTTCTGCCACTCGCGGCTGTCGCCGGAAAAGCCGTGCAGAAAAACCAACCAGGGGTAGCCTGGCTTACCGGCCTGCTGTACCGCCCGGAGGATCACAGCTGGCTCACCTGCGCCAGCAGGCTTTGCAGCGCCTGCGCACCGTCAGCCTCGTTCACCACCAGCTCAATCAGCGTCGCACCCGGCTGTTTCCAGGCGGTCGCTAGCGCGGCACCCAGCTGCTCCCAGCTTTCCGGACGATGATATTTCAGGCTGAACATCGCTGCGGCGTGTTCGAACTGCACGTTCTGCGGCATCAGATAGAATCGCTCGCGCTCGGTCTGCGGCGTGGGCAACAGGGAGAAAATTTGCCCGCCGTTGTTGTTTACCACCATCAGCACGAACGGGGCGGACGCCTGACGCAGTAGCGCCAGCGCATTGAGATCGTAGAGCGCGGAGAGATCGCCCACGATGGCCAGCGTCGATTTCGCGCTGGCGCGCTGCACGCCCGCCGCTGTCGAAATAAGCCCGTCGATGCCGCTGGCGCCACGGTTGCTGTACACCGGGTAGCCAGCAGGCAACTGTGAAAAGGCGTCAATCAAACGCACGACCAGGCTGTTGCCGACAAACAGTTGCCCCTGTTCAGGCAGGAGCTGGTGAATACGGTGCGCCAGCCCGGCTTCGCTAAATGCCTCACAGTGCGCCGTTGTTCGTTCCCACGCCTGGCGCGAGAGTTCCGGGATGGCAACCGCCCAGGGTTTACGTTTTTCAGCCGGATGGAGCGTCAGCCAGGTCTCGATACTGCTGACCAGGCGACGACCGCGATGGTGCGCCGGGTCGAGCCGCCCCTCCAGCGCGTCCACCAGCCAGTACTCTTCGGGCGTGCAGGTCGCCTGCCACTGCAGTAACCGTTTGCCGGTTAAACTCGATCCAAGCTGGACCACAATCTGCGCCTGCGACAGCTCGGTGACCGCTTTCGCATTACCCAGCCAGAGGTCGGCGCACGGCAGCGGCTGACCGGTCTGGGAAAGCACGTCGCCAATCAGCGGCCAGCCGAGCGTTTGCGCCCATTCGGCCACCAGCTTGCCTTCCGCGGCGCTCATACGCCCGGCGATGACCACGCCGCGCTTCTGCCGCCAGAAGAACCAGTCCCGCTGTTTTGCGCTTTCAAGATGCGTCTGCTCGCGCAGCCACGGTTTCTCACTCTCCCACCAGCTACCCAGGGCGTGCTGCCATTCAAGCCCCGTGTCGTCCATTTCACCGTACAGCGGCTCGGCAAACGGGCAGTTGATATGCAACGCCCCGCCGCGCAACGTCTCCATGGCGTGATCGACAGTAGAGACCAGCCAGCTTGCCGGAATATCCTGAGTGGGGCGAGGAAGCGATATCGTCTGCGAAGGATGGGAAGAAAAGAGCCCCGGCTGACGAATCGCCTGATTGGCGCCGCAGTCGATAAGTTCGGGAGGGCGGTCGGCGGTGAGCAGGATCAACTTTTCACCGGTTAACCCGGCTTCAATCAGTGCCGGATAGAGGTTTGCCACCGCGGTACCGGAGGTGACAATCACCGCCACAGGTTCTTTGCTGGCTTTCGCCAGCCCCAGCGCCAGATGACCGAGGCCGCGTTCATCGAAGTGGGTGTGATGAATCAAGGCCCGGTTTTCGGCAGCCGCCAGCGTCAGCGGCGTTGAGCGAGAACCCGGTGCAATACACACGTGCCTGACGCCATGGCGCGTCAGGGCTTCAAGGATCACCGCCGCCCAGCGTCGGTTAAAAGAACTTACTGACATGAGATTGTCCGGTATCAAGAATACGACACAGTATAAATAATAGAAAAAACTGGAATTTTGATATGAATCGGGATTGCGCGAATCTGTATTAATCCCTTAGTAGCAGAGAGCGCAATCCGGCGGCTTTGTTTTCAATCTCCTGCCACTCCTGCTCCGGGTCAGACCCGCTGACAATGCCGGCGCCGGCGTAGAGACGCAGGGAGTCCTCCTGGACGCGGGCGGAGCGCAGCGCCACGCAGAACTCACTCTGGTCAGGCGATAAATACCCGGCCGAACCGGCATACCACTCGCGGTTAAAAGGCTCCACCTTCTGGATAAACTCGCGCGCTGGCTGTCGCGGTAATCCCGCAACGGCCGCCGTTGGCTGCAGCATGTGCAGACACTGCTCATCATCGGCCTGTTTTAGCTCGGTCCAGATACAGCGGCGCAAATGCTGCACTTTACGCAGGCGCACCACCTGAGGCGGCAGTACCTCAAGGGTCTGCGTATGGCGCTGAAGGCGCTGGCAAATATCTTCCACGACCAGCATATTTTCACGCTGGTTTTTATCATCATTCAGCAGCCACTCCCCCAGGCGCTGCGCCTGTTTATCATCGGGATGGCTGGCGACCGTACCCGCCAGGGCTTCCGTGCGCAGCAGCTTGCCGCGCCGCCGCCAGAGACGTTCGGGCGTTGAGCCGAGAAAGGCGTTGCTGGCGTCGAATACCATGCAGAAGTGATAGCAATTTAAATTCAGGGCGCGGCTGGCCGCCATCAGCGCGACGGGATGAACGCGCTGTGTAAACTGCAGGTCGGTAGCGCGGGCGAGGACAACCTTTTCAAAATCACCGCGTGCGATGGTGTCTGTCGCTTTGCGGACCAGCCTCAGCCATTCGGGCTGTTGCGGCTGATGGGTTTCGTGCTCAACCTGAACGGAGAGCGGGCGGACAGGCTTTGCAGAACGGAGCTGCTGTAAGAAATCCCGTGCGGCCAGGGCATCGTCCTGCAGCGAACTGTCGCTCCACAACTGCAGGCGCAGCGTGGCGTGACCCGCGCTACGTCGCCAGAGCAGGCGCGGAAGAAAGAGACTGCCCTGCTCCGGGTTAAACGCGTTCAGGCCGCAAATGCGGGTATCCCCTGCCGCGTGTTGCGCGCGTAAAAACTGCGAGGCTTCTGTCAGAGAGGAAAACCGGGTAACCGCCCCCAGCGCCGCCAGCTCTTCATCGCCGTTACGCTGTTGCCAGTAAAACTGAGGATAGCACTGCTGCGCGCCCAGCCAGGCGAGCGGATCGAAAGCATCGTTTAACGGGAAAGAGACGTCGAAATGACGTAAACCGGGTATAGCGGGTAACGCTTGCGCAAGCTGAGTACGCAGACGTTCCAGCGCGGTGGAAATCGAATGCACGCGAACCTCTCCCTGTGAAAACGCTTAGTATACGGGGTACCATCAGAAATATCAGTACCCACGTATAGGGAGTGGTTAAGCGGCCTAACGACGGGCTAACAGCAGACCGAGTACCAGCCCTACGGCGGCCCCGACGCCAATACCCTGCCACGGTTTTTCATGCACGTAATCATCGGCACGATACACCGCTTTTTTGGCGCGGTAGTAATAGGTATCCGATGCGTGGCTGACGCGATTTTTAACCTCATGCAGCGCCTGTTCGGCACGGGCTTTAAGCTCAATATATTTCTGATCGGCAGGGTCGCCCGAGGAACGTAACACCTCTTCCAGCGTTTCACTCAGTAAAGCCAGATCGTCATCGATACGGGTATCCCAGGATTGAAATGACATATTTTTCTCCATGTTAGTACACCAGTCCGCTAACTATAGCCAACGACTCGCCATTACGCCTGCTTCGCTTCCCGCGCCATACCAATGTGGGGAATGCCATCTTCGTCGTAGACTTCAGTAACCGGCACGAAACCAAAGTGGCCATAGAAGGGTTGAAGGTGCGCCTGCGCACCCAGGTATAACGCCTTGTCTGGCCACTGTTTCTGGCACGCTGCCAGCGTTTTTTCCATCAGCTGATAGCCCAGTTTTTCACCGCGCGCGCTACCGCTGATGATGACGCGGCCAATGACCACGGGCTCGATATCGTCTTCGCTTTTCAGAATCCTCGCATACGCCACCAGCTCGTTATCGCGCCAGCCGAGGATATGGCGGTTTTCGCCGACCAGATCATCGCCATCGATGTCCTGATACGGGCAGGTCTGTTCGACCACAAACACTTCACAGCGCAGTTTAAGCAGGGCATACAGCGCATTTACGGTGAGTTCACTATGGTGTAAATCTTGCCACTGGATCATGTCAGTCTCCTTCCTGGGGTTCATCACGTTATACTAAACCCCTCCCCGTTCGGCAAAGGGCTGATTGCGTTATGGAACTGATTTTTCTGGGTACGTCAGCTGGCGTGCCAACCCGCTCACGAAATGTGACGGCGATTCTGCTGGATCTTAAACACCCTACCCGCGGTGGGCTGTGGCTGTTTGACTGTGGCGAAGGGACGCAGCATCAGCTGTTACGCACCGCTTATCACCCTGGCAAGCTGGATAAAATCTTTATCACACACCTGCATGGCGACCATCTTTTTGGCTTGCCCGGGCTGCTGTGCAGCCGCTCCATGGCCGGAAACGCCAACCCGCTGACGATTTACGGGCCTGCGGGTGTGCGTGAATTTGTTGAAACCACGCTGCGCCTGAGCGGGTCGTGGACGGATTATCCGCTGGAAATCGTTGAGATTGGCGACGGTCTGGTTTTCGATGACGGGGATTATCACGTCACCGCCCAACCGCTCAATCATCCTGTGGCGTGCTACGGCTACCGCATTGAAGCGCATGACAAACCCGGCGCGCTGGATGCCGCCGCGCTAATGGCCGATGGCGTCAAACCCGGGCCGCTGTTCCAGCGCCTGAAGCACGGAGAGACCGTCACGCTGGAGGACGGGCGCGTCATCAACGGTCAGGATTATCTCGCCGCCCCGCAGCCCGGCAAAAAACTGGCGATTTTTGGCGACACGGCCCCTTGCCCGGCAGCGTTAACCCTGGCGCAGAGCGTGGACGTGATGGTGCATGAAGCCACGCTTGAAACGGCGATGGAAGAAAAAGCCAACAGCCGGGGCCATAGCTCAACGCGACAGGCAGCGCAGCTTGCCCGTGACGCAGGGGTCGGCAGGCTCATCATCACCCATGTCAGCTCACGCTACGACGCACGGGGGTGTGCAGGCCTGCTGGCAGAGTGTCGCGCGCTGTTCCCGGAATGTGAGCTGGCCGAAGATTTCGCTCAGGTCAGCGTTTAGTCCTTCATTTTTCTCTCAGGATGCCGATAACGATTAAAAGGTCAGCATTTCTCTCGAGGGTAGAATGGATAATTTCCAGAAAGATATTGATGACAGGGCGAATCTGACCCTGTCGAACCGTTTTGAACTGTTGCTGTTCCGTCTCGGCACCTCTCTTAACGAAAATAAATCTGAGCTGTTTGGCATTAACGTCTTTAAACTGCGTGAAATTGTGCCGATGCCGGAGTTCACGAAACCCGCAGGAATGAAATCACCGCTGATGGGAATGGTGAATATTCGCGATCAGGTGATCCCGGTGATTGACCTGGCCGCCGTGGCGGGCTGTAAGCCCACTACCGGGCTGAACATTCTGCTGATCACCGAATATGCACGTAGCGTGCAGGCATTCGCCGTGGAATCGGTTGAGAACATCATGCGTCTGGACTGGAAGCAGGTGCACGCCGCGGAAACCGCCGTCAGCGGGCGCTACATCACCAGTATTGCGTGTCTTGACGAGAAGACGGATACCAACGAACTGGCGATGGTGCTGGACGTTGAGCAGATCCTGTATGACATCACGCCGGCCAACCACGATCTTCATGCCACCAATCTGAAGACCACCAAATTCCATATTAAGCCTGGCGCTGTCGCGATTGTCGCGGAAGATTCCAAAGTGGCGCGCTCCATGCTGGAGAAGGGTCTGCAGGCAATGGAAATTCCGGCGCAGTTGCATATCACCGGTAAAGACGCATGGGAGAAAATTGGCGTGCTGGCGGCACAGGCGCAGGCGGAAGGGGTGCCGATTACCGATAAGATTGCCCTGGTACTGACCGACCTCGAAATGCCGGAGATGGACGGTTTCACGCTGACGCGTAAGATCAAAACCGATCCGCTGCTGAAAGATATTCCGGTGGTGATCCACTCCTCCCTTTCCGGCAACGCCAACGAAGATCATATTCGTAAGGTGAAGGCGGACGGTTATGTGGCGAAGTTTGAGCTGAACGAGCTGTCATCGGTGATTGAGGAAGTGCTGGACCGCTCGATGAAGAAAATTGACGGGCCGTTGATTAGCAGGAAACAGCTGGCTTAAATCTGGTGCGGGCTGGTGCCCTCACCCCGGCCCTCTCCCACGGGGAGAGGGAGAAAACCATAAAAAAACCCGCCGAGGCGGGTTTTTTGTTTTACATCAGCGGCATCGCTCGCTGCACGATATCAATCAGCGGCTGCGGATAGATACCGAAGATCAGTACCAGCAGTGCGGAGATGAGGACCACAATACCGCCGGCGCTGTACTGCCAGTTGGTTGGGGCATCACGGTTGAGCTGCTGAGGAGCACTCAGGTACAGACTCACGGCCACACGCAGATAGTAGTACAGACCAATCGCAGAGCCGATCACCACGCCCGCGGTCAGCCACCACAGATGCGCCTGCACACCGACAGCCAGCACGTAGAACTTACCGATAAAGCCCAGCGTCATCGGGATACCCGCCAGAGAAAGCATCATCACCGTCATCACCGCGGACAGGATCGGACGGTGCCAGAACAGACCACGGTAGGAGAACAGTGAATCGGCATCCGGGCCACGGTACGGGCTGGACATCAGGCTCACCACGCCGAACGCGCCGAGGCTGCTGAACAGATAACCGGCCAGATAGACGCCCACGGTTTCCATCGACATCTCACCGCTCTGCAGCGCAATCAGCGCCACCATCAGGTAGCCCAGATGCGAGATAGAGGAGTAACCCAGCAGACGTTTGATGTTGGTCTGGCTCAGCGCCATCAGGTTACCGAAGATGATGGAGACGAACGCGATGATGCCCAGCACCACGCGAACCGCTTCGCTGTCACCCACCGGTGCGTACAGGAACAGACGCATCACCACCCCGAAGATAGCGATTTTGCTCGCCGTCGCCAGGAAGGTAGACACCGGCGCTGGCGCACCCTGGTAGACGTCTGGCGTCCAGAGGTGGAACGGAACCAGAGAGAGTTTGAAGCCAAGGCCAACAATCATCATGCCCAGACCCGCCAGCAGCAGCGGCTCATGCAGCATGCCGTCGCCGAGGCTCTTGCCGAGCGCCATGAAGGAGAGATTACCGGACTGTGCGTACAGCAGCGCAATACCAAACAGCAGGAACGAGGACGCCGCCGCAGACAGGATGGTGTACTTGATACTTGCTTCCAGCGAGCGCTTCTGACGGAAGGCGTAACCAATCAGACCGAACAGCGGCAGAGAGATCAGCTCAATGCCGAGGAACAGCGCAGCCAGGTGGTTCGCGTTCGCCAGCAGAATGCCGCCCAGTGCGGCAATCAGAACCAGCAGGTAAAACTCTTCTTTGTTGTCGTTGTAGCCTTCAAGCCACGGGTACGCAAAGGTACAGGTTGCCAGGCTCGCCAGCAGAACCAGACCGGTATACAGCATAGCGTAACCGTCAACGCGCATCAGCGGGGTGACGTCCATCGCCCCACCCTGACCAACAAACCAGAGAGAGACTAACGCGGCGTTCAGGCCGATGACCGACAGCGTGGCATTCAGGAAGTGATTGCGTCGCCACGCAATGGAGAGCATCACAACCACCACCGTCAATCCGACGATCAGCAGCGGTAGCAGCGCGATCAGTTGTTGTGGAGTTATTGTCATGGCGAATTACGGCCTTGTAGTAGAAGCAGAATTAACAAACCACTGCTGGATGTTACCCATCGCGCTATGCGAGGTATCCAGAATCGGCTGCGGGAAGAAGCCCAGCAGCACCAGCAGTACGACCAGCAGCAGGATGATGAACAGCTCACGCAGCGACATCCCCGGCAGTTCTTGTGCAGCAATTTCGCTCTTCGCTTTACCGAAGTAAGCGCGGTGCAGCATCGCCAGCGAGTACACGGAAGCGAACACCAGACCAAAGGTGGAGATCACGGTAATCACCGGTACCACTTTGAAGCTGCCGAACAGAATCATAAATTCGCCGACGAAGTTACCGGTGCCTGGCATCCCCAGGGTGGCCACTGCGAAGAACATGGACAGCGCGGGCAGCCATTTAATTTTGCTCCACAGGCCGCCCATCATACGCATGTCGCGAGTGTGCAGACGTTCGTACAGCTGGCCACACAGGATGAAGAGACCGGCTGCGGACAGGCCGTGCGCAATCATCTGGATCACCGCGCCCTGGTACGCCAGCTGGCTGCCGGTGTAGATAGCAATCAGCACGAAGCCCATGTGGGAGACGGAGGTGTAGGCAATCAGACGTTTGATGTCGTACTGCGTAAACGCCATCCAGGCACCGTAGAAGATACCGATCACACCCAGCCACATGGCAATCGGTGCGAACTCAGCGGAGGCGTTCGGGAACAGCGGCAGTGCGAAACGCAGCAGGCCGTAGGCCGCGGTTTTCAGCAAGATGCCCGCCAGGTCAACGGAACCCGCCGTTGGTGCCTGAGAGTGCGCGTCTGGCAGCCAGCCGTGCAGAGGAACCACCGGCATTTTCACCGCGAAGGCGATGAAGAAGCCCAGCATCAGCAGGTATTCCACGCCGTGCGACATCGGAGTCTTCAGCAGCTCTTCGTAGTTGAAGGTCCAGACACCGGTCGCATTGTGGTGCACAAACACCAGCGCCAGAATGGCAATCAGCATCACCAGACCACTCGCCTGGGTATAGATGAAGAACTTGGTGGCCGCCGTGATACGCGTTTTACCGTCGGACGCCTTATGGCCCCACAGCGCGATCAGGAAGTACATCGGCACCAGCATCATTTCCCAGAAGAAGAAGAACAGGAACATGTCGATGGCCAGGAACACGCCGATAACACCGCCCAGGATCCACATCAGGTTCAGGTGGAAGAAGCCCTGGTATTTTTCGATTTCACGCCAGGAGCAGAGTACCGCCAGAACGCCGAGCAGACCGGTCAGCACCACCATCAGCAGCGACAGACCGTCAATCGCCAGGTGGATCGTAATGCCGAAACGTGGGATCCACGGCAGGATAAACTCAGACTGCCACTGCGGAATGCCCGCAGACTGAGTCAGAGAGTAGCCACCCTGCAACCAGAGTTGCAGACCAAGCGCGAGCGTCAATCCCATGGTGATCAGCGCGATCCAGCGCGGCATTTTCACGCCAAAGCGTTCAGTCTGCCAGCACAGGAAGCCGCCGATGAAGGGAATTAATATTAGCCAGGGTAGTAACATGGCGATTTACATTCCTTTTTAAGGCCCCCAGCAGGGGCCTGATTTTCAACGAATTCGAATAAAATTCACTTAACGATCAACGCAACACCATCAGCAGCGCCAGCACGACAACCGCACCGATGCTCATGGACGCCACATACCAGCGCAGGTAACCGTTCTCGCTGTACAGCAGGCCTTTACCTGCAAAGCGGGAGAGGATCGCCGGGATATTCATCAGGCTGTTCAGTGGGTCGCGCTTCAGCAGCCACGCAATGCCCAGGAACGGCTTCACGAAGATCATGTCGTACAGCCAGTCGAAGCCCCACGCGTTGTACCACCAGGTGCCCAGCAGACGGCCCGGCGCACTGTTGGCAACGGCAGTTACCAGCGTACGTTTACCCAGCCACAGCCATGCAGCGATCAGGATGCCCGCGATAGCGACCACACCGGAGGTGATTTCAAGCGTCAGAACGCGACCATGCTCAAGCTCGGTGGTGTCTGGCAGTACGCCCTGCAGTGGCGGAACAATCATCGCGCCAACGAAGGTGGACAGGACCAGCAGCACAATCAGCGGCAGGTGGTGGGTAATCCCCTTCCCTGCGTGAGCGTGAATTTGTTCTTTACCGTGGAATACGATGAAAATCATACGGAAGGTATACAGGGAGGTCATGAACGCGCCGACCAGACCCGCAACCATCAGATTGATATGACCATTCGCCATGGCACCCGCAAGGATTTCGTCCTTACTGAAGAAGCCCGCGGTGATCAGCGGCAGTGCCGCCAGCGCCGCGCCGCCCACCAGGAAGCAGACATAAACCAGCGGGATGGACTTACGCAGTCCGCCCATCTTGAAGATGTTCTGCTCGTGATGGCAGGCCAGAATGACGGAACCGGATGAGAGGAACAGCAGCGCTTTAAAGAACGCGTGCGTCATCAGGTGGAAAATTGCCGCGTCCCACGCCTGAACGCCCAGCGCCAGGAACATGTAACCAATCTGGCTCATGGTGGAGTACGCAAGAACGCGTTTGATGTCGGTCTGCACCAGCGCGGCAAAGCCTGCCAGCACCAGCGTGACCGCACCGACGATACCCACCAGATGCAGAATTTCCGGGGTCATCAGGAACAGACCATGGGTACGTGCAATCAGGTAGACACCGGCGGTGACCATGGTCGCAGCGTGGATCAGCGCGGAGACAGGGGTTGGACCTGCCATCGCGTCGGCCAGCCATGTCTGCAACGGCAGCTGCGCGGATTTACCCACAGCACCACCCAGCAGCATCAGCGTTGCCCACCACAGCATGTTGTTGCCTGCAGCGAAGTGTGCCGGCGCCAGTTCCACCATCTCGCGGAAGTTCAGCGTGCCCAGTTCGTTATAGAGAATGAACAGCGCGAACGCGAGGAAGACGTCACCCACACGGGTCACGACGAACGCTTTCATGGCCGCTGCGCCATTCTTCGGATCGGTGTAGTAGAAACCGATCAGCAGGTACGAGCACAGGCCCACGCCTTCCCAGCCCAGATACATCAGCAGCAGGTTATCGGCCAGCACCAGAACCACCATGCTGGCGATAAACAGGTTGGTGTAGGCGAAGAAGCGGGAGTACCCCTCTTCACCGCGCATATACCAGGAGGCGAACATGTGGATCAGGAAGCCGACGCCGGTGACCACGGAGAGCATGGTCAGCGAGAGACCATCCAGCACCAGGTTGAAACCGATGTTGAAATCACCGACCGACATCCAGGTCCACAGCGGCACGCTGAAGGGCTGACGTCCGTTGTTAAAGAAGTCGATACCCGCATACGCTGTCACCAGCGCAGCCAGACCAACAGAGCCGATGCCGACTGTCGCAGACAGATTCTCAGACCAGCGGCCGCGAGAAAACGCCAGCAGCACGAAGCCAATCAGCGGAAAAATAATGGTTAAGGCAAGCATGTTCATCCACGCAACTCACTTACTGAATCGATGTTCAGATTCTGGCGGCGACGATGGAGCTGCAGCAACAGCGCCAGGCCAATACTCGCTTCAGCAGCCGCAAGGCTGATGGCGAGAATGTACATCACCTGACCATCGGTCTGGCCCCAGTAGCTTCCGGCGACCACGAAGGCCAGCGCAGAGGCGTTAATCATGATTTCCAGACCGATCAGCATAAACAGCAGATTGCGGCGGATAACCAGACCCGTCAGACCCAGAACGAATAAAATCGCAGCGAGGATCAGTCCATGTGTTAAGGGGATCATGCGCGCTCCTCCGTTTTTCTTTTCGCGCGGTCGTCAGTGCGGTTGCTCAGCACCTCGCCAGCACGCTCTTCGCGGCCAACGTGGAAGGCAACAACCAGACCTGCCAGCAGCAGCATGGAGGCCAGTTCAACCGCCAGAACGTATGGGCCAAAGAGCGTAATACCGACCTCTTTAGCGCCGATCGGCGTACCGTCGATGCCCTGATCGTTGACGCCGAGAATGGCGTATACAATCACCACCAGCATGATGGCCGACAGAATTGCCGGGCCAATCCATACCTGCGGTTTTAACCACTGACGTTCCTGCTCAATTTCAGAGCCGCCCAGGTTCAGCATCATCACCACGAACACGAACAGCACCATGATGGCCCCGGCGTAGACGATGATTTCCAGCGCACCGGCGAAGTGCGCGCCCAGCGCAAAGAACACCCCGGAAATGGCCAGCAGCGAAATGATTAAGTACAGCAGCGCATGCACCGGATTGGTGTGCGTAATCACTCGCAGCGTAGCCAGGATGGCGATAAGGCCACAGATATAAAAAGCGAATTCCATTGCCCTCTCCTTACGGTAACAGGCTCTTGACGTCGATAGGCTTAGCTTCGTTCTCTGCTTCGCCCTTATCTTTGCCGTCGATTGCCATACCCGCCATCCGGTAGAAGTTATATTCCGGGTATTTGCCCGGACCGGAAATCAGCAGATCCTCTTTCTCGTACACCAGGTCCTGACGCTTATACTCACCCAGTTCAAAGTCTGGAGTCAGCTGAATCGCCGTGGTTGGGCACGCTTCTTCACACAGACCGCAGAAGATGCAGCGTGAGAAGTTGATGCGGAAGAACTCAGGGTACCAGCGGCCATCTACCGTCTCTGCTTTCTGCAGAGAGATACAGCCTACCGGACACGCTACCGCACACAGGTTACAGGCAACGCAGCGCTCGGAACCGTCCGGGTCGCGCGTCAGCACGATACGGCCACGGTAGCGCGGCGGCAGATATACCGGCTCTTCCGGGTACATCCGGGTTTCGCGTTTGGCAAACGCGTGCAGGCCGATCATCCAGATACTGCGTACCTGAGTGCCGAAGCCTACCAGTAATTCTTTTAAGGTCATGGTCTATAGCCCCTTATGGCTGCTGCCAGAGAATGACAGCCGCCGTTACCAACAAGTTGACGAGCGTCAGCGGCAGGCACACTTTCCAGCCGAAGGACATTACCTGGTCATAACGCGGACGCGGTAACGCTGCGCGAATCAAAATGAACATCATCATGAAGAACGCGGTTTTCAGCGCGAACCAGATGAACGGCGGTAAGAACGGGCCATGCCAGCCACCAAAGAACAGCGTTACCATCAACGCGGAAATGGTGACGATACCGATGTATTCGCCCACGAAGAACAGACCGAATTTCATACCGGAATATTCAATGTGGTAACCGTCGGCCAGTTCCTGTTCGGCTTCTGGCTGGTCAAACGGGTGACGGTGACACACCGCCACGCCCGCGATAGCAAAGGTAATAAACCCAAAGAACTGCGGGATAACGTTCCAGATGTCGGCCTGGTTGTTGACGATGTCGGTCATGTTGAATGAACCGGCCTGCGCCACCACGCCCATCAGGGAGAGACCCAGGAATACTTCGTAGCTCAGCGTCTGCGCAGACGCACGCATCGCACCCAGCAGCGAGTATTTGTTGTTACTGGACCAGCCTGCGAACAGCACCGCGTAAACCGCGAGGCCTGCCATCATCAGGAAGAACAGAATGCCGATGTTCAGGTCAGCCACCACCCAGGTCGGGCTGACCGGAACGATAGCAAACGCCAGCAGCAGCGAGGTGAAGGCGATCATCGGTGCCAGAGTAAAGATCACGCGGTCCGAGAAGCGCGGGATCCAGTCCTCTTTAAAGAACATCTTGATCATGTCCGCGACCAGCTGGAGTGAACCACCCCAGCCCACGCGGTTCGGTCCGTAACGGTTCTGGAACAGACCGAGCAGACGACGTTCACCAAAGCTCATGAACGCGCCGCAGGTGACCACCACCAGCAGGATAACAATCGCTTTCAGAATGCTCAGCAGGATGTCGATAAGATCCGGCGTTAACCAACTCATGCTTTTGCCTCCTGCAGATTATCAAGACGCGCACCCGCCAGAACCGGCGCGATGCCAGGCATACCCATCGGCAGACCTACCTGCCCTGCTGTCAGACTTTCCGAGATAATCAGCGGCAGGCTGATGGTCTGGCCGTCGTAGCTGAAGGCAATGTTCGCACCCGCGTTGACGCCAAGCTTCGCGGCGTCCGCCGGGTTGAGCTTGATGTACGGCTGCGGCATACGGGTCTGGAAGACCGGTGAACGCTGGGACAGCTCGTCACTACCGAACAGATGGTAGTAAGGGGCGATACGCCAGCTACCGTCCTGCGCCTTGAAGCTCGCCGGCACGGTGGTGAAGAAGTCCAGACCGGTTTCGGAGGCTTCAATCAGACGCACGCCCGGATCACCGTGACGCAGTGAACCGCCCACTTCAGCCTGGAACTTGTTCCATGCCTGCGGGGAGTTCCAGCCCGGTGCCCATGCGAATGGGATCTGTGAACGCGGCGCAGACGGCTGGTTGTTCCCTTCCATTGAGAAGGCGAACATGGTGTCTTTATCCTGCGGCTGACGCGGTTCGTGTACGCTGATATTGGCACGCATTGCGGTACGACCGCTGTAACGGTGCGGTTCACGCGCCAGTTTCTGGCCGCGAATACGGAAGCTTGCTTCAGGCGCGGCATCTTTAATGCCTGCCAGCTGAGGCAGTTTTTCCACCACCGCGTCGATAACATGGTCAAGCTGCGTCCAGTCCACTTCACGGCTCTGCACGGTGCTGTGCAGGGAGTGCAGCCAGCGCCAGCTTTCCAGCATCACGGTGTTGCTGTCGTAATATGCCGGGTCATAAACCTGGAAGAAACGCTGCGCGCGGCCTTCGTTGTTGATAACGGTACCGTCGCTTTCTGCGAAGCTTGCCGCAGAGAGCACCAGGTGCGCTTTATCCATAATCGCGGTGCGCTGATGGTCGATAACCATCACCAGCGGCGCTTTGGAGAGCGCGGCGTCTACGCGTGCGGCAGAAGCGTGGCGATGCAGATCGTTTTCCAGCACCACAACGGCGTCAGCGGCACCGGATTCCAGTTCGCTTAACGCTTCTTCCAGCGAGCCGCCGCCAATCATACCCAGACCGATGCTGTTTACCGCACGGGCAATCATGGTCACGCCAACGTCGGCACCGCGGCCTTTCAGGGCTTTGGCAACATTCGCTGCAGCCTGAATGATCTCGGCGCTTCCGGCGTTAGTCCCGGAAATAATCAGAGGTTTCTTCGCACCCGCCAGCGCCTGAACAATCACGTCGACCTTGTTTTGCAGGTCACGATCCAGTTCAACGGCTGGGGAGTTGCTGTCCAGCGCGTGGGCAATGGCAAAGCCAAGACGCGCCTGATCTTCAACCGGTGCGCAGTAGGTCCACGCCGCGATATCGTCCAGACGGGTATTGTCTACGTTCGTCACAAACAGAGGATGCTTCGCGCGCTGGCCGATGTTGAGGATTGCCGCAATCTGCCAGTCAGCCACTTTTTGCGCCGCTGCCATTTCACGGGCTTTACCCTTCACCGCCTGGCGAACTGCCAGAGCCGCACGAGCGCCGGTCTGCGTCAGATCTTCACCCAGCACCAGAACCGCATCATAGGATTCAATTTCACGCAGCGCAGGGGTATGAATACCGCCTTCACGCAGCACTTTCAGTACCAGCTGCAGACGTTCCTGCTCGCCCTGGGCGATACCGGTATAGAAGTTTTCCGCACCCACCAGCTCGCGCAGCGCGAAGTTGCTTTCGATGCTGGCGCGCGGGGAGCCGATACCGATCACTTTCTTCGACTGGCGCAGAATGTCTGCCGCGCCCTGCATCGCCTGTTCAGCGTTCAGGGTAATGAAGTCATCGCCACGGCGCTGAACCGGCTGACGCGGACGGTCTTTCAGGTTCACATAGCCATAGCCGAAACGACCGCGGTCGCACAGGAAGTAGTGGTTAACGGTACCGTTATAACGGTTTTCGATACGACGCAGCTCGCCGTAGCGCTCACCCGGGCTGGTGTTACAGCCCAGCGAACACTGCTGGCAGATGCTTGGCGCAAACTGCATGTCCCATTTACGGTTGTAACGCTCGGAGTGGGTTTTGTCGGTGAACACGCCGGTCGGGCAGATTTCCACCAGGTTACCGGAGAATTCGCTCTCAAGCACCCCGTCCTCCGGACGACCGAAGTAGACGTTGTCATGCGCACCATAGACGCCCAGATCCTGACCGTCTGCGTAGTCTTTGTAGTAACGCACGCAGCGGTAGCAGGCGATGCAGCGGTTCATTTCGTGAGAGATGAACGGCCCCAGATCCTGGTTACGGTGGGTACGCTTGGTAAAGCGATAGCGACGGAAGCTGTGACCGGTCATTACGGTCATATCCTGAAGGTGGCAGTTACCGCCCTCTTCACAGACCGGACAGTCGTGTGGGTGGTTGGTCATCAACCATTCCACAACGCTTTCGCGGAACTGTTTGGCTTCTTCGTCATCAATCGAAATAAAGGTACCTTCGGTGGCTGGCGTCATACAGGACATCACCAGGCGACCACGCGTGTCTTCCGCGTTTTGATATTGCTTCACCGCACACTGGCGGCAAGCACCGACGCTGCCCAGCGCCGGATGCCAGCAAAAATACGGAATATCAAGGCCGAGCGACAGACAAGCTTCCAGCAGGTTGTCCGCCCCGTTGACCTCATATTCTTTGCCGTCTACATGAATCGTAGCCATTAGCATGCTTCCAGTTGGCTCAGTCGAAACCGAGCGTTAATCAAAATTCTTGTCGTTACCAGCGCGCTTTCAGCAGGTTCGGCTGAATCCCATTAATCGCATGGGTATTGCTGAACGGCTGCTTGATGCCTGCTTCGAATTCGTCGCGGAAATATTTAATCGCGCTCTGCAGCGGTTCGACAGCACCCGGTGCGTGGGCACAGAAGGTTTTACCCGGACCTAAGAATCGACACAGTTGCTCAAGTGTCTCGATATCGCCAGGCTGGCCTTCGCCACGTTCGATTGCACGCAGGATCTTCACGCTCCACGGCAGACCATCACGGCAAGGTGTACACCAGCCGCAGGACTCACGGGCGAAGAACTCTTCCAGGTTACGCACCAGCGATACCATGCCGATCTCGTGGTCGACGGCCATCGCCAGCGCCGTACCCAGACGGCTGCCTGCTTTACCGATGCTTTCGAATTCCATCGGCAGGTCAAGGTGAGCTTCGGTCAGGAAGTCTGTCCCTGCCCCACCCGGCTGCCAGGCTTTGAATTTCAGGCCATCGCGCATGCCGCCAGCGTAGTCTTCAAGAATTTCACGTGCGGTGGTACCGAACGGCAGCTCCCAGACGCCAGGATTTTTCACGCGGCCGGAGAAGCCCATCAGCTTGGTACCAGCATCTTTGCTTGAGGAGATGCCCTGATACCACTCCACACCGTTGGCGAGGATTGCCGGAACGTTACACAGGGTTTCGACGTTGTTTACGCAGGTCGGCTTACCCCACACGCCGGAGCTTGCCGGGAATGGCGGCTTGGAACGCGGGTTCGCACGGCGGCCTTCCAGGGAGTTAATCAGCGCGGTTTCTTCACCGCAGATATAACGCCCGGCACCGGTGTGCACGAACAGCTCGAAGTCAAAACCAGTGCCCAGAATGTTTTTGCCAAGCAGGCCCGCTTCAGTGGCTTCCGCAATCGCGCGACGCAGGTTTTCTGCTGCTTCGATGTACTCACCGCGCAGGAAGATGTAACCACGGTACGCTTTCAGCGCAAACGCCGAGATCAGCATGCCTTCCACCAGCAGGTGCGGCAACTGCTCCATCAGCAGACGGTCTTTATAGGTGCCCGGCTCCATTTCATCGGCGTTACACAGCAGGTAACGGATGTTCATGGATTCGTCTTTCGGCATCAGGCTCCACTTCAGGCCGGTGGAGAAGCCCGCGCCACCGCGGCCTTTCAGACCCGACTCTTTCACCGCGTTAACGATGTCGTCCGGCGCCATGCCACCGAGGGCTTTACGCGCACCGGCATAGCCGTTTTTGCTCTGGTATTCGTCGAGCCATACCGGCTGTTTGTCATCGCGCAGACGCCAGGTCAGCGGATGGGTTTCAGCAGTACGAATTACAGTTTTCATTTGTACTGCTCCAGCAGGTCAGGAATCGCTTCCGGCGTCAGATGGCTGTGAGTGTCCTCATCAATCATCATGGTCGGCCCCTTGTCGCAGTTACCCAGGCAGCAGGTTGGCAGCAGAGTAAAGCGACCATCAAAGGTGGTCTGGCCCGGCTTGATATTGAGTTTCTTCTCAATGGCAGCCTGAATGCCCTGATAACCGGTAATGTGACAGACAACGCTGTCGCAGTAGCGGATCACATGACGGCCTACCGGCTGACGGAAGATCTGGCTGTAGAACGTGGCTACGCCTTCTACGTCACTTGCCGGAATACCCAGCACTTCTGCGATCGCATAGATCGCCCCATCCGGCACCCAACCACGCTGTTTCTGTACGATTTTCAGCGCTTCAATGGACGCCGCACGCGGGTCTTCGTAGTGGTGCATCTCGTGCTCGATGGCGGCACGCTCTGCTTCACTCAGCTCAAAAGCCTCGGTTTGTGGTTGTTGATTCTCGTGCATAATTAGCGGTCCACATCTGACATAACAAAATCGATACTACCCAGATACACAATCAGGTCGGAGACCAGACTGCCGCGAATGGCGGACGGGATCTGCTGCAGGTGCGCGAAGCTTGGCGTACGCACACGGGTACGGTAGCTCATGGTGCTGCCGTCGCTGGTCAGGTAGTAACTGTTAATACCCTTGGTCGCTTCAATCATCTGGAAGGATTCTTGCGCCGGCATGACCGGACCCCAGGAAACCTGCAGGAAGTGGGTGATCAGGGTTTCGATATGTTGCAGCGTGCGCTCTTTCGGTGGCGGCGTGGTCAGCGGGTGATCCGCTTTGAACGGGCCTTCCGGCATGTTGTTGAGGCACTGCTCAAGGATGCGCAGACTCTGACGCAGCTCTTCCACTTTCAGCATCACGCGGGTGTAGCAGTCGGAAACACCGCCGCCCACCGGGACTTCAAAGTCGAAGTTCTCGTAGCCAGAGTAAGGACGCGCTTTACGCACGTCGAAATTAATACCGGTCGCACGCAGACCTGCACCTGTTGTCCCCCACTCCAGCGCTTCTTTCGCGCCGTAGGCCGCAACACCCTGGGAACGCCCTTTCAGGATGGTGTTACGCAGCGCGGCTTTCTCATAGGAGGCCAGACGTTTTGGCATCCAGTCGAGGAACTCACGCAGCAGTCGATCCCAACCACGCGGCAGATCGTGTGCCACACCGCCGATACGGAACCAGGCAGGGTGCATACGGAAACCGGTAATCGCTTCCACCAGATCGTAGATTTTCTGACGGTCGGTAAAGGCGAAGAAGACCGGGGTCATCGCGCCGACGTCCTGAATGAAGGTGGAGATATACAGCAGGTGGCTGTTAATGCGGAACAGTTCTGACAGCATCACGCGGATGACGTTAACGCGATCCGGAACGGTAATACCTGCCAGTTTCTCAACGGCCAGCACGTATGGCATCTCGTTTACGCAGCCGCCGAGGTACTCGATACGGTCAGTATACGGAATATAGCTGTGCCAGGATTGACGCTCGCCCATCTTCTCAGCACCACGGTGGTGGTAGCCAATGTCAGGAACACAGTCGACAATCTCTTCGCCATCAAGCTGAAGAATGATACGGAAGGCACCGTGCGCAGACGGGTGGTTCGGACCGAGGTTGAGGAACATGAAGTCCTCGTTGTCGGTACCGCGCTTCATGCCCCAGTCTTCTGGCTTGAAGGTCAGGGCTTCCATCTCCAGATCCTGCTTGGCTTTGGTCAGCTCAAACGGGTCGAATTCAGTAGCACGTGCCGGGTAGTCTTTACGCAGCGGGTGGCCGGTCCAGGTCTGCGGCATCATGATGCGCGTCAGATGCGGGTGGCCGTCAAAGGTCATGCCGAACATTTCCCAGGTTTCACGCTCATACCAGTTGGCGTTCGGGAAAAGTTTGGTGAGCGTCGGCAGATGCATGTCGTTTTCAGACAATGCCACCTTGAGCATGATATCCGTATTACGGTCTATTGAGATCAGGTGGTAGAAAACGGAAAAATCCGCAGCAGGGAGACCCTGGCGGTGGGTACGCAGACGTTCATCCATGCCGTGTAAGTCAAACAGCATGACGTACGGTTTTGGCAATTTCTTGAGGAAATCGACAACTTCCAGCAATTGCTCACGCTTCACCCAAACAACGGGTACCCCGGTGCGGGTAGCCTGAACAGTAAAGGCATCCGGCCCAAAACGGTTGCGCAGTTCGCCAATGACTGGGTCATCCAGATGATCCCGTGTCTGCCAGGCGGCTTCTTGCGCGGTTAAGTCGGTCATATTGTTCACCATTGCAAATGGTCCGTGGTGACTGTTGAGCCTGGCTTCGCGCTATTTGAGTAGTGATATGCGAAGGTGTTCTCCAGGCCTACAGGCGCAAATTAAATTTCGTCAGGCGTACGCAGATTGGTGACGGCAATACGTTCACCACGTTTACGCTCGCGCTCAGACTGCATGTTCGCGCGATACACACCCTGATCGCCAACAACCCACGACAGTGGGCGACGTTCTTTACCGATAGACTCCTGCAGCAGCATCAGCGCCTGCATGTAAGCTTCCGGACGTGGCGGACAACCCGGGATGTAGACATCCACTGGGATAAACTTATCTACGCCCTGCACGACAGAATAGATGTCGTACATACCGCCAGAGTTTGCACATGCGCCCATGGAGATAACCCATTTTGGCTCCAGCATCTGGTCATAAAGACGCTGAATAACAGGTGCCATCTTGGTAAAGCAGGTACCGGCGACCACCATCAGGTCAGCCTGACGTGGGGAAGCACGCAGTACCTCTGCCCCAAAACGCGCAACGTCATGCACCGCAGTGAATGACGTCACCATTTCAACGTAGCAGCAAGAAAGGCCAAAGTTGTAAGGCCAGATGGAGTTCTTACGACCCCAGTTGACCATATCGTGCATGGCATGCTCGAGTTTGCCCATGTACACGCTTTTATTGACTTCTTGCTCCAGGGGGTCGGTTACGATCTCCTGTTTTTGCAGGGGGTAACGGTCATTCTCACCGTTAGGATCTATGCGGGTGAGCGTATAATCCATCTTATTGCCTCGCTGTTACTGCTGACGATTAGAGATACTGTTTTCCGGGTTGATATGTTCACGACGTGAACGCGCAGGCGTCCAGTCAAGCGCGCCAATACGCACCAGATAAACCAGACCGGCCAGTAGCACTAAAATGAAAATTGCGGCCTCGACAAAGCCCACCCAACCACTTTCGCGGATGGAGGTTGACCATGCGAAAAGGTAAAGCGCTTCCACGTCGAAGATGACGAAGAACATGGCTACCAGATAGAACTTGGCAGACAGGCGTAAGCGAGCGGAACCGACCGAATCAATACCTGATTCGAAAGGTGTGTTTTTGTGCCTTGCGCGGGCGCGACCGCCCAGGAACCAGCCGCCGACTAACATCAGGCAGCACAGGCCAATGGCTACAATAAGAAAGATTGCGAATGCCCAGTGATGAGCGATGACTTCTGTGGATGTTGACATACTCATTGCTTACTCATCAAAAGTGATACCAACGACACTGCTCTTGCTGGCAGATGGGCATCACATCGATTCATGGGGAGGAACAAATAACCTTACACTAACTGTCAGAAATGAGACGTAGACAGCAAAATGATGGGGTTTTTTACTCCTTTCTATAACCTATTGTCAACTTTAACAAAGGTTTCTTCACATTAAATTACATCGAGCGATTCTCATTAACATTTGGTGCCCTTTAACCCTGGTGGGTACATGACTTTCCGTCAAATGTATGTTGTTGAATCGTGTCCGTTTCGGAAGTAAAAAAAATAACCCTCCTATTTTGACAGGATTTGCCAACGATTCCTCCCCCCAAATAGGAGTATTTTCTTGATCTGAGACACGCTTTTGTTAATTCAACCTAGAAAACGGCAACATCTTTCCTGTTTTATTAACATAGGTGACATAAGGATGAAGTGAGAACAGAAAATGGATAAGTTTTGAGCGAAATGATTTATATTATTGATCTGTAATATGAATTCTTAAAACCCACGCTTCTGAAGCGGGTATTATTGCGAAAAAAAAGCCACTGCATGCAAAATTCACACGAGTGGCTTTTTTTTACACTTACATTTTGTTACCAGAATTTTGAGCCAGCGATCACTCAAAGTCCCCTTCAACAATCAGAGAATCATCCCCTCCTTCGGAGGTAATGCGCTCGAACTGCCACGGGTTATGGTAGTTTTCCATCGCCTCGAACACCACGCTTGCCAGTTCATTATGACTGGACGCGTTGTGGCAGAGCAGATACTCCGTATCAGGCAGCACGGGAAGTCCATCGGATTTACCCAGCACGCGCAGATCCGGGCTCATCATCTCCACCGGGCGTGCCGTTACGCCAAGCCCGGCTTTCACTGCAGCACGAACCGCGGGTAACGTGGATGCCACATATGCCAGGCGCCACGGGATGTTGGCTTCATTCAGCGCTGTCAGCACCATATCGCGGAACGGGCTCGGGTCATCCAGGAGCACCAGTGGCACCGGCTCCCCTTTTTGCAGCACATATTCGGCTGCGCAATACCAGTGCGTTGGGGATGTACGCAACGTCAGGCAATCAAACTGCCCGGGACGGTGCGTCGTCACCACCAGGTCGACTTTATTTTCCTTTAACATCTCAACCATAAAGGCATTACGTTTCACGCTGACATCCAGCGCAAGCTTCGGATAAACCGAACTAATGCGATTGAGAAGAAACGGCAATATGGTGTCCGCTGACTCATCAGATGCGCCTAACGTTAGCACGCCTTGTAGGTTGCTAAACATTAATGACATACATGCTTCATCATTAAAGCGAAGAATTTTCCTGGCATAACCCAGTAGCTGAATACCGTGTTCCGTTAAGAGCTTATTGCGCCCATGACGGGCAAAAAGCTCTTTACCAACCAGTTGCTCCAGCCGCTGCATTTGCTGACTCACGGCAGACTGGGTTCGGCAAACGGCGGCAGCAGCAGCTGCAAAAGTGTTGAGATCGGCGACCGCAACAAACGTTCTCAGCAGATCGAGGTCGAGATTCATTATCGGACGATTTGCATTTATCATATCTATTCACTTTCAGGTTGCTCGTGCGGAGCTGCCCGGGTTGAAGCTGTGTGTGTAACAGTTAAGCAATTCCCTCTGAAGGTTTTCCCTCGCATCCCGGCCCGGCAGACTGCCTGACAGATAGTTATTGTGCTGCTTAATATCAACAGTCAGAAAGCACGTTTCATGACGTTATTTTTATTCTCTTAAACGTTCAGGATATTTAGATGTTCGCAGGATTATGTAAATTACATTAAAGGTGTAACACCTTTTCTGCCATCTTTATCGCAGCGCTGTCAACGTAGCAGGAGATCGTCAAACCCTTCCCGCCAGAGATAACTCCAACAATAACAATCAATTAAACAGGAATAGCAGTTCCAGACAGACAAAAAACATGTCTCTGACATCTGCTTTCCTGAAAGACATCTTAACCCAAATCCATTTTATTTATAAGTCTTATTGCAATATTGAGGATTAAAGAAGAATGTTAAGCATCTAAACAAATTTTATTAAAATTAACTAAAGTTGCATTTTATAGGTTAATAATAAATAAATTTTAATTTTGATTAAGAGCATCCATTAATGCCACTTAACATTAATTTCACATGAGTAACTTTTAACCACACTGCGCTATTAAAGCAAGACGACGCTAACATTCAGGTTTTACGAAAAGTCACGCAGGGTGATTGCCCCCTCATCTGGCTCATCACATATTTTTCACCAGCACAATATACAGTAATCCAGAAAATGAATAGCAGAATAAACCTAATCTTTTGCCATGCATGCAACTTTACGGTAGCAAAGTGGGCACCTGCAGCGTAAAAGATTTATCAAGAATTTGCTGTCGGTACAAAATCTTCTCCTGCACACCCTTCAAAACGAAGCGAGGGGGGAGTACATTATTCCGTGCTGACTTCCACGGCAGGGAGCGGCAATAATAGCGAAAAGGTTAAAGGTTCATGTCCCCTATCGAAAAATCCAGCAAGCTAGATAACGTCTGTTATGACATCCGCGGCCCGGTTCTGAAAGAGGCGAAACGCCTGGAAGAAGAAGGCAATAAGGTTCTGAAACTCAACATTGGTAACCCTGCGCCATTTGGTTTTGAAGCGCCGGATGAAATTCTGGTTGATGTGATCCGCAACCTTCCTACTGCTCAAGGCTATTGTGATTCCAAAGGACTGTACTCCGCACGTAAAGCCATCATGCAGCACTACCAGGCACGCGGTATGCGTGATGTTACCGTTGAAGATATCTATATCGGCAACGGCGTCTCCGAACTGATTGTGCAGGCGATGCAGGCGCTGCTGAACAGCGGTGACGAAATGCTGGTTCCCGCCCCGGACTACCCGCTGTGGACGGCGGCCGTGTCACTCTCCAGCGGCAAAGCGGTACACTATCTGTGTGATGAATCTTCTGACTGGTTCCCGGATCTCGACGATATTCGCGCGAAAATCACTCCACGTACGCGCGGCATCGTGATCATCAACCCGAACAACCCAACGGGCGCGGTTTATTCAAAAGAACTGCTGATGGAGATCGTGGAGATCGCTCGTCAGCACAACCTGATCATCTTCGCGGACGAGATTTACGACAAGATCCTCTACGATGCAGCGCAGCACCACTCCATCGCCGCGCTGGCTCCGGATCTGCTGACCGTGACCTTTAACGGCCTCTCTAAGACCTACCGCGTGGCCGGTTTCCGTCAGGGCTGGATGGTATTAAACGGTCCGAAAAAACACGCCAAAGGCTATATTGAAGGTCTGGAGATGCTGGCTTCCATGCGTTTATGTGCCAACGTTCCGGCCCAGCACGCAATCCAGACGGCGCTCGGCGGCTATCAGAGCATTAGTGAATTTATCGTTCCCGGTGGTCGTCTGTACGAACAGCGTAACCGCGCATGGGAGCTGATCAACGATATCCCGGGCGTCTCCTGCGTGAAGCCAAATGGGGCGCTGTATATGTTCCCGAAAATCGACGCGAAGCGCTTCAACATTCACGACGATCAGAAGATGGTGCTCGACTTCCTGCTTCAGGAAAAAGTGCTGCTGGTTCAGGGCACGGCATTTAACTGGCCATGGCCGGACCACGTACGTATCGTCACGCTGCCGCGCGAAGATGACCTTGAAATGGCCATTAGCCGCTTCGGGCGTTTCCTCTCCGGTTATCATCAGTAATATTCTCTTTCTGCCGGGTAGCGCTGCGCTTACCCGGCCAACGAAACCTGCAAATTTGCATCTTCCCTCCCCTCCCCGCACAATGAAGTCCTGTCGCAGTGAAGACAAAAGGTAACCTATGAGTCAGAGTCATTTCTTTGCCCATCTCTCCCGCCTGAAACTCATCAACCGCTGGCCGCTGATGCGCAATGTCCGCACTGAGAATGTGTCAGAGCACAGCCTTCAGGTGGCAATGGTCGCTCACGCGCTGGCCGCCATTAAAAACCGCAAATTCAACGGTCAGGTTAATGCTGAGCGCATTGCCCTGCTGGCGATGTATCACGATGCGTCAGAGGTGTTAACCGGAGATCTGCCGACGCCGGTGAAATATTTCAACTCGCAGATTGCGCAGGAATATAAGGCCATCGAGAAAATTGCCCAGCAGAAGCTGATTGACATGGTGCCGGACGAGTTACGCGATATCTTTGAGCCGCTTATTGATGAACAGCAGTACACAGAGGAAGAGAAGTCGCTGGTAAAGCAGGCCGACGCGCTCTGTGCCTATCTGAAGTGTCTCGAAGAGTTATCCGCGGGGAATAATGAGTTTTTACTGGCAAAAACGCGTCTGGAAAAAACGCTGGAATCCCGCCGCAGCGAAGAGATGGATTACTTTATGCAGGTGTTTGTACCGAGCTTCCATTTATCGTTGGATGAGATTAGCCAGGATTCTCCGTTGTAATTTTTCGCCGGGTGGCGGCTTCGCCTTACCCGGCCTACGTTTCTGCGCTCATGCTAAAACGGGAATAAAACCGGTATCAACACCACGCATACCAGCATCACCAGCACGGTGAACGGCACCCCCAGCTTCACAAAATCGCTGAACCGGTAGTTCCCCGGCCCCAGAACCAGCGTGTTCACCGGTGACGAAACCGGCGTCATAAATGCCGCGGAAGCGGCCATCGCCACCATCATCGCAAACGGATACGGTGACACGCCCATGGATTTCGCCATCGCCAGCGCGATGGGCGCCATCAGCACCGCCGTAGCGGTATTGGAGATAAACAGTCCGATCGTGGCGCACATGATAAACAGGCATACCAGCATCATGTACGGCCCGTATCCGCCGCCAACGTCCATCAGCCCTTTGACGACTAAATCCACACCGCCGGTTTTTTGCAGAGCAAGGGCGAACGGCATCATCCCCACAATCAGGATGATGCTTGGCCAGTGAATCGCCTTATAGGCGCTCTCGGCATCAATACAGCGAAACTTGCCCATTAACAGACAGGCAATAATGGCCGCGACCGGATTGGGGATCTCGTCGGTCAGCATCAGCGCCACCATCAATACCAGGCAAAAAATCGCATGGGGCGCCTGGCTGTGCGCCGGGGAGGCATCGCTCTCTTCAACAGGCATGTTGAGCACCACAAAATCGCGGCCCTTTTGCCCAAGCTGACTTATCAGCTTCCAGTTACCGACGACGAGAAAGATATCCCCCAGCAGGATCGGCTCATCCACCACCGCCCCTTCCATCGCCACGCCATCACGCTTCAGCCCCACGACATTCAGACCATAACGGGTACGGAACCCCATTTCCCGCACGGTTTTACCCAACAGCTCCGATTCCGGGATCAGCGATACTTCGGCCATGCCGACATCCAGCGCCTGGTCTGAGAAATACTCTCCGCGTAGCACCATCGGTTCCAGCAGCTGTTCACTACAAAACTCACGCAGATCCACCTCCGCGGTGGACATATCAATCAGCAGGACATCCCGCGCGCGGAATTCCGACACCCCGTTAACGTTGACGATGACCCGGCGAAAACGACGCCAGCGCTCAACACCAATCACATTCGCGCCGTAGCGCTCACGCAGTTTCAGATCGTCAAGCCGCTGGCCCACCATTGGCGAACCGGGGCGAATGGCCAGGCGGCGCGCCCGCCCGGTGAGGCGGTATTCTTTAATCAGATCGCGGAAGGTGCGTTGTTTCCACCCTTCTTTGCTTTTGTCCTGTTTTTCGCCTTTCAGGGCAAAACGGGTCAGCAGCATGTAAACCACGCCCATCACCAGAACGACCAGTCCAAGCGGAGTCACGCTGAAAAAACTGAAGCCCTGAAAGCCTTCCCGGATCAGCTCACTGTTGACGACCAGGTTCGGCGGCGTGGCCACCAGCGTCATCATGCCGCTTATCAAACCGGCAAAACTCAGGGGCATCATCAGCCGCGACGGCGAGCTCTGCATCCGCATGGAGACGCTCAACACCACCGGGATAAAGATAGCGACCACCCCCGTTGAACTCATAAACGCCCCCAGTCCGGCGACCGTCAGCATTAGATAGACCAGCATTTTCGTTTCGCTGTTGCCAGCCACCTTCACCAGCCACGCGCCCATAATCGTTGCCACACCGGTGCGCACGAGGCCATCACCGATGATAAACAGGGCGGCAATCAGAATAACGTTGGGATCGCTAAACCCGGAGAAGGCTTCCGGCAGCGTGAGCGTACCGCTCAGCACAAAGGCGACGATGACAAACAAGGCGACGGCATCCATGCGTACCTTGCCCGTGGCAAAAAGGATAATGGCGATTAAAAGCAGGCTCAGGACCCAGATCAGTTCACCGTTCACAACATGTCCTTGTCAGTGGGAGATGAGAAATTTTGCCATAAAAAAGCCCCATCAGCGTGGGGCTATATCATGGGTTTACACTTTTAGCGAGACGGTTACAACACCGTCAGGTGCTTTTGACACAGCCAGTGCAGTGAGAGAATCCAGCACCAGGTCGGCCTCCTCCAGGCGGGGGGACCCCGCCGGAACGTTCACCGCAATAACGTGGCTTCCGGCGTTCAGCCCGGCGAGTACGCCAGCCGCCGCATCTTCTACCACCACACACTCTGCGGGAGCGAGGCCCAGCAGTTCAGCTCCCAGCAAAAAGGCGTCGGGTTCGGGTTTGCCGCGCTTAACGCGCTCCGCAGTGATAAACACTTCCGGCTTCGGTAAACCTGCCGCCTTATGTCGGGCGTGGGCGACGGGAATGGAGCCTGAGGTGACGATAGCCCACGGGATCTGCGCTTCGTTCAGATGCTCAAGCAGTTCGCGCGCGCCCGGTAAAGCGGTGATGCCGTCCGTGTCCGTGGCTTCAATGTGTTCCAGGTATTTGAACTCCGCCTGAATATCGTCCTCAGAGCGTCCGGCCAGAAAGTGCCGTAACGAGGTAATGGCCTGTTTGCCATGGATAAAATTCAGCACCTCCTGATGGTCGATGCCATGTCTGTCAGCCCAATGGCACCATGAACGCTCCACAACCGGCAGCGAATCCACCAGCGTACCGTCCAGATCAAACAGAAAACCTCTACACTGCACACGCACCTCCGTCAGGCATTAATAATTTGTTGAATTTCGTTGCTGCTTAAATGGTACTGACGCGGGCAGGCGTGCCACGCGCTCAGCATACGTTGGTATTTATCCCACATAGGGGTCTGCGCGTTGAAACCGTGGGTACCCGCGTCAAAGTGGGTATAACGCCCTTCGGTATTCACCATAAAGCGCACATAGCTCAGATAACGCGCTTCCGTTGCCGCATCAAAGCCTAAGAAGGTCACGCGCCGCTCGTCAATGGACTGCTGATCTTTAAGATTCGTCCAGGAGACGTGCAGGGCGTGATACATCTCCATAATGTCGATCACGATGCGACAGGTTTCTTCTTTCAGCTCGCCAAATTCGCGGTCGAGTTCACGCATCTGCAAACCAAAGCCGCGTTCGACAATGGTCTGCAGGCGGCTGTAGCGCGCAGCGTTATCGGGATCAAGCATAGTCATCATCTTGTACTGGTTAGACAAAATCAGACGTTGAGCATGGGTCATTTCCATCTTTCGACTCCTGTAGCGCATTGCACTTAAAAAAAAGACACGGTAACGGATTGTTACTGTGCCTTCTTTTCATCGTCGTTTCGATGATCAATCACAAGTCATCGAGGAATGTTTTATCCAGCTGCTTAAAAGCGCGCTTTAACGTGTCCGCCAGCGCCTGGTAATCCGGCTTACCTTCCACCGGGGCGAGCGCCTGCCCGGCCTCCTCCAGTTTTCCGCGGACTTCATAAAACCAGTGTAAAATAGAAGGTGGCAGTGGGGTGACAGAACGTTTTCCTAACCACCACAGGCCCTGCATTGGCAGGCTTAGCGCGAAGAGCGCCGTTGCGACAGCGGGACCAAGCTGTCCACCCAGCGCAATCTGCCAGCACAGCGTAAAGACAGCGACGGGTGGCATAAAGCGAATCGCATGGCGCGTGGCGCGGATGGTGCGATTCTCAATGAACATGGGCGCAAGGCGCTTTTCCATTGGCCACGTCTTTGCGTAATGCTGTCCCCGACGAAACAGACTGAAGAAATTTACGGACGGGTTCTCTGGTGTCGACATGGCTGTACCTCAACTTCACATATAAAAATTAAAATTTTCGTGCAAAACCACAACAAGCTATGACAACGTTCAAAATATTTTGTCATCTCTACCCCGTATCGGGTATCCTGTGCCAGCCTGATAGGGCCATAGACGAGAATCATTAACTCGTCAAATTATTGCACATTATGCCATTGGCTGAAAATTGTGCAAAATGGCATAAAATCATAGTTATTTCTTCCATCATGCCACAATGTTCGTTTGGCATGATGTTAATCATAAATGTCTGAGTCATCATGCGTTACGCTGTTAGACTCACTGACGTTTTTTTAGCCACGTATCAATAATAGGTACTTCCATGTCGAGTAAGTTAGTACTGGTTCTGAACTGCGGTAGCTCCTCACTGAAATTCGCCATCATCGATGCGCTCAACGGTGACGAATACCTCTCTGGTTTGGCCGAATGTTTCCATCTGCCTGAAGCACGTATCAAGTGGAAGATGGACGGCAGCAAACAAGAAGCGGCTTTAGGTGCAGGCGCCGCTCACAGTGAAGCGCTGAACTTTATCGTTAACACTATTCTGGCACAAAAACCAGAACTGTCTGCTCAGCTGACTGCGATTGGTCACCGTATCGTCCACGGCGGCGAAAAATACACCAGCTCCGTCGTGATCGACGAATCTGTTATTCAGGGCATCAAAGACTCTGCCTCTTTTGCACCGCTGCACAACCCGGCGCACCTGATCGGTATCGCTGAAGCGCTGAAATCCTTCCCGAATCTGAAAGACAAAAACGTGGCCGTCTTCGACACTGCGTTCCATCAGACCATGCCGGAAGAGTCTTACCTCTATGCCCTGCCTTACAGCCTGTACAAAGAACACGGCGTACGTCGTTATGGCGCACACGGCACCAGCCACTTCTATGTGACTCAGGAAGCCGCAAAAGTACTGAACAAGCCGGTTGAAGAACTGAACATCATCACCTGCCATCTGGGCAACGGTGGTTCTGTTTCTGCTATCCGCAACGGTAAATGTGTAGATACCTCCATGGGTCTGACCCCGCTGGAAGGTCTGGTGATGGGTACCCGTTCCGGTGACATCGATCCGGCGATCATCTTCCACCTGCACGACACCCTGGGCATGAGCGTTGACCAGATCAACAAAATGCTGACTAAAGAGTCTGGCCTGCTGGGTCTGACCGAAGTCACCAGCGACTGCCGTTACGTTGAAGACAACTACGCAGAGAAAGAAGACGCTAAACGTGCAATGGACGTTTACTGCCACCGTCTGGCGAAATACATCGGCTCTTACACTGCGCTGATGGACGGTCGTCTGGACGCGGTTGTCTTCACCGGTGGTATCGGTGAGAACGCGGCAATGGTGCGTGAACTGTCCCTGGGCAAACTGGGCGTTCTGGGCTTCGACGTTGATCACGAGCGTAACCTGGCTGCCCGCTTCGGCAAGTCTGGCTTCATCAACAAAGAAGGCACCCGCCCTGCTCTCGTTATCCCAACTAACGAAGAACTGGTCATCGCGCAAGACGCGCACCGCCTGACTGCCTGATTCCACACCGCCAGCAATGCTGGCGGTGCTGTTTTGTAACCCGCCACATTCAGGCGGTAACGAAAGAGGATAAACCGTGTCCCGTACTATTATGCTGATCCCTACCGGAACCAGCGTCGGCCTGACCAGCGTCAGCCTTGGCGTGATCCGTGCTATGGAACGCAAAGGCGTTCGTCTGAGCGTCTTTAAGCCAATCGCCCAGCCACGCGCCGGTGGCGATGCGCCAGACCAGACCACCACCATCGTTCGTAAGAACTCCAATCTGCCAGCGGCTGAACCGCTGAAGATGAACCACGTTGAATCTCTGCTGTCCAGCAACCAGAAAGACGTGCTGATGGAAGAGATCATCGCCAACTACCACGCCAATACAAAAGACGCGGAAGTGGTGCTGGTTGAAGGCCTGGTTCCAACCCGCAAACACCAGTTTGCTCAGTCTCTGAACTTCGAAATCGCGAAAACCCTGAACGCAGAGATCGTTTTCGTGATGTCTCAGGGCACAGATACCCCAGAGCAGCTGAACGAGCGTATCGAACTGACGCGCAGCAGCTTCGGCGGTGCGAAAAATACCAACATCACCGGCGTGATCGTCAACAAACTGAACGCGCCAGTGGATGAACAAGGCCGTACGCGTCCTGACCTGTCTGAGATCTTTGACGACTCTTCCAAAGCGAAAGTCATTAAAGTTGACCCGGCGAAACTGCAGGAATCCAGCCCGCTGCCAGTACTGGGCGCGGTGCCATGGAGCTTCGATCTGATTGCCACCCGTGCAATCGATATGGCGCGTCACCTGAACGCCACCATCGTTAACGAAGGCGACATCAACACCCGTCGCGTGAAGTCCGTGACCTTCTGTGCACGCAGCATTCCGCACATGCTGGAACACTTCCGCGCAGGCTCCCTGCTGGTGACCTCCGCAGACCGTCCAGACGTACTGGTTGCAGCGTGTCTGGCCGCGATGAATGGCGTGGAAATCGGCGCTATTCTGCTGACCGGTGCTTACGAGATGGACCCACGCGTCAGCAAACTGTGCGAACGCGCGTTCGCGACCGGCCTGCCGGTCTTCATGGTGAACACCAACACCTGGCAGACCTCCCTGAGCCTGCAGAGCTTCAACCTGGAAGTGCCGGTTGATGACCATGAGCGTATTGAGAAAGTTCAGGAATACGTTGCGGGCTACATCAACGCAGACTGGATCGAATCCCTGACGGCGACCTCCGAGCGCAGCCGTCGTCTGTCTCCTCCTGCATTCCGTTACCAGCTGACCGAGCTGGCGCGTAAAGCAGGTAAACGCGTTGTGCTGCCAGAAGGCGACGAACCGCGTACTGTTAAAGCGGCAGCTATCTGTGCAGAGCGCGGCATCGCGACCTGTGTGCTGCTGGGTAACCCGGATGAGATCAACCGCGTGGCGGCGTCTCAGGGCGTTGAACTGGGTGCTGGCATCGAAATCGTTGACCCGGAAGTGGTTCGCGAAAGCTACGTTGCCCGTCTGGTTGAGCTGCGTAAGAGCAAGGGCATGACCGAAGCCGTTGCGCGCGAACAGCTGGAAGACAACGTGGTGCTGGGTACGCTGATGCTGGAGCAGGACGAAGTTGACGGTCTGGTTTCCGGTGCGGTTCATACCACCGCAAACACCATTCGTCCACCGCTGCAGCTGATCAAAACGGCACCGGGCAGCTCCCTGGTCTCTTCCGTATTCTTCATGCTGCTGCCGGAACAGGTTTACGTTTACGGCGACTGCGCGATCAACCCGGATCCAACGGCAGAGCAGCTGGCAGAAATCGCAATCCAGTCCGCGGACTCCGCGATTGCCTTCGGTATCGAACCTCGCGTGGCGATGCTTTCCTACTCCACCGGTACCTCTGGTGCAGGTAGCGACGTAGAGAAAGTGCGTGAAGCGACCCGTCTGGCGCAGGAAAAACGTCCTGACCTGATGATCGATGGCCCGCTGCAGTACGATGCCGCCGTTATGGCTGACGTTGCGAAATCCAAAGCGCCGAACTCTCCGGTTGCCGGTCGCGCTACCGTGTTCATCTTCCCGGATCTGAACACCGGTAACACCACCTACAAAGCGGTACAGCGTTCTGCAGACCTGATCTCCATCGGGCCGATGCTGCAGGGTATGCGCAAACCTGTGAACGACCTGTCTCGTGGCGCGCTGGTTGACGATATCGTCTACACCATTGCGCTGACGGCGATCCAGTCTTCACAGCAGCAGTAAGCCAAAAAGCCCGGTGGCGCTGACGCTTACCGGGCCTACGGTTTTGTAGGCCGGATAAGCGAAGCGCCACCGGGCAACAAAAAGGCGACCACAAAGGGTCGCCTTTTTTATTACAGCAGCTCTCTCGCCGCCGACACTATGTCATGTGCCGTCAGGCCATACTCCTTCTGCAGGAACTCCTGCGTCCCCACCTGGCCGTAACGCTCTTTTACCCCCACCCGCCGCATCGGCACCGGACAAGTTTCCACCAGTACTTCCGCCACCGCCGAACCCAGCCCGTTGTGAATGCTGTGATTTTCACAGGTCACAATCCGTCCGGTTTTCTCGGCGTAGTTTTTCACCAGCATCCGGTCGATGGGCTTCAGGGTAAACATGTCGATGACCGCCGCACTGACCCCCTCCTGCTCCAGCTGATGCGCCGCCTCAAGCGCTTCCGCCACCATAATGCCGTTGGCAATAAGCGTAATATCACTCCCCTCGCGAAGCACGTTGCCTTTGCCAATGGTGAAGGTTGAGCCCGGCGCATAAACGCTCGGCGCCTGCTTACGGATAGTACGCACCCAGTAGAACCCTTCCAGGTCAATCAGCTGGCGCAGGACGTCTTCAAACATCACCGCGTCAGTCACCTCCAGCACCACCGAATGCGCCAGACCGCGCACGATCCCCATGTCCTCAAACGACATATGGGTCCCGCCGTTGTGACAGGCGGTTACCCCCGCATCCGAGGCAATCACCTTCACGTTGTTGCGCTGGTAGTCGAGAGACATAAACAGCTGGTCGAAGCAGCGACGGCTGGCAAAGGCGGTGAAGGTGTGAACAAACGGCTTACGTCCGGTAAGCGCCAGCCCCGCCGCGGTGCCAATCACGTTGGCCTCCATAATGCCGCAGTTAATCACGTGCTGCGGATAATCGCGCGCTACGCCATCCATCGCCATTGAGCTCATCAGGTCCGCTTCCAGCGCGATAATCTCACTGCCAGCCTCAATCTGTTTTGCCACAAAGCCCGCGTAAACCTTGCGCATCTCAACGGCATCTTTCTGTCGTGGCGGTGCAACCTTAATCATGTGAAGCCTCCAGTTGGCGAATCGTCTCGTTGAGGGCCGCTTTGCTCTCTGCGGTCAAGCGCAGGTGGTGCGAGTTGCTAAGCTGCTCCAGATATGGCACCCCCTGCCCCTTAATGCTGTCGAGGATCACAACCCGCGGGCGCGCATCCGCGGCTGGCACGCGGGACGCCACCTCCAGCAGCCCAGGGATATCGTCACCTTTCACCGTCACCACGTCGAAACCAAAGGCGCGGAATTTCCCCTCCAGATCGAATGCGCTGATGATGTCATCCAGTTCGCCATCCAGCTGCTGCTTATTCCAGTCAACGAACACCGTCAGGTTATTCAGGCGATGGTGGGCAATAAACTGGAAGGCTTCCCAGCACTGCCCCTCGTTCAGCTCACCGTCACCGACGATGCAAAAGACCCGGTTCGGCCTGCCTGCCAGCTTGTGCGACAGCGCCATGCCGCCGGCGATGGAGATCCCTTGCCCCAGCGAGCCGGTCGTGGCATCCACGCCGCGCGTTTTCAGCCGGTCCGGGTGGCTGGGCAGCCGCGTACCGTTCTGGTTCAGGGTGCCCAGTTCCTCAATCGGGAAATAGCCTTTAATCGCCAGCGTGCTGTAGAGCGCCGGGCCCGCATGGCCTTTCGACAGGACAAAATAGTCTCGCTCAGGCCAGTCCGGATCTGCCGGGTCAATCTTCATCACCGCGCCGTACAGCACGGCGAGCGTTTCAACCACCGACATACTGCCGCCGTAGTGGCCAAACCCCAGCTGCGTCAGCGATTTCAGGGTCTCAAGACGAATGTGACGCGCTAGTTCAGTTATCTCTTTCTCATTCATGATTTGGCTCCGCTGTTTTCCTGCGCGTTACCGCCCGCAGGTTTGTTTTTCGCGAACACGTTGTACACCACCAGCAGCGCGAACAGCGCCACAACAAGCCCGGTAATGGCAAGCGGTGACAGGAAGCGCGCCAGGTTGCCGAGCACAATCCCGACAGCGCCGAAATCCGCGTCCGAGAAGGTGGTGTTGGCAAAGCCAATGGCGCCCAGTACCGGCAGCAGCAGGACCGGCAGGAAGGTGATCAGCAGACCGTTGGCAAAGGCGCCAATCATGGCCCCGCGACGTCCACCGGTGGCGTTACCGAACACGCCTGCCGTTGCGCCAGTGAAGAAGTGCGGCACCACGCCCGGGAGGATCAGCACCCAGCTGAACTGCCCGCAGATGAACAGCCCAACAATTCCCCCGAGGAAGCTGAACAGGAAGCCAATCAGCACCGCGTTTGGCGCATACGGATAGACCACCGGGCAGTCCAGAGCCGGACGCGCATTGGGTACCAGCTTTTCCGAGAAGCCGGTAAAGGCCGGGACGATTTCCGCCAGAATCAGACGCACGCCCTGCAGGATGATGAACACGCCCGCCGCAAAGGTGATCGCCATAATGATGGCGTAAACGAGGTAGTTCTGACCGCCGCTGAAGGTGGCCTCGACGTACTCGCGTCCGGCGCTCACCGCCATGATCAGGTAGATAATCATCATGGTCAGGGAGATAGAAATGGAGCTGTCGCGCAGGAAGCTCAGGTTCTTCGGCAGGTTCATCTCTTCGGTTGAGCGCGAGCCTTTACCTACCTTGCTGCCAATCCAGCCGGAGAGCACGTAGCCCAGCGTGCCGAAGTGGCCGAAGGCAATCTCGTCGTTGCCGGTAATACGCTTCATATAGCGCTGCGCAATGGCCGGGAAGAAGGCCATAATCAGGCCAAGGATCAGCGAGCCGGTAAAGACCAGCCCTACCCCCTCAAAACCCGCCACCGTCAGGATCACGCCAATCATGCACGCCATGTAGAAGGTGTGATGCCCGGTCAGGAAGATATACTTCAGGCGGGTAAAACGGGCGACGATAATATTTGCCACCATCCCGAAGGCCATAATCAACGCGGTTGAGGCGCCGTATTTCTCCAGCGCAATGGACACGATCGCTTCATTATTTGGAATAATTCCCTGGATATTAAAGGCGTGTTCAAACATGCCGCCTAAAGGATTTAACGACCCAACCAGTACCGTGGCACCGCCGCCCAAAACAATAAAGCCAAGAATGGTTTTAATGGTCCCTTTCACCACATCAGAAAAGGCTTTTTTCTGCGCGACCAGACCAATTAATGCAATTAACCCCACCAGCACCGAAGGGACTTTTAATATATCAACAACGAAATTCAGCGTTTCAAGGATAAACATATCCACCTCGCCTTATCAGGTTTAACGTTTGTCGAACCAGCTGCGCAGTTGCGCTTCCAGTTCATTGATATCAATGATGTTGTTGATCACTACCAGCTGGCCTTCCGGCACGCTGGCGCTGGCCGCAATGTCTTTTGCCATCACGAACAGATCGGCCGCGCCCGGCGTGGCCGAGGAGAGATCGGAGTGTTCAACGTCAGCCTCAATCTCCAGCTTTTTGAGCACCTTTTTAATGTTCATTTCAACCATAAAACTGCTGCCCAGGCCGGAACCGCAAATAGCCATGATTTTCATTGTTGTCCCCTTATTTTGAGTAGAGTACGCCCCACCACGCTGACGCGTAATGTTGTGAAAAAGCGGATTAAAAAAGTAAATCAGAAGCGGTTAATAATCGTTTTTATCTCCTCCAGCGTATTCGCCTGATGCAGTTCGGCCATATCGGCCTCGCTGGAAAATAACTCAGCCAGCGCTGAAATCATCTCGATATGGCTATTTTTGTCAGGTGCCGCGAGCATAATAATCACATCCACAGGGTCGAACTCACCGGCACCAAAAGAGACGCCCTGCCTGAGTTTTAATAATGACAATCCCAGTCCTTTGGCACCTTCCTCCGGCCGCGCATGCGGCATAGCCAGCCCTGGTGCCAGCACATAATAAGGTCCTAACGTATGATGTTGCTCAATGATTGCCGTCACGTATTCTGGCGCTATCGTCTTAAGCTCCAGCAGCGGTTTCGCGCAGATCTCAAGGGCCTGCGGCCAGCTTTCAACGCTATCCTGCAGCGTGATGGTTGTATCATATATCCATTTTTTCAGCACTTTTCACTCCTGCCAGACTGCAAAAGATGAGCAAACTTTATTCAACACATCCATTATTAACCGTGATGATTATCACAAAGATAGCGCTACCAAGATCTAACATTCAGAAGTGTGATAGCGCTATCAAATTACCATCCTGGCGTGAAATCACAGCAAAAAAAGGGATTTAAGGCGTATACTGCGTGTCACGTGAAATGAAGGAAAACGAACGCGTCTGGTCAGCAGGAAGGTGTATGTCTCTAACCCGAAAACGGCGCAGTACTGGTAAAGTGACACTCGCCGATGTCGCACAGCTTGCCGGTGTGGGCACGATGACCGTGTCCCGTGCACTCCGCACGCCTGAACAGGTTTCCGATAAACTACGAGAAAAAATTGAAGCCGCGGTGCAGGAGCTGGGTTATATGCCCAATCTTGCCGCCAGCGCGCTGGCCTCGGCCTCCTCATGGACCATAGCCATGGTGGTGCCTAACCTCTCCGAAGCAGGCTGCTCGGAGATGTTCGCCGGGCTACAGCAGGTGCTGCAGCCCGCCGGATATCAAATCATGCTGGCTGAATCCCAGCACCGCCTTGAGCAGGAAGAGAAGTTGCTGGAGACGCTGCTGGCGTCAAATATCGCCGCCGCTATCCTGCTCAGCGTTGAACATACCGACACCGTTCGTCACTGTCTGAAGAATGCCTCCATTCCGGTGATGGAGATGGGAGCCATGCGCGCCGACCCGATCGATATGAACATCGGGATTGATAACGTGGCGGCCATGTATGAACTCACGGAAATGGTCATTAAGCGCGGCTATCAGAATATTGGCCTGCTGTGCGCCAACCAGGAACAGTGGATTTTCCAGCAGCATCTGCAGGGCTGGTACAAAGCCATGCTGCGCCACCACATGTCGCCAAACCGGGTCATTAACGCGGCCATGTCGCCGAGTTTCTCGACCGGTGCGGCGCAACTGCCTGAATTCCTGCTGGCCTGGCCGGAGCTGGATGCGCTGGTGTGCGTTTCTGACGAACTGGCCTGCGGGGCGCTGTACGAATGCCAGCGCAGGCGCATCAAGGTACCGGACGATCTGGCGATAGTGGGTTTTGGGGATAGCGACGTCAGCCGGGTCTGCCAGCCGCCGCTGACCACCATGGCGGTACCGCATCGTAAGATTGGGATTGAAGCCGGAAAAGCGTTACTGGAGCGTCTGAATGGCGGAGACTGGCGCGACCAAAAACCCATCGCGTCCAGTCTGTGTCTGAGGGAGAGTTGCTAGCGCTTACTCGGCCTCTTCCTCTTTCTCGGATTTGGTCGATTCGTTATTGGCGTTACGGCTCATCCAGAGCGCCAGCGCTTTTAACGAATCCGGCGTAAACTCGTCGCAACGCGCGGTAATCTCTTCCGGCGTCATCCAGTTTACTTCGCTGACTTCTTCTTCCTGCAGGGCGAACGGGCCATGAGAAACGCAGCTGAACAGCCCGCCCCAGACGCGGCAATGCTCATCCTCGAAGTAGAACTGACCATGTTCGGCAAACGGCACACCGGCAATACCTAACTCTTCTTCCGCTTCACGACGCGCGGAATCCAGCAGCACCTCATCCGCCTGAACAACGCCGCCTGCAGTGGCATCCAGCATACCCGGGAGAAAATCTTTGGTGTCCGTGCGGCGCTGAACCAGAATTTTACCCATACCGTCATGGACAACGATATATGTCGCACGGTGACGCAGGCGCTCCGCACGCATTTGTTCGCGGCTGGCCTGCGCGATCACTTCATTCTCTTCGTTGACAATGTCAACCCACTCTGTACTTGCCAAATGACTCTGCTCCACCATCGGGAAACCTTCTCGTCTAAGCGCTCTGTCGGCGCGTTTGCAGTTGAGGTGTAACTTACGGATTAATCGTTACCTGCGCAATAACTTGCTGATCATTAAGTGCGATAACGCTCAGGGTATTTCCCTCCAGCATGCCATAACTCGCAGGATATCCACCTTTCGGTATGCTGACCGACCCCGGATTAAAGTGATAAGTATCACCGCGTTTTTCAGCAACCGGAATATGAGTATGACCGTAAACCAGGACATCGCCAGCCGCGAGCGCCGGGAGATTATCCGGGCCAAAAAGATGGCCATGCGTCAGGAACAGGCGGCTGTGTTCCAGCAGCACCTGCTGCCACGGCGCGGTGAGGGGAAAATGCAGCAGCATCTGGTCCACTTCGCTGTCGCAGTTGCCGCGAACGGCGATAATGCGCGAGGCATATGCGTTCAGTTTTTCAGCCACCTGCGCAGGGGCGTAGCCTTCCGGCAGCGCATTGCGCGGGCCGTGATTAAGCACATCGCCCAGAATAATCAGCCACTGCGCGCCGCTTTGTGCAAACAGGGAGAGGACACGCTCGGTCGCGGGCAGCGATCCATGGATATCCGACGCAAACATCAGTTTCATCAGTCACTCCTCGGGAAAACAAACTGCCCCCATCATACCTGAAGCGTCAGGGCTTATCAGCCCGCATGCTTAGCGGAGAGTGCCACATAGCGCTGTACGGAGGCTCGCTGCCACTGAAACGCGGCATAATCGACCAGCAGCTGCGGTACCGCATCACCGTTGAGGATCAAACGGTTTAGCATTAACGCCAGATCGGCGTCAGCGATACACCACTCACCGAACAGGTTCGGGTTGCCATGAGCGAGCAGTAAGGTGGCGGTATCAATCAGTTTTTGGGCGCTTTCCTGGCCTTCTGCGCTCAGGGCGGGCTTTTTTACCCCGGCAAACACGACATCCGTCGGGCGTTCCACGCGAATCGGCACCAGATCGCTGCGCAGCCACGCCTGAATCTGCCGCGCCCGGGCGCGCTTTTGCAGATCGTGAGGATAGATCCGCTCCCACTCTGGCGGCGAAAACCGATCTTCCAGATATTCATCGATCGCCGACGATTCGCTCAGGGCAAAACCCTCTATTTCCAGCACCGGCACGCGTCGGGTCAGGTCGTATCCCTGCCACTGCGGTTTAAGATGTTCACCACCGTCAAGATCAACGGTCTTCAGCGTAAAAGTGAGTCCTTTTTCGGCCAGCGCAACGTATACGCTCATGACATAGGGAGAAAAGAAATTCGCATCGGACCACAACGTGATTACGGGCTGGTTCATAACATCCTCATTGGCTGATCGGGTTTTGACTCAACATATAATCTCTTTGCCTCGCTGTCACTTGATGAAAACTCACGATTTACAACAACCACCTATACTCATTTGATATGGCACCACTCTTCGCATGGACAGGAGTTGAGAATGATCGACCTTTATTATGCCCCTACCCCAAACGGCCACAAGATCACCCTTTTTCTCGAGGAGGCCGAACTGGATTACAGGATCATTCGCGTGGATATCAGCAAAGGCGATCAGTTCAGCCCTCTCTTTCTGGCTATTTCGCCGAACAATAAAATTCCGGCCATTATTGATAACCAGCCGACGGACGGGGGCAGGCCGTTGAGCCTGTTTGAATCCGGTGAAATTCTGCTCTACCTGGCGGAGAAAACCGGCAAGCTGCTGAGCGGGGAGTTACGCGAGCGTCATCACACCCTGCAGTGGCTCTTCTGGCAAGCCAGCGGGCTGGGGCCCATGCTTGGGCAAAATCACCATTTTACCGCCTACGCCCCGCAGCCCATTCCTTATGCGATAGAGCGCTATCAGGTTGAAACTCAGCGGCTCTATGGCGTTCTGAACCGTCGGCTGGAGAAGACGCCGTGGCTCGGGGGCGATCATTACAGTATTGCCGACATTGCCTGCTGGCCGTGGGTGAATACCCATGAAAAACACCGGATTGACTTAGGCGCTTACCCGGCGGTAAACAACTGGTTCGAGCGCATCCGTACCCGCCCGGCGACCGAACGCGCGATGCAAAAAATCCAGCAAATTTAACCCGGTATGAGGCTGGGTGCCTGTGAGCCTCTCATGTATGATGAGCGGGAAATACTGACACGGAGAAGACCTGCAATGTCACAGCCAGACGCCATTATTCGTATAAAAAATTTACGCTTGCGTACCTTCATCGGTATCAAAGAGGAAGAGATCGCCAACCGTCAGGATATTGTTATTAACGTGGTGATTCACTATCCCGCAGACAAAGCGCGGGCCAGTGAAGACATCAATGACGCGCTGAACTACCGCACCATCACCAAAAATATCATCCAGTACGTGGAGAATAACCGCTTCTCTCTGCTGGAAAAATTAACTCAGGATGTGCTCGATATCGCACGCGAACATCACTGGGTCACTTATGCTGAAGTTGAGATCGATAAACTTCACGCCCTGCGTTACGCAGACTCCGTCTCTATGACGCTAAGCTGGAAACGCCAGGCGTAAACCTGGAGGTTGTATGAAGATTTTGCTGACCGGCGGTACAGGCCTCATTGGTCGTCACCTTATTGCGCGTCTGCAGGCCTTGCATCACGACATTACCGTGGTCACGCGCAGCCCTGAGAAGGCACGCCAGGTGCTCGGGGCAGGTGTCGACATCTGGAAAAATCTCGCCGATCAGCAAAATCTCGACGGCTTCGACGCCGTCATTAACCTCGCGGGTGAACCCATCGCCGATAAGCGCTGGACGGAAGAGCAAAAACAGCTGTTATGCAGCAGCCGGTGGAACATCACCGAAAAGCTGGTCGAGCTTATCCGCAACAGCCACACCCCGCCTTCGGTGCTGATTTCAGGCTCCGCTGTGGGCTACTACGGCGATCTCGGTGAGGTGGTGGTCACCGAGGAAGAGCCGCCCCATAACGAGTTCACCCATAAACTCTGCGCCCAGTGGGAGCGAATTGCCTGCGCGGCGCAGAGCGATCGGACCCGCGTCTGCCTGCTGCGGACCGGCGTTGTCCTGGCACCGAAAGGCGGCATTCTGGCGAAAATGCTTCCCCCTTTCCGGCTTGGACTTGGCGGGCCCATCGGTAATGGGCGTCAGTATCTGGCGTGGATCCATATCGACGATATGGTCAACGGTATTCTCTGGCTGCTGGATAACGATCTGCGCGGGCCGTTTAACATGGTTGCGCCGTATCCGGTGCGTAATGAGCAGTTTGCCCATGCGCTGGGACATGCCCTGCACCGCCCGGCGATTTTGCGGGTGCCCGCTACGGTGATCCGCCTGATGATGGGTGAAGCCGCGGTGCTGGTATTAGGCGGGCAACGGGCGCTGCCCAAACGGCTGGAAGCGGCCGGGTTCGCGTTCCGCTGGTATGACTTAGAGGAAGCGCTGGGGGATGTGGTGGGATAAAACCAATAATGAGATATCTGACAGCATTTTAACTAGTGACTTATAGTAATTTTGTTTAGCTAGAAACAAATAAATCTATAAGGAAATTAAAATGCGTTTGGATAATTTATCTATAAAAAACTTTAGAAAGTTAAAAGACTGCACAATAAACTTTAGAGATGCAACGTTTTTAATTGGTTCCAATAATGCTGGTAAGTCCAGTGTTTTTAGGGCATTGCAATTACTACATCAAAACATCAATCCTTCATCAGATGATTACTCTAAATGTTATAATCAAGAACGTGATGATTACATAAAACAAGAAACGATTGAGATAATAGGAGAATACCATAATATCCCTGATGAAGCGGAAACTTGGATAGGTTTTAAGGGAAGAATTATTAGGAATGACCACCCTTTACCAGGAGAAACAAACAATAAAATTGTTTACAGGAAAGTGTGGAGTATTACAAGCACAAAACCTGAAATTTTCATAATGGAGAAAAATAAAAATAGAAGTGAAAAGTATGTTGCAGCGCAAACTCCTGCAGAACTTGAGGGCGAGGATTTTACAATTGAATTTTTAATAGATCACTTCGGTGTTGATAATTTAACAGCATCGCTGAATACAAAAGCAAACAAAGAAAAAGCAAACGAACTACCACAACTGTGGGATGTTGTTGCAGATTCTGCAGCTACTTGGGTAAAAAACCCAGGTGGGATTCCGGGCAATATAATATCAAAACTGCCAAAGGTAATTATCATCCCAGCAGAATCTTGCATGTCTGAATTAACTAGCCAAAATGGAGCTTTATTAAATCTCTTAGGCGACCTATTCAAAAGTGTTAGAAACAGATCTGATAACTACACTCAAGCTCAGCAACATCTTTCCTTACTAGCCAGAGAAATGAATCCACAAGACAGGGAAACAGATTTTGGACGATTAATACAAGATCTGAATTCAATGGCACATTCTTTATTTCCTAATGCATCGATACATGTTACTGCAAACTTAGATGATGCAGATAAAGTGATTAAACCATTATTTAATGTTGAAATGGAAAGCAATGTCAGAACGTCAGTAAGCTATCAAGGTCATGGTATTATTAGATGCACAGCCTTTCAATTAATTAGATTTATACAAGATTATTTGAATGCACATGAAGAATCACAAAGATCAACAATTTTATGCTTCGAAGAACCGGAAATATATTTGCATCCTGCGGCTGCAAGTCAGATGAGAGATACAATTTACAAATTCGCATCGGGCAAAAGTCAAATTGTAGCGACAACACACTCTCCGTATATGATAGATTTAGGATCTGATACTAGCTTAAGCCTCACTAAATTCTCTGTAAGCGAAAACGATTTTACATCCACACATTCTTTTAATCTTGAACAAGCATTCACAAGTTTACAAGAGAATGAAAAATTAAATCTTAAAATGCTTCTGAAGATAGATGATTACATTGCTAGAATATTTTTCACAAATAAATGTATATTTGTCGAAGGTGATACTGAAGAAGTTGTGTTAAGAGAAACCATTAAGAGACTCCCACCTGAACAAAAATCTATAGCTATAGGAAATTGCGAGATTTTGCGCGCCAGAGGAAAAGCGGTTATGATTTCCATGGCAAAATATCTAAATGCATTAGGAATCGACTACATCATATTACATGATTCTGATATAGGTACACCTAAAGCGGAATTAATGAACCCATTGATTTTAGCCGAAACAGGCGAGAAACGTAGAATAATGGTTAATAACTGTATAGAAGATCTTCTCGGCTATGATGCACCATCAAAAGATAAACCATATAAAGCGTATAATTTTATACAAGACGAATGGGGGGATGATTATAGTACCCTTCCGCAAAACTGGCGAGAGATATTTTTAAAGTTACACTCTCCTTATCTTGATCATCTTCGTTAATTAATTATAAAAGCCAACTATTTAAGCGTTGGCTTTTTTATAATTTTCAATATATTCAGCCAAATCATCCTCAACCGTATAAAAATAACAAGCCGGGATATTCAGTACCTCCGCCAACTTGCACGCCAGCGCAAAATCAGGCGTGTGTATCCCCTTCTCATACTGGTTCATACGTGCACTTGCCGTCGCTTCATCAATCCCCGCGAGGATCCCAAGTTTTTGCTGTGATAGTCCGGCTTTCAGTCGAGCCGCTTTTAGTCGATGGGGAAGCATGATGACTCTTCAAAATCTGGAAGTAGAGTCATGATTCTGGTATCCCGTCATTGAAAATGTACTAAGTATTACTTAGTATTCGTATCTACAATTTGAACAAAATCATATATAAAGGAAAATGTATGAACAGAGATCAGGATATGCACCCAGCGGATATTATCGCCATGCTCCATAAGCGTAAGTTGTCACTTGCAGCGCTTTCACGCCAAGCGGGTTTAAGTTCTTCTACGCTTGCAAACGCGCTCTCCAGGCCATGGCCCAAGGGGGAACAGATCATCGCGGGGGCACTAGAAAGAGATGCGGCATCTATCTGGCCCAGCCGCTATTACGATCAATATGGCAATTATGTCGATCGTTCGAAGCTCATGAGAACCAAACGCTAGCCCCCCATCACAAAAATCCAATCTGTTCGCCAGTTCCATTCCGGTGTTAAGGTAATAAGCCTGATCCATCGGAATGGCGTAACAATGGCAACTCTCACTACCCCCCGGCTTCATCTCACTCCCTTCAAACCCACTGACTGGGCCTTCTTTCGCTCGCTGCGCGAAGATCGCAGCATCATGCGCTATATGGCCGCCATCGCCCCGGAAAAAGAGACCCGACGCGTGTTTGCCGCGCGGCTTACAGCTGCACATGTTTTTGTGATCCGCTTTCGTAATGATGACACCCCCCTTGGCGACATCGGCCTGCAAATCAGCCCTGAGAATCATGATGAGGCCGATATCGGCTATACGGTCGTGCCTGCCGTACAGGGAAAAGGCATCGCCAGCGAGGCGCTGCGCGCGGTGTGTGAATACGCCTTTAACCAGACCGGCGTGAAGGCGATTAACGCCTACGTGCTGGCGGACAACGGCGGGTCGGTGCGGGTGCTGGAGAAAGCCGGATTTGTGCGTACCCAGGTGCTGGAAAAGGCGTATGAGATTGACGGCGTGCGCTATGACGACTGGGTATATCGGCTGGAGTGCGGTGCGCTCTGAATGCCGGGCGGCACGGCGTTTGCCCGGCCTACGGTTTGTTTAGGCCCGGTAAGCGAAGCGCCACCGGGCGATGGGCTGCACCGCGGCCTGATGCCCTCACCGCGGCCCTCTCCCACAGGGAGAGGGAGAAAGGCAAAACTTACTTCAAAGAACCCTTCAGGAACTGCTGCAAACGCGGGCTTTGCGGGTTCGCCAGCACCTCATCCGGGTGCCCCTGCTCTTCAATTTTCCCCTGATGCAGGAAAATCACGTGGTTCGAGACGTTACGGGCGAAGCCCATCTCGTGCGTCACCACCACCATCGTTTTGCCCTCTTCGGCCAGCTTCTGCATGATGCGCAGCACTTCGCCAACGAGTTCCGGGTCCAGCGCTGAGGTCGGTTCGTCAAACAGCAGTACCTCAGGTTCCATTGCCAGGGCGCGGGCGATAGAGACGCGCTGCTGCTGACCGCCGGAGAGATGCACCGGGTATTTCATCTGCTGGCGCTCGTCGATACCCACCTTTGCAAGATATTTCACCGCCCGCTCGCGGGCTTCATGCTTGCTCAGCCCCAGCACCTGCACCGGCGCTTCCATCACGTTCTCCAGCACCGTCATATGGCTCCAGAGGTTAAAGTGCTGGAACACCATCGTCAGACGCGTACGCAGCAGGCGCAGCTGGTTCTTGTCGGCCACCTTCAGCTGGCCGTCTTTGTCACGCACCAGGTTAATATTCTGCCCGCTCACCACAATTGAGCCTTCGCTCGGCTTTTCGAGGAAGTTGATGCAGCGCAGGAAGGTACTTTTACCCGAGCCGGATGAGCCGATAATACTGATCACGTCGCCCGCATTCGCCTGCAGCGACACCCCTTTCAGCACTTCATGTTCGCCGTAGCGTTTGTGCAAATCAATTACGTTTAATTTGTTCTCAGCCATCATCTTTCTCAGTGCGTCGAAGAAGGTTTTATATGCTGCAACCAGCGTTTTTCAGCCTTACGGAACAGGCTAATCAATACATATGAGATAATTAAGTAGAGCACCGCCGCAATGCCAAACGCGGTAAACGGCTGATAGGTCGCGGAGTTAATATCGCGCGCAATTTTGAGCAGGTCCGGTACCGTCGCGGTAAAGGCGAGCGCGGTGGAGTGCAGCATCAAAATCACTTCGTTACTGTATGCCGGTAACGCGATACGCAGCGCCGACGGCAGGATAATGCAACGGTAGAGTTTCACAGAAGAAAAACCGTATGCACGCGCCGCTTCAATTTCACCGTAAGGGACGGAGCGAATAGCCCCCGCGAAAATCTCGGTGGTATAAGCGCAGGTGTTGAGCGTCAATGCCAGTACCGTACAGTTCAGACCGCTACGGAAGAACGCGTTCAGCATCTCAGTGCCTTTGACGATCTCAAGCGTATACATCCCCGAATAGAACACCAGCAGCTGCACGTACAGCGGCGTACCGCGAAACACATAGGTAAACAGCCAGATTGGGAACTGGATAAATTTATTGTTCGACACGCGGCCAATGGCAAGAAATACCGCCAGAATACCGCCCATCACCACCGAGGAGATCAGCAGCCAGAGCGTGATCGCCACGCCGGTAAAGCGGTAACCATCTGTCCACAGCAGCGATTTCCAGTATTCCTGAATAATCTCAATCACAGGTCAGCCCTCTTCACACCCACGGAATAGCGACGCTCAAGCAGAAGCAGCACCCCGTTGGAGACAGTCGTAAAGACCAGATAGATAACGCCACAGACCACCGCAAAGTAGAACGGCTCCCAGGTGCTTTTGCCTGCCAGCTGCGTGGCTTTCACCACGTCTTCCAGGCCCAGCAGCGAGACCAGCGCGGTGGCTTTGAGGATGACCTGCCAGTTATTACCGATGCCAGGCAGCGCATAGCGCATCATGGCGGGGAACATAATCCGACGAAACGTTTGTGAAGAGGTAAAACCAAATGCGGTTGCCGCCTCAATGTGACCTTTCGGCACGGCCATGTAAGCCCCGCGGAAAGTTTCAGTGAAGTAGGCACCGTAGATAAAACCGAGGGTAATAATACCGGCCACCATCGGGTCGATATCAATTTGTCCCATGCCCATCGCGTCTGTTATGCCGTTAAGCGCAATCTGCAGACCGTAAAAGATCAGCAGCATCAGCACCAGATCGGGAACGCCGCGAATGAGCGTGGTGTAGCCTTCAAAGATCAGCGCCAGCGGTTTGTTAGCCGAAAGCTTCGCCCCTGCGCCTGCCAGACCTATCAGCACCGCCAGCACCACGGAGCTGATAGCCAGCTCAAGGGTGACAAGCGCGCCCTGTAAAATAACGCCAGAAAATCCGTACAGCATACCGCGAGCCCTGTCGTATCGTGAGTGGTGGAACCGTGTCTTTTCCCCTCCCTCGGCGGGAGGGGCCGCACGTTATATGACGGGGCGATTAGCCGCCGTAAACATTAAAATCGAAGTATTTTTTCGCCAGTTTGTCGTACGTTCCGTCCGCGCGCATTTCAGCAAACGCCTTGTTCAGGGCTTCACGCAATTCGTTGTCTTCCTTGCGCAGGCCCATACCGGTCCCTACACCAAACAACTTCACATCCTTAATGGACGGGCCGCCAAACTTGTAATCTTTACCCACCGGCGTTTTCAGGAAGCCTTCGCTCGCGGCGACTTCATCCTGGAAAGCGGCATCAATTCGGCCTGCCGTCAGGTCAGCGTAGATATTTTCCTGGCCCTGATAGGAGACGATTTCAATCCCCTTCGGCGCCCAGTGTTCGTTGCCGTAGGTTTCCTGCGTGGTGCCCTGCAGCACGCCGACGCGTTTGCCTTTCAGGGATTCCAGCGTTGGCTGAATGTCGGAAGCTTTAGCCACCACCAGACGAGAATCGGCCGCGTAGAGTTTGTCGGTGAAGGCAATCTCCTGCTGGCGTTTTTCGGTAATGGAGAGCGAGGACATAATCACGTCGATTTTTTTTGCTTTCAGAGATGGGATCAGCGCATCCAGCGGGTTCTCAACGTAGGTACACTGTACTTTGATGCGTTTGCACAGCTCATTGGCCAGATCGATGTCAAAACCGACCAGTTCACCCTTTGAATTCTTTGATTCGAACGGTGCATAGGTTGGATCGGTACCAATCCGAATTTTCTGCGGAATGGCTGCGAATGCCGCGGTGGCGCTGGAAAAGGCCAGCACCAGAGATAATGACAACACGAGCTTTTTCATATTTATCCTCAACAAACTGTCTTCATACGGGATTTTTACGACGACGGGGTGGTGCTAATGTGCCATTAATCCCCTTAGTCAGGCAAAGATTAATGCCTTTCGGCCGGGAATTTTTGCATTTTAAATGCGTAAGTATGCACACAGCGATCCAATACAGTGCAACAAATGCACTGCATTGGGTCAATCCCACCCGTAACGCACCTTTGTGGTGCGTTATCGTCAGGTCTTAGTCACCGTAGACGTTGAAGTCGAAGTATTTCTTCGCCAGTTTGTCGTAAGTACCGTCTTTACGCAGCTCAGCAAAAGCTTTGTCGAAGGCGGCTTTCAGCTCGGTATCATCCTTACGCAGGCCAATACCGGTGCCGTCACCAAAGTATTTTTTGTCTTTCACAGACGGGCCTGCAAAGGCGAACTCTTTACCCGCAGGCTGTTTCAGGAATCCTTCGCTTGCCGCGACTTCATCCTGGAATGCCGCATCCAGACGGCCTGCAGCCAGATCAGAGTAAATCAGATCCTGGTTCTGATAAGCCACCACGTCTACGCCTTTCTCACGCCAGTTAGCATTGGCATAGCCTTCCTGCGTCGACCCCTGCAGCACACCCACATGCTTGCCTTTCAGCGAGTCGATGGTGGGCTGAATCGGGGAACCCTTAGGCGCAATCAGGCGAGAATCCGCGGCGTAGAGCTTGTCTGAGAAGGCAATCTCCTGCTGACGTTTTTCGGTGATGGAGAGAGAAGAGATAATGGCGTCGATTTTCTTGGCTTTCAGCGACGGGATTAACGCGTCAAAGTCGCTGCCCACCCATGTGCATTTCACCGCAATGCGTTTGCACATTTCATTACCCAGATCGATATCAAACCCCACAAAATCGCCTTTCGCATCCTTGGAAGAGAATGGCGCGTAGGTTGCGTCTGTACCGATACGAACTGTCTGTGGAAGCGCTGCGTAGCTACCTGCTGCCGCACTTAACCCCACCAGCAAAGACAGAGCCAGAACCGTCTTCTTCATACATTTACCCTCAAGTACCGTGATTTTATTATGTATTGTGTTGTGTGTTGTGTTGCAGGCTTCATCTTGCAGGTCTTATGCCACATTGCCGTCTGGTTAAAACTTCGACGTTAAATATGTTAATAAAACGTTGCGATACTGCCTTAATGGTGAAAGATAGCAGGTCTGCCGAACGAACCGGAGAGAGAAAAAGGGAAAAAACGAATTAAATGTCGAGGATATGATCGCCGTTGCATAATTGCCCTGAAACAGGGCAACGTCTTTTTTCATGCACACTGTTTGTGCACAAATTCAGGCTCCCTGCCAGCGGGTGAAGAGATCGGCCGGCAGGTCAATGTCGAACTGATCGAGCACGCGGTTAACGGTCTGGTTAATCACGTCATCCAGCGAGGTCGGGCGATGATAAAACGCCGGGACCGGGGGCATGATCACCGCGCCGAGTTCGGCGGCCTGGGTCATTAAACGCAAATGGCCCAGGTGCAGCGGCGTTTCCCGTACGCAGAGCACCAGAGGACGACGCTCCTTCAGCACCACATCCGCCGCGCGGGTGACCAGGGTGTCGGTATAGCTGTGCACAATGCCCGAGAGGGTTTTAATCGAACAGGGAAGGATAACCATGCCAGCCGTTTTAAACGAGCCGGAAGAGATACTGGCAGCGATATCCCGGGCATCGTGAACGACATCCGCCAGGGCCTGCACATCGCGCAGGGAGAGATCGGTCTCCAGAGAGAGGGTCTGTCGCGCCGCCTGGCTCATGACCAGATGGGTCTCGACGTCCGCCACGTCACGCAGAACCTGTAACAGACGTACGCCGTAAATCGCGCCACTGGCGCCGCTGAGCCCAACAATGAGTCGTTTCATGATTTTCGCCCTTACTGATTTCAGGGCAGACTGTGCAGGATTTTGCAGGGAGTTGCAAGTGAGGGCGAACGCCCTCACCTGCCGAAGATTACCCTTCGTTGTGCATCTCTAAACTTTCGAGATCGTTTTGCAGCTGAACGGCTTTTGCGTCGTCATTGCGCAGCGAATCCAGATAGTCGAGGTACTGCTGGTCAACGTCTTTGGTGACATACACCCCGTTGAACACGGAGCATTCAAACTGCTGAATATCCGGGTTCTCGGCGCGCACCGCGTCGATGAGATCGTTCAGATCCTGGAAAATCAGGCCATCGGCACCGATGATCTGGCGAATTTCATCCACTTCGCGACCGTGAGCAATCAGCTCGTTGGCGGTTGGCATATCGATCCCGTACACGTTCGGGAAACGAATCTCTGGAGCCGCGGAAGCCAGGTAGACTTTCTTCGCCCCGGCTTCGCGCGCCATCTCGATAATCTGCTCTGAGGTGGTGCCGCGCACGATGGAGTCATCCACCAGCAGCACGTTCTTGTCGCGGAACTCCGCGCGGTTGGCGTTCAGCTTGCGGCGCACGGACTTACGGCGCAGCTGCTGGCCTGGCATGATAAAGGTACGGCCAACGTAGCGGTTCTTCACGAAGCCCTGACGGTATGGCTTATCGAGAATACGGGCGATTTCCAGCGCGATATCGCAGGAGGTTTCCGGGATAGGAATCACGACGTCGATATCGAGATCGTCCCACTCGCGGGCAATCTTCTCGCCAAGCTTGGTACCCATGTTCACGCGCGCGCTGTAGACGGAAATCTTGTCGATGAAGGAGTCCGGGCGGGCGAAGTAAACGTATTCAAACAGGCACGGGTTGCTGACCGGGTTATCGGCACACTGGCGGGTAAACAGCTGGCCTTTCTCGGTGATGTACACCGCTTCGCCCGGCGCCACGTCACGCAGGAACTCAAAGCCCAGGGTGTCCAGCGCCACGCTCTCAGAGGCAACCATATATTCGGTACGACCATCGCCGAAGTCGCGCTTGCCGAGCACCAGCGGACGAATGCCGTTTGGATCGCGGAAGGCCACCATACCGTGACCGATGATCATCGCCACGCAGGCGTAAGCACCGCGGATCTGGCGATTTGTCGCGGCAATCGCAGCAAAGATGTTGTCTGCTTCCAGCGGATAGTGGCGGAAGTTATCCAGCTCGCTGGCGAACACATTGAGCAGGATTTCAGAATCAGAGGTGGTGTTAATGTGGCGACGTTTCTCTTCGAACAGCTTTTTACGCAGCTCATGTGCGTTGGTCAGGTTACCGTTATGCGCCAGGGTGATGCCATACGGTGAGTTGACGTAGAAAGGCTGAGCCTCAGAGGCGCTGGAACTGCCAGCAGTAGGATAACGAACGTGACCGATCCCCATATTACCTTGCAGACGCTGCATATGGCGGGCTTCAAACACATCATTTACCAGGCCATTCGCCTTACGTAAACGGAAGCAGTTGTTTGCATCAATGGTGATGATACCCGCAGCATCCTGCCCACGGTGCTGAAGCACCGTTAACGCGTCATAAATCGACTGGTTTACCGGCATGAAACCGGCGATACCGACAATACCGCACATTCGTCTTTTCCTCGTTAAGCCACATCTCAGAACGGATTACGCTCTGGGCAAAAAACTCGACGAGCTTTGCAGATAGTCAAAAAACCATCTGATGATGAAGCTGAACTCCGGAATGAGCTGCGATTTCTGCCAGTCTTCACTTTTGGAGAACCCGGTGAAGGTATCCAGGAAGAACAGGATCGCGGCCACAATCAGCACGCCTCGTAATGCCCCGAAACAGATCCCGAGTACCCTGTCCGTTCCTGACAGACCGGTTTTCTCGACCAGCTGACCTATCACATAATTCACGATAGCGCCGACAATCAGCGTCGCGATAAACAGCACCGCGATGGCGATTCCATTTCGGACCAGTTCATCTTCAAAGCCCGTGAACCAGACAGACAGGTAAGTGTAGTAATGACTGGCGACAAAGAAAGCACAACCCCAGGTCACCAGCGATAACGCTTCACGAACAAAGCCACGGATCAGGCTAACCAGACAGGAAAAACCAATCACCGCAATGATGGCGTAATCAATCCAGACCATATATGTCCCACGATTTAACGCCCTGTCATCCAGTTCGGGGCGAATTCTAACAGAAAAAGAAAACGTTTGCGTAGGGATTTCCTTCCCGCGCGTAAATAAAAAAGGCGCTGAAAAAATGTTCAACGCCGTGGCCCTTTTGACGTTTCTTTGAACGTCTGCTCCCCCTCACCCCAGCCCTCTCCCTCAAGGGAGAGGGTTAGGGTGAGGGGAGAGATCTTATCAGTTCGCGCTGTAGCTCATCACGACGCCGCTCAGACCGGAGATCTGCTTAAGCTCGCCGAGCGAACCTTTCAGTTTGTCTTTTGACGCTTCTGGCCCCACGAGGATACGGGTAATTTTACCCTGCACCGGCGTGGAAGGTGAAGTATAAACACGGTATCCCGCACTACGCAGTTTACCTACCACCTCATTGACCTTGTCCGCATTTTTCAGCGCGCCAAGCTGCACAACGTAAGCTTTACCCGTTGGGGCCGCCGCGTCCTGCTGAGCCGGTTTTGTTGGTGGAGGCGTCTCTGACGCCGCGGCAAGCTGTTCTGCCGTTTTATCCCGCTGCGGTTTCGGCTGTGGTTTATCGACCGGCTTCGGTTTTTCAACCGGTTTGGGCTGCTCTACCGGCACAGGATCGATATCGTTGTTGCTCGCGGCCGCCAGACGAGACGGATCGAGCGACGGTGCTGCGGCATCGCCCGCCCGTACCTCTTCCGCCGCACCTTCCGGTGGCTGAGCGGGAAGCGCCTGCGTCGCCGCGGGCAGCATATCCGGCTCATCCCGGTCGCCCGGTTTAGGGACCAGCGGAATAGCGGCAAACTCATCCTGGTAATGCTTTTTCTGCCCGTCGAGCAACCCCGGAAGAATAATCACCCCGAGCGCGACCAGCACAATGGTTCCTGTTAAACGGTTCTGAAACTTACTCGCCACCGGTTCTCCCCGCGTCCATCACTTCCATGACATGTGCCACCGTGTGGAATGAACCACACACCAGCACGGTATCTTCTGGTTTAGCATCCGCCATCGCGGCATGCCAGGCCTGCGCCACGCTAGTGTAGATTGCGCCTTTGCCGAGATGTTCCATCAGTTGCTCAGCCGTCGCGCCGCGTGGCCCCTCCAGAGGAGCACAATACCAGCTATCGACCACACTCTCCATGCAGGCCAGTGTCCCGCCGATATCTTTATCATGAAGCATACCGATAACCGCCAGCACGCGCCCGGTTTTTGGTAACGATTTGAGACGTCCCGCGAGATACGCCGCCGCATGCGGGTTGTGCGCCACATCCAGAATCAGGCGTGGTGACTCGCTGACAATCTGGAACCGCCCGGGCAGAATCGCCTGCTGTATACCGTCGCGGATCGCCTGCTCGCTCACCGCCAGCCCGCTGGCGCGAAGTGCTGCCAGAGCCGTTGCCGCGTTCGGCTGCGGCACCTGCGGCAGTGGCAGGTGCTCAAGCGTGCCCTGTGCATCGCTAAAGCGCCAGCCGTTGTCCTGAACTTCATACTGCCAGTCCACGCCGCGGCGCAGCAGACGCGCGCCCTTCTCGTTTGCGACATCCGCAATGGTGTGCGGCATATCCGGCTCGCCGACAACCGCCGGCTTATTCGCCCGGAAAATGCCGGCCTTCTCGCGGCCAATGCTTTCACGATCCGGCCCCAGCCAGTCGACATGGTCCAGCGCAATGCTGGTGACCACCGCCACATCCGCATCGACCATATTGGTGGCATCAAGACGTCCGCCGAGGCCGACCTCCAGGATCACCACATCCAGTTGCGCCTGTTTGAACAGCCACAGCGCCGACAGGGTGCCGTATTCAAAATAGGTTAATGAGATCTCACCGCGTGCGGCTTCAATTTCCGCGAACGACGCGGTATGCGCCGATTCCGGCAGTTCGCTGTTCTGCACGCGAACGCGCTCGGTGTAGCGTACCAGGTGTGGAGAGCTGTAAACGCCTACCCTGTAACCCGCAGCCATCAGGACAGATTCCAGCGTACGGCAGGTGGTGCCTTTACCGTTGGTGCCTGCGACGGTGAATACGAAAGGCGCCGGTTTTAGCACATCAAGACGCGCAGCAACCTGGCTTACGCGCTCAAGGCCCATATCGATGGTTTTACTGTGCAGGTTTTCCAGATAAGAAAGCCACGCGGCCAGGGGCGACGTGGCTTGGGGAATGCTTTTATTTTCCATAATGCCCGGTTGTCATTAACAGATTAGAAAGCAAAAGGGCAGCGCCAGCTGGCCCTGCCCTTTTCAGTTATCAGGCCTCGGGTTCCTGATCCGGTACCACCACGCCTTCGCGCGGCTCATCCGGGTTCGGCGCTGGCAGATTCATCAGCTTCGCCAGGATGCGCGCCAGCTTCAGGCGCATTTCCGGACGGCGGACGATCATGTCGATGGCACCTTTCTCGATGAGGAACTCACTGCGCTGGAAACCAGGCGGCAGTTTTTCACGAACGGTCTGTTCGATAACGCGAGGACCCGCAAAGCCGATCAGCGCTTTTGGCTCAGCAATGTTCAGATCGCCCAGCATCGCGAAGCTTGCAGAGACGCCGCCCATGGTTGGGTCGGTCAGCACGGAGATATACGGCAGACCACGCTCCTGCATTTTCGCCAGCGCAGCTGAGGTTTTCGCCATCTGCATCAGAGACATCAGGGCTTCCTGCATACGCGCCCCGCCGGAGGCAGAGAAGCAGATCAGCGGACAGTTATCTTCCAGCGCTTGCTCAACGGCACGCACAAAGCGCGCACCAACCACGGAGCCCATTGAGCCGCCCATAAAGGAGAACTCAAACGCAGCGGCAACAACCGGCATCTCATGCAGGGTGCCTTTCATCACCACCAGCGCGTCTTTCTCGCCGGTCTCTTTCTGTGCAGAGGCCAGACGATCTTTATATTTTTTGGAGTCGCGGAACTTCAGCACGTCTTTTGGCTCAAGCTCGCTGCCCAGTTCTACCAGAGAACCTTCGTCCAGCAGGCTATGCAGGCGGTTGCGCGCCGACATACGCATATGGTGGTCACACTTCGGACACACCTCAAGGTTGCGTTCCAGCTCTGCGCGATACAGAACCTGGCCGCAGCTATCACACTTCGTCCATACCCCTTCAGGAATGCTCGCTTTGCGCGTTGGGGTAATGTTGCTTTTAATTCGTTCAATCCAGCTCATTGATAACCTTTCTGCCTGAACCTGGTCGTATGCCAGTTTTGCTATAAGAGGCGAATAATGCCATTTTTGCCTCCAACAGACCATGAATGTTGCACATTAAAACATAACAGCCCGAAACTTTGGATAAAAAAGTGGTCGAACCGCCAGTGTGCATTTACTTCGCTTGTTTTGCCGCCGCACGTTTGTGACGAATAATTTCGATAACGCCCGGCAGGACGGAAAGCACAATAATCGCTACAATCAGTAACTTAAGATTTTCCTGAACCACCGGGAGATCGCCAAACAGATAGCCTGCATAGGTAAACAGCAGTACCCACAGCAGCGCACCCACCACGTTATAAGCCGCAAAATGACGATAGGACATATGCCCCATTCCCGCCACAAACGGTGCGAATGTACGCACAATAGGCACGAAACGCGCAAGGATAATGGTTTTTCCACCATGGCGTTCATAAAACGCATGGGTTTTGTCCAGATAGCTGCGACGGAAAATTTTCGAATCCGGATTGCTGAACAGCCGCTCACCGAACACGCGACCAATGGTGTAGTTGACCGCGTCACCGACAATCGCGGCAATCACCATCAGTACCACCATAAGGTGCACGTTCAGATCGTTGGTGGGTAACGCCGACAACGCCCCGGCGACAAACAGCAGTGAATCGCCCGGCAGGAAGGGGGTAACGACCAGTCCGGTTTCACAAAACAGAATGAGGAACAGAATGGCATAAACCCAGACGCCATACTGCGCGACCAGCTCTGCCAGGTGAACATCAATATGCAGGATGAAATCAATCAAAAAACGAATTACGTCCATATTGTCTAAGCCTTAATTGCACCTTTATTTAGTCCGCTAAAAAGAGCGGCCCCATTGGCGGTTTCGGCAGGTCAAACCGATCCGGATAGTCTACCGAGACCAGATACAACCCTTCCGCTTTCGCCGTGGCTGCCGCAAGCGTTCTGTCCTTCGCTGCCAGCAGGTCTGCAATCCAGCTCTCCGGCTGGTGTCCGGCACCCACTTCCATCAGGCTGCCCACAATATTCCGCACCATATGATGTACAAAGGCATTGGCTTTGATATCCACCACCACATACGCGCCAAAACGGCTGACGTTTATGTGCATGACGTTACGCCACGGCGTGCGGGACTGACACTGCACCGCACGAAATGAGGTAAAGTCATTTTCACCAATCAGACACTGCGCCGCACGATGCATGCGTTCCGCATCGAGCGGTTCATAAAAATGCGTCACGCCCTGGCTTAATACCGCCGGACGCAGACGCTGGTTGTAGATGACATAACGGTAACGACGCGCCGTGGCACTGAAGCGCGCATGAAAATCATCCGGTACAGCTTTCACCCAGCGCACCGCAATGTCACCAGGTAAATTCGCATTTACACCCAGCGTCCAGGCGGCATCTTTACGCACCGCGGTGGTTTCAAAGTGCACCACCTGCCCCGTCCCGTGGACACCGGCGTCAGTGCGCCCCGCGCACAGGACGTTGATCGGCTCGTTTGCCACCTGAGAAAGCGCTTTCTCCAGCTTTTCCTGGACGCTACGCACCTCATTCTGACGCTGCCAGCCATAATATTTACTGCCGTCGTACTCAATACCGAGGGCAATTTTATGAACCGGCTTTTGATCCACTGCGGACATCAGTACAGGTACTCCTGCACCAGTTTTTCAGCGATCTTCACCGCCATCAGCGCGCCGCCAAAGCGGACGTTATCGGCAACAGACCAGAACTGAACCTGCTCCGGCATACCGTAATCGTTACGCACGCAGCCGACAGAGAGGTGCGCGCTTCCGGTAGCGTCACCCACCTGGGTCGGGAACTCGCGCTCTTCGGAAAGCACAATATCTTCACCGCGGCCAAACGCATCACGCGCCTCTTCCGCCGCCAGCGGGCGTAGCGCCTCAAAACTCACCATCTGCGCGTGACCGTAAAAGACCGGGGACTGCACAACGTTTGCGGAGATCATCAGGCCATCGTCCTGCAGAATTTTACGCGCTTCGTCCACGATACGGCGCTCTTCGCGCACGGAGCCCTGATTATCTGGCAGCATCGGCAGCATGTTGAACGCCAGCTGGCGACCAAAGAAATCATCTTCGTCAATCGGGATGCCGTTCAGCAGTTTCGCGCTCTGCCCTGCCAGCGCATCGACGGCCTTTTTGCCGTTCGCGGACACGGAAAGCAGGCTGGTGACGGCAATGCGCGACAGGCCACCGTCGTCGATCAGCGGTTTCAGGGCCGTCAGCAGCTGACTGGTCAGGCTGTCAGGTACCGCGATGATGTTGCGGTTACGGTAGTCGGCCAGCACGAACGGGTTCACGTCCGGCACCACCAGCGGCACGTCCGGCTCCAGAGCGAACAGGCCGCTCAGGTCGATCACCAGACAGCCGGCATTGGTCGCCTCTTCAATGTACGCCGCCGTGGCTTCAGCGCCCGCGGCGAAAAACGCCAGCTGCGCCTGCGTCCAGTCGAACGCGGCGGCATCCTGGACCATGACGGATTTACTGTTAAAACGCAGATGCTCACCCGCGCTGTCGGTACGCGCCAGCGCATAGATATCGCCCACCGGGAACTGACGCTCAGCAAGGGTTTCGAGCAGGGCTTCGCCCACGGCACCCGTGGCACCTAAAATGGCAATGTTCCAGCCTTCAGACATGGTGGTTTACTCCAGAAATAAAAAAGCGTCCCTGTCGGAGTATCCGACAGGGAGCATTAAGAAGACATTAATGCGCCGGGTGATGAACGGCGTTAAAACCCAGCTTGTGCAGCAGCGTCGCCGCCGGGGCGTCATCGCACATCACATACAGGGAAGACCACTCGCGGCGCTCAACGTAGTGCTTGCGCAGCTTATCAAACTCACCCGGGATCCCCGCCACTTTACGCAGCAGCGCATCATCGCGGCGCACATCATACACCAAATGCACCAGCCTTTTCAGCGTTGCCTGATCGAGCGGACCGTGCAGGGTAATACGGCCAAATTCAGGCGCGGGGAGTAAGGTATCCAGCGCCACCTGCTGCGGGTGGCCAATAAAGGCGCTGTAGGCCTCGAAGACCTGCGTCGTACCGCGCGCTTTCCCCTCAAGCGTATAACCCGCGATATGTGCGGTCGCAACGTCCACCCTGTTCAGCAGCGCAACGTTGAGATCCGGCTCTGGTTCCCAGACGTCCAGCACCACGCTGAGATCCTGTCCCGCTTCCAGACATTTCAGCAGCGCGGCGTTATCCACCACCGGACCACGGCAGGCATTTATCAGAATAGTGCCAGCCTTCAGACGGCGGATCAGCGCCTCGTCAGCCAGATGCAAAGTCTTATACGGCCCCTCTTTAAACAGCGGTGTGTGGAACGTCAGGACATCGCACTGTTCAACCAGCTCATCCAGCGAGCGGAAATCCCCCTCCTCGCCGTTGTCTTTGCGCGGCGGATCGCACAGCAGCGTGCGGATCCCTAACGCTTCCAGGCGCTTTTGCAGGCGTCCGCCAACGTTGCCCACGCCGACAATCCCCACCGTGCGGTCTTTCAGCGCAAAACCGTCGCGCTCGGCCAGCATCAGCAGCGAGGAGAAAACGTATTCCACGACGGCAATGGCATTACAGCCCGGCGCGGCGGAAAAACCGATCCCGGCCTGCGCAAGCCATTTATCATCCACATGATCGGTCCCTGCCGTTGCGGTCCCGACGAACTTAATCCCTTTACCGGCGAGCAGTGCCTCATTTACTTTGGTCACCGAGCGCACCATCAGCGCGTCTGCGTCATCCAGTTCGTTGACCGGGATCGGGCGACCAGGGACAGCCTTCACGTTACCCAGGCGGCTAAACAGCTCACGGGCATAAGGCATATTTTCATCAACGAGGATTTTCACGTCTGAGTACCTGTTTGAGAGGAAGAAAACCTGCCAAGTGTGCCATAATCTGGCCGCCAGGCATATACGTATGCCAGGTTTACGCTGAGTTTTGACTTTAAGGATTTTTGACGATGCAGCCCATTTCAGGTACGCCGCCGCGCCCTCCGGGTGAAGGCCCTGTCACGCAAAACGTTGCCGGTGAACAACCGCTATCCACGCAACAGCGCACCGTGCTGGAGCGCCTGATCACGCGCCTGATTGCGCTGACTTCGCAGCAAAATGCGGAAGTCTGGGCTGGGGTAAAGCATGACCTGGGTATGAGAAACGACGCGCCGCTCCAGTCGCGCCACTTCCCTGCCGCTGAGCAAAACCTGAACCAGCGTATTACCACCGCGCAGCAGAACCACACCACGCGCCAGATTGTCGCGCAGCTGACGGAGCTGTTGGGCCAGGGGAATAACCGCCAGGCGGTGAGTGATTTTATTCGCCAGCAGTATGGTCAGACCGCTCTGGGTCAGCTGACGCCGGAGCAGCTTAAAACGGTGCTGACGCTGCTGCAGAACAATGAGCTCTCTATTCCACAGCCTCAGGTGCGTCCGTCGACCGAACGCTCGCTGCTGCCTGCCGAGCACAACACGCTTAAGCAGATGGTGACCAAGCTTGCCGCGGCCACCGGCGAACCGACGAAGCTTATCTGGCAATCCATGCTGGAGTTGTCCGGCGTGAAGGCGGGCGAGCTGATCCCCGCAAAACAGTTTACCCATCTGGTAACCTGGCTGCAGGCGCGCCAGACGCTCAGCACCCAGAGCGCCCCTACCCTGCATACCGTTCAGGCTGCGCTCAAACAGCCGCTGGAACCGCATGAGTTTGAGATGATTCGGGACTATGCCCTGCAAAACTGGCAGGCCACCCCGCAAACGGTTCTGACCACCGCGCAGGTGCAGGATGTGCTCAATCAGATCTTTGTTCGCCGCGCCGAGCGCGAAGGCGGCGTACCGGAGGTGAGAGATATTCAGCCGATCTACAGCCCGCTGTTTGCGCCGGTTGTGGAGACGTTCAGAACCCTCTCTGCGCGTCCGGGATTGCTGTTTATTGCGTTAGTGATTGCACTGGCGATTTTCTGGCTGGTTGCCTGAGGATTTGCCCGGTGGCGCTACGCTTACCGGGCCTACAACGCCCCGAACCGTAGGCCGGGTAAGGCGCAGCCGCCACCCGGCAACAACGGCTCACGTTCTGCGAAACGCCACCAGCGTCACCACAATCCCCACCACTGCGGAAACCGCACCGGCCAGGAAGACGGACGGATAGCCAAACGACGTCGCTAACAGCCCGGCCAGCGGCCCGGTTACGCCGTAGGAGATATCCTGAAACGCCGCATAACCGCCGAGCGCCGTACCCCGCACCTGTGGGGCCACCCGCTTCACCACTTCCACACCAAGTGCCGGGAAAATCAGAGAGCAGCCGCAGCCGGTCAGCGCCGCGCCAAGCAGCGCAACGGATGCCACGGGTGCATTCCACAACAGCAGAAGACCGATAGTTTCAATGACCAGCGACGCCACCGCCACCTTCACACCGCCAAAGCGATCCGGCATCCAGCCGAAGAAGACGCGCATCAGCACAAACGCACCGCCAAACGCGGTGAGCGTAAAGCCAGCCATCGCCCAGCCACGGCTCATAAAATAGAGCGAGACGAAAGTACCAATTACCGCAAAGCCCACGCCCTGCAGCGCCAGGCCAAGACCCGGCTGCCAGATTTGGCCGACCACGCTCCACAGGGAAGGACGCTCACCTTTGTGCGCGGGCACTTTACGCACCGAGCCGTTAAAGGCCCACGCCAGCAGCGGCAGCAGCATGGTGGTGGCCGCAAGCGTCGCAAACCCAAACTGGCTATTGATGAGCAGCCCAAGCGGCGCACCGGCGGCCAGGGCGCCATAGATAGCCATGCCGTTCCAGGACATCACCTTGCCGGAACGGGCGGGCCCCACCAACCCCATTCCCCAGGTCAGGGTGCCGGTCAGCAACTGGCTTTCACCAAAACCGAGGATCAAACGGCCCAGCACCAGCAGAGCAAATTTATACGCCGCGTCTACCGGCAGGAGCGCGGCCAGCAGCCATGCGCCGCCCGCCAGCCCACAGGCAAACATTCCCTGGAGCGCTGAACGTTTCGCACCGTGCTGATCCGCCAGTCGCCCGGCGTAACCGCGGGTTAATACCGTGGCTAAAAACTGAATGCCTACAGCGATGCCAACCATGGTGTTGCCATACCCGAGCTCCTGATGAACGAACAGCGGGATCACCGGCAGCGGCAGGCCAACGGTCATATAGGTCAGGAATACCGCAAAAGCGATACGGAACAGCGAGACATTCGCTGAAGAGGTTGTTTCTGTTTGAGTGACTGCAGTCATGCTTTACTCCGAAATGAAGAGTAAGGCGGGGAAATGCCACGCCCCCTCTACCTGTTTACCAGGATTAAGGTGCGTTGGTTGACGTTAAACGCTTACGCATTATCGTGAGGATAATGTTGAGGTGTGAAGTTTGCCTGTGCAATCAGCCGCTTGTCAATGCATAAAAAAAGGGAGCCTTATGGCTCCCTTTTCTAATCAAACATAAAACTTATGCTTTGTACTTACGCATCACCAGCGTGGCGTTAGTACCACCAAAACCGAAGCTGTTGGACATGACGGTGGTCAGTGTCGCTTCCGTTGGTTTGGTCACGATGTTCAGGCCAGCCGCCTGCTCATCCATCTCTTCAATGTTGATGCTTGGAGCGATAAAGCCATTTTCCAGCATCAGCAGAGAGTAGATCGCTTCCTGCACGCCCGCCGCACCCAGAGAGTGACCGGTCATGGCTTTGGTCGCAGAGATCGCCGGGCTGTTGTCGCCGAACACTTCGCGGATCGCACCCAGCTCTTTCACGTCGCCTACAGGCGTAGAGGTACCGTGGGAGTTCAGGTAGTCGATTGGAGTATCAACGCCGTGCATCGCCATTTTCATGCAACGTACCGCGCCTTCGCCGGATGGCGCAACCATGTCAGCGCCGTCAGATGTGGCACCGTAGCCCACGATCTCAGCGTAGATGTGCGCGCCACGTGCCAGCGCGTGCTCCAGCTCTTCAACCACAACCATACCGCCGCCGCCTGCGATAACGAAACCATCACGGTGTGCGTCATAGGTACGGGAGGCTTTATCTGGCGTCTCGTTGTATTTGGTGGACAGTGCGCCCATGGCGTCGAATTCACAGGCCATTTCCCAGCCCAGCTCCTCGCCGCCGCCAGCAAATACGATGTCCTGTTTACCCAGCTGGATCTGCTCAACCGCATTACCGATGCAGTGCGCGGAAGTCGCACACGCGGAGCTGATGGAGTAGTTCACACCGTGGATTTTGAACGGGGTCGCCAGGCACGCGGAAACCGCAGAACCCATGGCTTTGGTCACCACGTACGGACCTACCGCTTTCAGACCACGCGGGCTACGCATTGCGTCAGCACCGAATACCTGCGCTTTTGAGGAGCCGCCGGAGCCGGCGATCAGACCCACGCGCGGGTTGTTCTGATAAACCTCTTCACTCAGGCCGGAATCTTTGATCGCTTCCTGCATGGAGAGATAAGCATAAATAGAGGCATCGTTCATGAAACGAACCACTTTGCGGTCAATCAAACCGGTGGTGTCCAGTTTGACGTTACCCCATACGTGGCTACGCATACCTGAATCTTTAAACTCTTCAGAGAAAGTGATCCCGGAGCGTCCTTCACGCAGAGATGCCAGGACTTCCTGCTGGTTATTACCGATGCTGGAAACAATGCCCAGGCCAGTAATCACTGCACGTTTCATTCAATACCTCTGTAAGTCGCACTATAGTAAGTTTCGAGTCGCACAATAGCGTACACTTGTACGCCGAACAAGTCCGATCAGACATTTTCTGCGGAAATTTGCACCGATGGACTCACATCGTTAAGATCGTGCCACTGCCTGTCAGACGAGTAACTTACGTGAAACAAAACGCTATACAACCCGCCAACCTCGAATTCAACGCTGAGGGTACACCTGTTTCCCGAGATTTTGATGACGTCTATTTTTCTAATGATAACGGACTGGAAGAAACCCGTTATGTTTTCCTCGACGGAAACCAGCTCAGCACCCGCTTCCCGGCCCATCCGCGGAGCCTGTTTGTGGTGGCGGAGAGCGGGTTCGGCACCGGGCTGAATTTTTTAACCCTCTGGCAGGCGTTCGATCGGTTTCACGCTGCACATCCTGAGGCTACGCTACAAAGATTACATTTCATCAGTTTCGAAAAATTCCCGCTCACCGCGCACGACCTGCGGCTTGCCCATCAGCGCTGGCCGGAGCTTGCAACCTGGGCAGAGCAGCTTCAGTCGCAGTGGCCGCCCCACATCGGCGGCTGCCATCGCCTGACTCTGGACGGTGGACGCGTCACGCTGGACCTCTGGCTGGGCGACATCAACGATCTGACCGACAAGCTTGATGATTCGATGAATCAGAAAGTGGACGCATGGTTCCTTGACGGCTTTGCTCCCGCCAAAAACCCGGATATGTGGAGCCAGCATCTGTTTAACGCGATGGCGCGACTGGCGCGCCCTGGCGCGACGCTCGCCACCTTCACCTCGGCAGGCTTTGTCCGCCGCGGGTTGCAGGAGGCGGGCTTTACCATGCAGAAGACCAAAGGTTTCGGCCGCAAGCGCGACATGCTGGTCGGCAGAATGGAGCACTCGCTGGATATCCCGGCCAGCACGCCCTGGTTTGCGCGCCGTGCCAGCGCATCCCGTGAGGTTGCCATCATTGGCGGGGGGATTGCCAGTGCCCTGCTCTCGCTCGCGCTTATCCACCGTGGCTGGCAGGTCACGCTCTACTGTGCTGACGACGCGCCTGCAAACGGCGCCTCCGGCAACCGCCAGGGCGCGCTCTATCCGCTTTTAAGCGCGCATGACCCGGCGCTGTTCCAGTTTTTCCCGGCGGCGTTTACCTTCGCCCGTCGCCTGTATGACGCCCTTCCGGTGGCATTCGACCACGACTGGTGCGGCGTCACGCAGCTCGCCTGGGATGAGAAGAGCCAGCAAAAAATCACCCAAATGCTGTCGCTGGGCCTGCCTGACGAGATTGCCCGCCCGCTGAGCGCACCGCAGGTGGCAGAAAGCGCTGGCGTAGAGACGCACTGCGGCGGCATTCAGTACCCCCTCGGCGGCTGGCTGTGCCCGGCAGAACTGACCACCGCGGTCATTGCCCTGGCGCAGTCGCGCGGACTGACGGTGCACTATGCCCACAACGTGGAATCACTCAGCCGGACAGAACAGTGGGATCTGCATTTTGCCGATGGCAACACGGCGCACCATGCCAGCGTCGTTCTCGCCAACGGGCACCACATCAGCCAGTTTATCCAGACAGCGACGTTGCCGGTGTATCCGGTCGGCGGTCAGGTGAGCCATATCCCTTCGACGCCTGAGCTGGGCAAACTGCGCCAGGTGCTGTGCTATGACGGCTACCTGACGCCGCAGAATCCGTCTAACGGTCACCACTGTATCGGGGCCAGCTATCATCGCGGCGAAACGGATATGCGCTACAGTGAGGCGGATCAGGCGCAAAACCGTCAGCGCCTGGTTGACTGTTTCCCGGATGCAGCGTGGGCGAAAACGGTTGACGTCAGTGCCGGAGACGCGCGCTGCGGCGTGCGCTGTGCCACCCGCGATCATCTGCCGATGGCGGGAAACGTGCCGGACTACGACGCCACGCTTGCGGTCTATTCGGATCTGGCTGAACATCAGGAAACGGCAGTGACTTCACCGGTCTACCCGGAACTGTTTATGCTGGGCGGGCTGGGTTCGCGCGGGATCTGTTCTGCACCGCTGCTGGCTGAAGTATTAGCCGCGCAAATGAGCGACGAGCCGCTTCCGCTGGACAGGGTTACGCTTGCGGGACTGAATCCGAATCGCTTGTGGGTGCGGAAGCTGCTGAAGGGGAAAATGGTTAAGTAAAGTGCGGTCAAATCCCCTCACCCTAACCCTCTCCCCAAAGGGGAGAGGGAAGAGAAGGCGGCTTAGCGTTTAGCCTGCTGGAACAGATTATCCCACATGCCCAGCACCAGAGACTGGTCGCGCGGAGAGAGTTCTCCTGCCTGAATAGCTTTCTCCAGACTACGGGTGACTTCATCGTGAACGGCCTCGGCAGAGTGATCGTCCCCGGCCTCCAGCTCAGCAATAGCCAGCGTCAGGTGACCACGCAGATAACCGCTGGCGAACAGCTCATCATCGCTGGCGTGTTCCACCATGTCATCAATTAACGCCAGAATGCGTGATTCAAATTCTGCGATCATCTTCTTTCCTCTGTTAAAGATCTTCCGGCCAAGGGAAGCATTCCGCCGTGATCTCCGGCGTGTGGTAATAATTCTGTAAAGCCTTGATTAAGCGTGCCGGGCGTTCCGGAATGCCGTTCTCAAGATATGTCATCACCTGCGCGTGTACGCGGCGCTGGAAAACAATACGGTCCGGCTCGAAGTCGCCTTCAAGGTTGTCGCAGCTGACGTTGAACGGGAAACCCGCCGCCACGCAGAACAGCCACTCCAGCGCCTGCGGTTTCACTTCCACATCTTCAAACTGCCCCTGCGTAGCGGCGTCACGTCCGTCCGGGCAGTACCAGTAACCGAAATCCACCAGTTCGCGACGCGCTTTCCCTGCGATGCACCAGTGCGAAATCTCGTGCAGACCGCTGGCGTAGAAGCCGTGCGCGAACACGATACGGTGATACGGAACCTCGGCATCAGCAGGAAGATAGATCGGTTCGTCGTCGCCTTTAATCAGACGGGTATTAAAATCTTCAGCAAAACAGCCGTCAAAAATCTCAATCAGCTGTTCGTATTTATGCGTACTGTTCATTAGTTCATCCCCAACCAGGTGAGGATCTCCTGTCCATGGCTGTCATAAAGCAGTTTGGCGCTCATTACCGCCGAGACGATAACGATCATCGGGCGAATCAGTTTTTGTCCTTTGCTTAACACCAGACGCGAGCCTGCACGCGCCCCGAGGAACTGCCCTGCCATCATCACAAAGCCGGTTGCCCAGATGACCTTGCCGCCAATGATAAAAAGCAGCAGGCCGCCGACGTTCGAGGTGGCGTTGAGCACTTTGGCATGGGCGGTAGATTTGGCGAGGTTAAACCCGGCCAGCGTCACAAACGCCAGCGCGTAAAACGAGCCTGCGCCAGGACCAAAGAAACCGTCGTAGAACCCCACGCAGCCGCCGGCAATCAGGGCAAAGGGCAAACCGTGCAGACGACGCTGACGATCTTCTTCCCCGAGCTTTGGCATCAGCAAGAAGTAAAGGCCGATACAGATGACCAGAACCGGCAGAATCTGGCGCAGAATATCGGACTGCACGTGCTGAACCAGCAGCGCGCCCGACGTCGAGCCGATAAAGGTCATCAGAATATTGAGCTTCTGGTCGGCAAGATTGACGACCTTACGGCGAATAAAATAGAGCGACGCGGAAAGCGAGCCGCCGCAGGCCTGCAGCTTGTTGGTCGCCAGCGCCTGCGCCGGACTCATGCCCGCCGCCAGCAGCGCGGGTACGGTTAACAACCCGCCCCCGCCCGCAAGGGCATCAATGAAACCGGCCAGCATAGCCACAAAGAACAGCACCACCAGCAGCAGCGGTGACACCATAAACAGATCGACGAAATTATCCATTAAAGTACATGCTCATCCAGTAGCGCCTGGCAGGAAGGCGGCAACGGAGGCGGTGTCTTCTTCTCAGGCTTAGAGGTTCCAGGTTTTGCCGGTTCAAACCAGCTTTGCAGTTCCGCACCACAGCCATCGCCTGGCGGAGGCAACGGCTGATCTTCACATTCCAGGCTGTTTGCCGGGCAACGCAGACGAACGTGCATGTGGGCGCGATGCTGGAACCACGGGCGCACTTTGCGCAACCAGTCGCGATCGGTTTCCTCATCGAGGCACAGCTGTTGCTTGATAGCCGGGTTGACGAAGATCCGCGTAACGTCGTTATCTTTTGCCGCCAGCTTAATCAGGCTGAAGATATCCGGCGTCCACAGTGAGGGCACAACGCGCTTACCGTCGCTCGACACCAGATCCAGCGCCTGCGGTTTCAGCAACTGGGCTGAACTCCAGCGCGCTTTCGGCAGCTGCAGGAAGATATCGACATCCAGTCCGGTCTGGTGACTGGCGTGTCCACCGTTAAAACGACCGCCGGCAGGCATCCCCATATCGCCAATCAGCATCGTGCCCAGCCCCAGGTTATGCACCTGATTTCCCAGACGCTGGATGAACAGCACCAGGTCCGGGTGGCCGTAATAGCGTCGCTGATCGGTACGCATCACCTGGTAGGTATCGGACTGCAGAGGTAACTCCTGTGCACCGACGATACATCCGTTCGAAAAAGCGCCAATAGACTGGGCGCTCCCCGCCACCGGGTGGGTGATTTTTTGCCATGGCGTCGCGGCCAGACTGGCTCCACTGGCCAGCAGCGCCAGCAGAGCAATTGCGGTTTTTTTCATGTTTACCAGCGTGGAATGGTGGTCGTCACATCCGCGTTCTGCGCGCGCTGGCGCAGGAAGTGATCCATCAGCACGATCGCCAGCATCGCTTCTGCGATCGGCACCGCGCGGATCCCCACGCACGGATCGTGACGTCCTTTGGTGATCATCTCAACTTCTTCGCCATCACGGTTAATCGTGTGGCCCGGCACGGTAATGCTGGAGGTTGGCTTCAGCGCGATATTGGCAATAATCTGCTGCCCGCTGCTGATCCCGCCCAGAATGCCGCCCGCGTGGTTGCTCTGGAAGCCCTGTGCAGTAATTTCATCGCGGTTCTGGCTGCCGCGCAGGGATACCACGTCAAAACCGTCGCCAATCTCAACGCCCTTCACCGCGTTGATGCTCATCAGCGCGTGAGCGATGTCGGCGTCGAGGCGGTCAAATACCGGCTCGCCCCAGCCCGCCGGGACGCCATCGGCCACCACGGTCACTTTCGCGCCAATGGAGTCGCCCTCTTTCTTCAGGCCGCGCATCAGTTCATCCAGCGCTTCAAGCTTGTCGGCGTCCGCACAGAAGAACGGGTTTTGCTCGACCTGATCCCAGTCTTTGATCGCCAGCGGAATGTCGCCCATCTGGGTCAGACAGCCGCGAATAACGATGCCGAATTTCTGCTGCAGGTATTTCTTGGCAATGGCCCCTGCCGCCACGCGCATCGCGGTTTCGCGCGCCGATGAGCGTCCGCCGCCGCGATAGTCGCGAAAGCCGTATTTTTGTTCGTAGGTGTAATCAGCGTGGCCCGGACGGAAGACGTCTTTGATGGCGCCGTAGTCCTGGGAGCGCTGATCGGTATTTTCGATCAGCAGACCAATGCTGGTGCCGGTGGTGCGGCCTTCAAAAACGCCGGAGAGAATTTTGACCTGGTCCGGCTCGCGACGCTGCGTGGTGTAGCGAGAGGTGCCCGGACGACGACGGTCAAGGTCGTGCTGTAAATCTGCTTCGGTCAGTTCTATACCTGGCGGTACGCCATCAACGATACAGCCCAGTGCCAGCCCGTGCGACTCACCAAACGTGGTCACCCGGAATACCTGTCCAATACTGTTTCCTGCCATCACGGCTCCGATGTTGTTGTTTGTGTTTGAGCGTTGTGAAACGGGCCGAAGCCCGCTGGATTAATCTTTATAGATGCTGAAGTGTTCGCGCGCGTCGAGCAGCTGCGCTTTGGTCAGCATAAAGACGCCGTCACCGCCGTTGTCGAACTCAAGCCAGGTGAACGGCACATCCGGGTACTGCTCTATCAGATGTACCATGCTGTTGCCCACTTCACAAATCAGAACGCCGTCGTCGGTGAGATAATCCGGCGCGCAGGCCAGAATGCGACGGGTCAGCTTCAGGCCGTCAGAGCCTGACGCCAGGCCCAGCTCCGGCTCGTGACGATATTCACTCGGCAGATCGGACATATCTTCCGCATCAACGTACGGCGGGTTGGTGACGATCAGATCGTACTGCAGCGTCGGCAGGTCGCGGAACAGGTCAGAGCGAATTGGCGTAACGTGATGGATCAGGCCGTGCTCTTCAATGTTGTGCTCGGTCACGGCCAGCGCGTCGGTGGAGATATCGACGGCGTCCACTTCCGCTTCCGGGAAGGCGTAAGCGCAGGCAATGGCAATGCAGCCGCTGCCGGTACACATATCCAGAATGTGCTGCGGCTGATGGCCGATCAGGCCTTCAAAGTGGTTGTTGATCAGCTCGCCAATCGGCGAGCGCGGCACCAGCACGCGTTCATCGACATAGAACTCGTGGCCGCAGAACCAGGCTTTGTTGGTCAGGTAGGCGACCGGAATACGCTCGTTCACGCGGCGGATCACGCGCTCAACGATACGGTGTTTTTCGCTGGAGGTCAGACGCGCGGTGCGCATGTCTTCCGGAATATCCAGCGGCAGGTAGAGGGATGGCAGTACCAGCTGCACGGCCTCATCCCACGGGTTATCGGTACCGTGACCGTACCAGATATTGGCGGCGCTGAAGCGGCTAACCGACCAGCGCAACATGTCCTGTATGGTATGCAGCTCGTTTACTGCTTCATCGACAAATATTTTATCCACTCTTTCCTCCAGGGCATGCTCGCATAATTTTCGGCGGCTAGTTTGCCATGAAGACGGCGATAAATCAGCAATGACGCGTCGCGCTTGAGGTTAAAAAATGCGTTTAGTCGGGTACACTATTGGAAATACGAGATGAGAATGACGAATGAAAAAGAAAACATCGCTCAGCGAGGAGGATCAGGCGCTCTTCCGCCAGCTGATGACCGGCACGCGCCAAATCAAGCAGGACACCCTCGTCCACCGTCCGATGCGCAAGAAAATCTCCGAGGTGCCGGTCAAAAGACTGTTGCAGGAGCAGGCCGATAACAGCCACTATTTTTCAGATGAATTTCAGCCTCTGCTCAACACGCAAGGGGCTGTGAAGTATGTACGTGAAGACGTCAGCCATTTTGAGCTGAAAAAATTACGCCGTGGGGATTATTCGCCTGAGCTGTTTCTCGATCTGCACGGATTAACGCAGATGCAGGCCAAACAAGAGTTGGGCGCACTGATCGCAGCCTGTCGCCGCGAACATGTGTTTTGCGCCTGCGTGATGCATGGCCACGGTAAACATATTCTGAAGCAACAGACACCGCTGTGGTTGGCTCAGCATCCACACGTGATGGCATTTCATCAGGCACCCAAAGAGTACGGCGGTGATGCCGCATTACTGGTGTTGATTGAAGTGGAAGAGTGGCAACCGCCAGAATTACCCTGACAGGACGGCGGGAGGCAGAGTTTGCGCCCCCGCGTTATCGCACGTCACGTCAGATGGCTTTTGCCATCTTCAGGTTGCACGGACTCATTTGCCAGTTGAAGACACCTTTACCCGTTTCGTCGAGAGAAACATTGGCAATGGCAGATGTCGTGAACATCGGCGGGGTTTCGCCCGGGCACAGTTCAGATACCAGATAGCCAACCAGTGGCAGGTGGGAAATGACCAGCGCGGAGGCGACACCTTCATTGCACAGCGCCTGAAGATAAGCACTGACAAGGCCGACATCGCCACATGGGGTGAGTTCAGGGAGAACATCCACACTGGCTGGCAGGTTCATACACTCCCCCACCACTTCCAGCGTCTGTTCTGCACGCAGGAACGGACTCACCAGAACGCGTTCGATGTCCACTTTTTGACCTTTAAGCCAGGTCGCCATCAGACGAGATTCGTCGCAGCCACAGACGGTCAAAGGACGTACTGAGTCACTGGCGGCATCGAGTGCCGCGTCGCCGTGACGCATGATAAAAACTTGCATATTGCACCGCTTTTGTTAACCAGAATCACCGGCGTTAACTACCCGCGATAAATGCTGAGAGGTAGAAAACCCGATGGCCGGGCATTGTGCCTGATCCATTCGGTGAATGAAACGCTGTTTTTTACCTCAATGGCGTAAGTATAGTCAATCTCTGTTTACAAAATCGCCAGAACAGGTTCATTCACTTCAGGATTTACCCTTCTTTGACCTCAGTTTACGAGGTCAGTTTCCCTTGCGGGCCAAAATGTCTGGCCCCGCTCCGCCATCTGCAATAATTCGTCACACGGTGTAAACCGGGGGCCATATTGCGAAGCCAGACGTTGCAGGATTGCAACCACTTCACCCGCGCCGAGCGTATCCATGTAACGGAACGGGCCGCCAAGAAACGGCGGGAAACCTATGCCAAATACCGCGCCGATGTCGCCATCGCGCGCGCTCTTGATCACCTGCTCACCGAAGCAGCGCGCCGCTTCATTGAGCATCATCATCACGCAGCGTTCAGCACACTGAACGGCGGACAATTTTCCCTGACCGGTGGTCGAAATAAGCCCATAAACCGAAGGGTCGACCTGTTTTCTGCTTTTACGCCCTTTCGCGCCGTAAAGATAGAAACCGCGTTCATTTTTTCTGCCTTTGCGATCGTCCTTCAAAATTGCAGAAACAATGTTTGCAGGTGGGCTAAAACGATCTCCATAGGCTGCTTCCAGCACAGGTATAATTTTAGTGCCGGTGTCTATTCCCACCTCATCCAAAAGTTGGATTGGGCCAACGGGGAAACCAAACTTCACCAGCGCCTCGTCGACATGCTCGATTTTCTCGCCTTCCGTCAGCAGCCGCATCGCTTCATTAATATAGGGTGCCAGAATGCGGTTGACGTAAAAACCGGCTTTGTCCGCGACGACGATCGGCGTCTTACCCTGCATTTTGGCCAGTTTCACGACGGTGGCGATGGTTTGCGGGCTGGTTGCGGCATGCGGGATCACCTCTACCAGCGGCATTTTTTCTACCGGGCTGAAAAAGTGCAGGCCTATCACCTGCTCCGGACGCCCGGCCTTTGCCGCAATATCGCCAATCGGTAAAGACGACGTGTTTGAGGCAAAAATGGTATGCGGCGCGCAATATTGCTCAACGTCAGCGACCATTTGCTGCTTAAGCGCCAGGTCTTCAAACACGGCTTCAATCACGACATCGCGGTGGGCAAAACCGCGGTAATCCGTCGTGCCGGAGATCAACGCCAGGGTTTTATCACGCTCGCTGGCTCTGATATGGCGACGTTTTACCTTTTGATCAAGGTTCTGCCAGCTGTACTGCAGCGCGTGGTTGATCCCTTTCGCTGAGATGTCTTTGATCCTTACAGGCAATTTGCCTTTGCTTGCGGTAACAAAAGAGATACCACCGCCCATAAGGCCGCCGCCCAGCACGCCAATGGCGTGCAGCGGCGCGGGTTGCGCCTCGCTGCCGGGATCTTTTTTCACGTCGGTGCTGGCGAAGAAGATGCTGCGCAATGCCTGTGACTGTGGCGTCATCGCCAGTTCGCCAAAGGCTTTGGCCTCAGCGGCATAGCCGCTACTGGTTCCCTGGGACAGCCCGGTTTCAATAACCTCCAGGATCCGCTTTGCCGCCGGATAGTTACCTTTGGTTTTCTGTTCGGTCTTTTTACCCACCATCCTGAACAGCAGCGTTCTCCCCAGTGGCCCGGCGAGCACGCGCTCGCGTACCGGCAGAGGACGTTTTGCCTGACGCCCTTTCAGCGCAAGCTCAACGGCGGCCTCCAGCAAAATGGCGTGCGGCACGACGTCATCCACCAGACCGGCTTTTAGCGCCTGGCGAGCACGTAACTGTTTACCGGTTAAGATCATCTCCAGCGCCGTGCTGACGCCCACCAGGCGCGGCAGACGCTGCGTTCCGCCAGAGCCAGGCAGCAGGCCAAGCTGCACTTCAGGAAGGCCTAAAACGGTTTTCGCATCGTCGGTACAGATGCGGCTGTGGCAGGCCAGCGCCAGCTCCAGCCCACCGCCCAGACACGCCCCGTGGATCGCAGCAATAACCGGGATTGGCAGGCTGTTGATCTCCGCCATCACCTGCTGGCCCTGACGCGCCAGCTCTTCAGCATCCAGCGCGCTTTGCGCCCGGGCGATCATGTTAATGTCGGCCCCGGCAATAAAGTTATCCGGCTTAGCAGAGATAAATACCAGACCGCGAATGGCCTTGTTTTCGCGGATCTGCTTTAGCATCGCGCGCACCTGAGCGCCAAACTCGGCCTTCAGGGTATTCATCTTTTCATCAGGGACATCAATGGTTATCACAGCGACGTTATCGAGGCGAACCGTCAGGTTAAATGCAGATGTCATTTCCATTATTCAGCCTCCAGAACCATTGCTGCACCCAGCCCGCCCGCCGCACAGGCGGTGACGAGACCAAAACCGCCGCCACGACGGCGTAACTCATGGAGTGTTTGGGTGATCATCCTCGCCCCGGTCGCCGCAAACGGATGACCGTAGGCAATGGAGCCCCCCAGCACGTTGAATTTACTCTGGTCCACTTCACCGGTGGCGTGCGCGCGGCCCAGCACGTCGCGCGCAAAACGCTCGCTTGCCAGCAGCTGTACGTTAGCCAGGGTTTGCGCGGCAAACGCTTCGTGCATGTCAATCAGGGTTAAATCCGCCAGCGTCAGCCCCGCGCGATCCAGCGCCAGCGGCGTGGACCATGCCGGGCCCAGCAGCATGTCCTGCCAGACATCAATGGCGGTGAAAGCATAGCTGCGTAAATAGCCCAGAGGCGTGATCCCAAGCTCTTTCGCGCGGGATTCGGTCATCAGGATCACGGCCGCGGCGCCGTCCGTCAGTGGCGTACTGTTAGCCGCCGTTACCGTACCGTGTTTACGGTCAAACGCTGGGCGCAGTTTTGCGTAATCCGCCAGCGTCGAGGTGCCGCGAATATTGTTATCCTCCGCGAGCGGTTCACGGAAAGGAGGAATATAGGCGGTCATGACCTCGTCGGTGAGTTTCCCTTCCGACCAGGCTTTTGCCGCAAGCTGATGTGAACGATGCGCCAGGGCATCCTGCTGTTCGCGAGTAATGCCGTACGTTTTGGCCATCTGCTCGGCGGTATCGCCCATGCGCAGGCCGGTGGAGTATTCCGCGACGGCAGGTGGCACAGGCAGGAGATCGCGCAGGCGTAAACGCGAGAAAAGTTTCAGTTTCTGCCCGGTCGTGCGGGCTTTGTTGGCATCCACCAGGATGCGCGCCAGCTTTTTGCTGACCCCAATCGGCAGTACCGAAGAGGAGTCCGCCCCACCTGCAATCCCGGCGCGGATCGTACCCGCCATCAGGCTTTCTGCGACGTTAGCCACGGCCTGGAAACTGGTTGCACAGGCGCGGCTGACGCTGTAGGCATCGGTATGAACGTTCATCCCGGTCCCGAGAACAATTTCTCGTGCAATATTGGGGGCTTCCGGCATCTGCACTACCTGGCCGAAAACCAGTTGTTCGATGACCTCAAGCGGAATTTCGCTGCGAGCCAGCATCTCCCCCACTACCATTTTCCCCAGGTCAACAGCCGGTATGCCGTGAAACGCCGTAGCCTGGCGAGCAAATGGCGTGCGCAACCCACTGACGATGGCAATACGGTCGCCCTGACGGGTAATAAGCGGTAATGCCTGACTCATAACACTCCCCTGTAAAAAATTTTCGCAAACGTTAAGTGGTCTGACCTGATAATAGTCTTAACCATTTTTTTACATTCAGCCAATCGGGGAAACGAAAAAGTGCGAGCTAAAACACAGAGAAGAAAAAGAAAATGCCCCTGCATGGCAGGGGCATTTGTGCAATGTGTTGCCGGATGGTGGCGTTGCCTTACCCGGCCTACAAAATCGTAGGCCCGTGCAAGCGAAGCGCCGCCGGGCAAAAAGAAATTAACGCAGGCCTAACTGGAAGATCAGCGTTTCGGCTTCGCAGGCGAAGACAAAATCGATATCCAGCTTCACGCCGCCGTCTACTTCAGTGAAGGTAGACTTGATTTCGCACGGATCGGATTCAACGTCACGGGCACGCTTGCTCAGCGCGGCCAGAGTCTCTTCCGCTTCGGCACGGTTGGTGAATACACGGCTGTAAGAGGCGGTGCAATCGGAGTTGTCCATGATGGTGCCAACATCCATACAGCAGCAAACCGGGGTTTCATCAGCACTGCATTTACTCATAGCTCAATTTCCTCTGTATTCGCGCAGCGCGCGAGATAAACACGATGCTGATATTTTACGCCCCGGCGCGGGCGCTCTCCAGCCGTTAATGGCGTAAAAGCGGATAAGTGACCAATATCACACTAAAAAATGATCTAAAACAAAAACCACCCTTTTGGGTGAGTCGTGATGGTCACAATTTTGCCAACCAGATCTCGTTTCGTGAAACATGTTTGAAAATATTAATAAACAAACTTGCAACATTCATGCTGGTCGGACCTATACTCACGCCACTGGTCTGATTTGTCTGTCATACCTCAGACCCTACACTTCGCGCTCCTGTTACGGTATGTAACAATTATTGAATAAAAATAACTCAATGAGGTTATGGTCATGAGCCAGAAAACCCTGTTCAACAAAACTGCGCTGGCAGTCGCAGTGGCAATCGTCTCTACTTCCGCCTGGTCAGCGGGCTTTCAGTTAAACGAATTTTCTTCCTCTGGCCTTGGCCGCGCGTATTCAGGGGAAGGTGCTATTGCTGATGATGCGGGTAACGCGAGTCGTAACCCGGCATTGATCATGATGTTTGATCGTCCAACCTTCTCCGCCGGGGCGATTTTCGTTGACCCGGGCGTTGATATTACGGGCCGTTCTCCTACCGGTGCCAGCCTGAATTCAGATAACATCGCGCCAACGGCGTGGGTGCCAAACCTGCATTTCGTGGCGCCTATAAATGACCAGTTTGGTTGGGGTGCCTCCGTGACCTCTAACTACGGTTTAGCGACCGAGTTTGGTGATAACTACGCAGCAGGTGCCTACGGTGGTAAAACTGACCTTGAAACCCTGAACCTGAACCTGAGTGGCGCTTACCGTCTGGACAGCCACTGGAGCTTCGGCGTGGGCTTTGATGCGGTGTACGCCAAAGCGAAAATCGAGCGCTATGCAGGTGATCTGGGCAAAATCGTCGCGGGTTCAGGCGCACTGCCACCACCACTGGCGCAGCAAGTTGCGGGCATTCCGGCAGACACCCAGATTGCTTATCTGAAGGGTGACGAATGGGGCTTCGGCTGGAACGCCGGTATCCTGTACGAACTCGATAAGAACAACCGCTACGGCTTTACCTACCGTTCCGAAGTAAAAATCGACTTTGATGGCGATTACAAGAGCAGCCTGCCTTCCGCCTATAACCAGATCCTCGGCAACTTCGGCCTGCCGTTGGGTACCAACGGCAGTACCACGGGTGGTTCTCTGAGCCTGCACCTGCCGGAAATGTGGGAGCTGTCCGGTTATAACCGCGTGGCACCGCAGTGGGCGATCCACTATAGCCTGACCTACACCAGCTGGAGCCAGTTCCAGGAGCTGAAGGCGACCAACAGCAAGGGCGACACGCTCTTCTATAAAGATGAAAGCTTCCGCGACGCTTACCGCATCGCGCTGGGGACCACCTACTATATGGATGATAACTGGACGTTCCGTACCGGTATTGCCTTCGATGACAGCCCGGTTCCTGCCGACAAGCGCTCGATCTCTATTCCGGATCAGGACCGTTTCTGGCTGAGCGCAGGTGCGACCTATGCCTTCAATAAGGATGCCTCAATTGACGCCGGTATCTCTTATATGCACGGTCAAAAAGTTTCCTTCAAAGAAGGTCCGTATGAGTTCTCTTCCGAAGGTAAAGCCTGGCTGTATGGTATGAACTTCAACTACGCGTTCTAATCGCGCAGGAATTGAAAAAGGTGAGCATCGCTCACCTTTTTTATTTACTCCGAATCGATATCTTTTAGTTCGTTCTCGATCGCCTTCGCGTTTGGATTCTCTTCCGGTTTCAGCTTACCGCCGTTAGCAATAAAGTCATGATTCTGGAAGTACGCTTCACGCACCATAATGTACGGGTCAGAAGACTGACGCAGCAGACCGTCGGAGTCGAGCAGTTGCGCGCGGGTTTCAATCCCTTCCACCGTCCATTTACCCACCGACAGCGGCCAGGTCAGCCACGACAGGACCGGATACAGCGTATCCACCATATCGCCGCCATCATCACGGAGAGTAAAGCTGCCGTAGAACGGTAATTGCACGTAGGGACCATACCCGACGCCATAATGTCCCAGCGTGCTGCCGAAACGGTGCGGCTGTTCACGCTGCAGTTTCGGGTTAGCCATGCCGGCAACATCGATAAAGCCCCCCATCCCCAATATGGAGTTCAGGAAGAAGCGAGTAAAGTGGACCATCCCCTGATACGGGTCACCCTGCAGGAAGTAGTTCACCATAACCGCAGGCTCTTCGAGGTTGCTGGTAAAGTTACTTAACCCATTACGCGCAGGTTGTGGAACATAATCACGCCATGCTACAGCTACCGGACGAACCACATACGGGTCCAGCACGTTGTAGTTGAAGTTATACATTGAACGGTTAAATCCTTCGAGAGGATCGGAGCGTCCCGTTTGCTCCCCGGAGCTGGCGCAGCCCACAAGCATCGTCGCGACCAGCGCAAGCGCCGACAGCCGAAGTTTCATAAAAATCTCCCTGTTCAGTATGGCTATCATTGATTGCCATCCGTAACGGAGCCGTTGACGCTCCGTCTGTAAACGTGCAAGCGATTGTAACAGCACGTTTACCGATGTCTATGAGCACAATTACGGGCAGTAACCACCGTGACTCTGATCTCAGCATAGCCTGGCTTTTGGAATTCGTTTCGCTGGCAATTTTATAATGTCTTTGAAAGAGATGTATCACCTTTGTTGTCATTGCCACCAATTTAAGACCATCCCCACAGGCATCCGGATAAAAGCCGCTACGCTTTAAAGAAAGATCAACCTCCGGGAGCAGATATGAAAGAAGTGGGTGAAGAAAAAATTGGCGAGAGTAAAGAGGAGATTGAAATTGAAAGCGAGGAGAAAGCGCGCGGCGAGAAGATAGAAATTGACGAAGATCGCCTCCCTTCCCGCGCGATGGCCATCCACGAACATATACGCCAGGATGGCGAAAAAGAGATGGAGCGCGATGCCATGGCCCTCTTCTGGTCGGCTATCGCTGCGGGTCTGTCAATGGGGGCATCCCTGCTCGCAAAAGGGATATTTCATGTTCAGCTGGAAGGTGTGCCCGGGGGCTTTTTACTGGAGAACCTCGGCTATACCTTTGGCTTTATTATCGTCATTATGGCTCGCCAGCAGTTGTTTACCGAAAACACGGTCACCGCCGTTCTGCCGGTGATGCAAAACCCTACCCTCGGCAATTTCGGTCTGTTAATGCGTCTGTGGAGCGTGGTGCTGCTGGGCAACATCATCGGTACCGGCATCGCGGCCTGGGCGTTTGAATATATGCCCATTTTTGATGAACCCACCCGGGACGCATTTGTGAAAATCGGTATGGACGTGATGAAAAACACGCCCGCCGAAATGTTCTCAAACGCCATCATCTCCGGCTGGATTATCGCCACGATGGTCTGGATGTTTCCTTCTGCCGGTAGCGCAAAAATTGTGGTGATCATCCTGATGACCTGGCTGATCGCGCTGGCCGACACCACGCACATTGTGGTCGGTACCGTGGAGATCCTCTATCTGGTCTTTAACGGTACGCTGCACTGGAGCGATTTTTTCTGGCCGTTCGCACTGCCGACGCTGGCGGGAAATATCTGCGGCGGGACGTTTATCTTCGCGCTGTTAAGCCATGCTCAAATCCGTAACGACATGTCTAACAAACGCAAAGCTGAGCGTAAGGCGCGGGAAAATGATGATAAATCGACAAAAAAATCGACCTGAATGGTGACTCTTTGAGCAGTCAGGCGGCGATGCGCTTAACGCAAAGTGTAAATAACGCTATACTCGTGCCGCCTCGTCCCCTTAGTTAAATGGATATAACGAGCCCCTCCTAAGGGCTAGTTGCAGGTTCGATTCCTGCAGGGGACACCATCTTTTCCGCACAACGATAAACCGGCACGCGCCGTGTCGTTCCGGTCAGATTGTCAAATACCTCTGTTTCAGCCGTTGCAATCCTCATCCCCGACTTTCTCAGACGCGACACCTCGGCGGCAATCCTCTGGATGCCAAACCAGAAAAGCGCATCCAGGGCGGTTACGTCCAGCCCGCTCAGCAGCGCCCGCTTCAGACGTTCGACGGGAGACTTAATCTCTTTCGCAATAAGTAAAAAAGGTTCCGCGGTCTGCCGGGCCGCCCCCAGTCGCCGGATACGGGTAGACAGACGGTACTGAAAACTTTCCGGAACGTCGCTCAGATCGGTTTTCACGCTCCAGACACAGCCGAAGCGTTTCCCGTTAAACAGGACATTTTTCTGGCTGAGCTGGAGCTCATGACGCAGTCCAGCAATTAACTGGGGCGTGCGAACAAGCAGCAAGCGGAATGGCAGCTCAAAGCTGGTCACGTAATCGACATTGAGCAAAGCAATACGCAAGCGCTCCTCTGCCCCGGCTTTACTCTCCCTGCACTCGCGCAAAACATCACTCCACTGCTCTGTAAGGCGAGGGGATTCATTTACTTCCGTAAAACTGTACTTTTCAATCTGATAATCGATCCGCTCAGTCACCCGGTTATTCCTGTCAGTTACGTTGTCGTCCTAAAACAGACTTTACCAGCCTCCATTGTTACGCTCCAGAGCTGACGCAAGACAATGTTGAGAACGATAAAAACTGCAAAATCAAGCACCTTTCATTCTGCCGCTTTTTTAATCAAAAACGAGTAATAGCACATATCGTATAACGGTGCTACATTACGCCGCCCACCCAAATCAGCAGTGGCCAGGTAACGCCGTAAAGTTCGGTAAAGCCTGCAACCATCACCTTGAAGAACGGTCTTATCGGCACGTCGTATCGCAAACTCTGCGCTACCTTTACAGGCTTCATATAGGTTTCACTATTTTGTCTCAATCCAAATTTCAACGTGCGTTCTTACACCCGCGTTACTGGTTTACCTGGTTTGGTCTTGGCGTTCTCTGGCTGCTGGTTCAGCTTCCCTACCCCGTTCTGCGTTTGCTGGGGTCGAAGCTGGGCAGCGCATCCCGCTATTTCCTGAAACGTCGCGAATCCATCGCGCGTAAAAATATTGAGCTTTGCTTTCCACAGTACAATGCCGAGGAACGCGAGAAGCTCATCGCTGAAAACTTCAAGTCTATCGGCATGGCCTTGCTTGAAACCGGTATGGCCTGGTTCTGGCCGGATGAACGTGTCCGTAAATGGTTTGACGTGGAAGGGCTGGATAACCTTAAACACGCGCAGATGCAAAAACGCGGCGTAATGGTTGTTGGCGTTCATTTTATGTCGCTGGAGCTGGGTGGCCGCGTGATGGGACTTTGTCAGCCCATGATGGCCACTTATCGTCCTCACAACAGTCCGCTGATGGAGTGGGTACAGACGCGTGGCCGCATGCGTTCCAATAAGGCGATGATCAGCCGTAACAACCTGCGCGGTATGGTCGGAGCGCTGAAGAAAGGTGAGGCTGTCTGGTTCGCCCCCGATCAGGATTATGGACGCAAGGGAAGCAGCTTCGCACCGTTCTTTGCGGTTAAAGACGTTGCGACGACCAACGGCACCTTTGTGATTTCGCGTCTGTCGGGCGCCTCCATGCTGACCGTGACCATGGTGAGAAAAGCGGATAATTCAGGCTACCGTCTGCACATCTCTCCTGAAATGGCTAACTATCCACAAAACGAGTGCGAAGCCGCGGCGTTTATCAATAAAGTCATTGAAACTGAAATCATGCGTGCGCCAGAGCAGTATCTCTGGATGCATCGTCGATTCAAAACGCGTCCTCTTGGCGAAGCCTCGCTCTATATTTGATCGCTTTATAAAGGTTAGTTTCGCTAAGAAACTAACCTTTTCAAACACCTGTCATCACACCGCACTCCCCGCGTTCATTGCGTCGCTCAAAGTGATTTTATTGCGCGGCGAAATCAAACTGTCGCCGTTCCACGACACCCGTAACTATCGGAATTTATTTAAAAAAATCCCTCTTGCCACCCCCCATTTTTAGGCGTACATTAGCGCCGTCTGGCATCAGGAAAGCACAGAATTCTGAACTGGAGTTGGCGGCGTAACGGGAAAATTCTCATTTCCGTTTTGACCGGATTTCAGTTCTCTATAATCAGGTGGACTCTGTTTTTAAATGCGTACCACAAGATACGCGGAGCGATGAAACGTGAAATATTTCTTTATGGGCATTTCGGTGATTGTTTTAGTCTGGGCCGGAACCTTCGCCCTGATGATCTAGTGAAGAACATGCTGTCAAAAAAACAGGAGCCATTGGCTCCTGTTTTTTTATGTCATGACGACGCGGGGGTTTCAGCAACGCTCTTTGAGGAGAGTAGACCGTCGGCGCGGAACATACTCTTGATGCCTCTTACCGCCTGACGAATACGGTCGCTGTTTTCAATCAGGGCAAATCGCACATGGGTATCGCCATAATCACCAAAGCCAATGCCCGGTGACACACAGACCTTTGCATCCTGGAGCAGTTTTTTGGCAAACTCCAGCGACCCCATCGCCGCATACGGCTCCGGAATTTTAGCCCAGACGTACATGGACGCTTTCGGCATTTCTACCATCCAGCCCGCTTCATGTAACCCTTTGACCAGCACGTCGCGACGGCGCTTATACTGGGCAGCAATATCATGAACACATTGCTGATCGCCTTCCAGGGCAGCGATAGCCGCAACCTGTAGCGGCGTGAAGGTGCCGTAATCGTGGTAACTCTTAATGCGCGCCAGTGCACTCACCAGCGTTTTGTTACCCACCATAAAGCCAATACGCCAGCCCGCCATGTTGTAGCTTTTCGACAGGGTGAAGAACTCTACCGCCACGTCACGCGCGCCCGGGACCTGCATAATGGATGGCGCTTTCCAGCCATCATAGACGATGTCAGCATAGGCTAAATCGTGCACCACCAGCACGTCATAACGCTTCGCCAGCGCAACCACTTTCTCGAAGAAATCGAGCTCCACGCACTGAGCCGTTGGGTTCGACGGGAAACCGAGGATCATCATCTTGGGTTTCGGATAGCTTTCGCGAATCGCACGTTCCAGTTCGTTAAAGAAATCGACACCTTCCACCAGCGGCACCGAACGGACCTGCGCCCCGGCAATCACCGCGCCGTAGATGTGGATTGGGTAGCTGGGATTCGGTACCAGCACCGTATCGCCATGATCCAGGGTAGCCAGCATCAGGTGTGCCAGCCCCTCTTTCGAGCCGATGGTCACAATGGCTTCACTTTCAGGATCGATATCAACCTGATAGCGATCCTGATACCAGCGCGAGATCGCGCGACGTAACCGAGGAATACCGCGAGACGTAGAGTACCCATGAGTATCCGGACGCTGCGCTACCGTGCAGAGTTTCTCTACAATGTGCGCTGGCGTTGGGCCATCAGGGTTACCCATACTGAAATCGATAATATCTTCGCCGCGCCGACGTGCAGCCATCTTCAGTTCAGCGGTGATATTGAAAACATAAGGGGGGAGACGATCGATACGCGTAAAACGGCGTTCAGGACTGAATTCAGCCATAGATTCCTCAGATTAACGTTAGCGCCCGGACCGTCCGAGCGACGCTGCCACTGATGTGGCGTGTTTAGAAAATAACCTGAAAAAATTCATGCTGTCGAGAGGGAAATGAAAAAAAAGCGTTCGCACAAAAACCGGAACATTGCTGTGGCTAAAAGCGGAAGCCTTTGTTTCAGGTCTGTCGTTCTGATAGCTGTTATTTAACACAATGATATCAAAACAGTTACCTGACGCCGGCCCAATAATCGCAAGTCAGGACGCGTCAATCCTCACCCGATAATCCCCTTTGCAAATTATGGTTTTTCCTCATTTGATAAACCTGACGGATAGCTGGTCAATACGCGCCAGGTTTTTTATCATGGTTCTTTCCCGTTTTCCCAGGTCTGCTCGTGCACGAAATATTCACTATGCTGCTGGCGGTATTTGACCGTGCGGCATTAATGCTGATTTGCCTGTTCTTCCTTATTCGCATTCGCCTGTTCCGCGAGCTGTTGCACAAGTCTGCACACTCGCCTAAGGAGCTGCTGGCCGTTACCGCCATCTTTTCGCTGTTCGCCCTGTTCAGCACCTGGTCCGGCGTGCCGGTAGAGGGCTCGCTGGTTAACGTGCGCATTATCGCCGTGATGTCAGGCGGAATTTTGTTTGGCCCGTGGGTGGGCGTTATCACCGGTCTGATTGCCGGAACCCATCGCTACCTGATTGATATCGGCGGCGTAACGGCGGTGCCGTGCTTTATCACCAGCATTATCGCCGGGATACTGTCCGGCTGGATCAGCCGCAAAATCCCGAAAAAACAGCGCTGGCGCGCCGGGATTGTCGCGGGCATGGTGTGTGAAACGCTGACCATGATCCTGGTGGTCGTCTGGGCCCCCACCACCGCGCTGGGGCTGGATATCGTCTCGAAAATCGGTATTCCTATGATCCTCGGCAGCGTCTGCATCGGTTTTATCGTGCTGCTGGTGCAGAGCGTTGAAGGGGAAAAAGAGGCCAGTGCCGCGCGTCAGGCCAAGCTGGCGCTGGATATTGCCAACAAAACGCTGCCGCTTTTCCGCCACGTGAATGCCCAATCGCTGCGTCAGGTCTGTGAGATTATCCGCCACGACATTCATGCCGATGCCGTCGCCATCACCAATACCGACCACGTGCTGGCCTACGTCGGCGTGGGGGAGCACAACTATCGCGACAATGATGACACCATCAGCCCTACCACCAGGCAGGCGATCAACTACGGTAAAATCATCATCAAAAACAATGATGAAGCACACCGAACGCCGGAAATACACTCCATGCTGGTGATCCCGCTGTGGGAGAAAGGTGTCGTAACGGGCACGCTGAAAATTTATTACTGTCACGCGCATCAGATCACCTCCTCGCTGCAGGAGATGGCCATTGGCCTGTCGCAGATTATCTCCACCCAACTTGAGGTCTCGCGGGCAGAACAGCTGCGTGAAATGGCAAATAAGGCAGAGCTGCGCGCGTTGCAGAGCAAAATCAATCCTCATTTCCTGTTTAACGCCCTGAATGCCATCTCCTCTTCCATACGTCTTAATCCGGACACCGCCCGCCAGCTGATTTTCAACCTGTCGCGCTACCTGCGTTACAACATCGAGTTGAAAGATGACGAGCAGATCGACATCAAAAAAGAGCTGTATCAGATCAAAGACTACATCGCGATTGAGCAGGCCCGCTTTGGCGACAAACTCACGGTTATTTACGATATTGATGAAGAGGTCAACTGCGTGATCCCAAGCCTGCTTATTCAGCCGCTGGTCGAGAACGCGATTGTTCACGGTATTCAGCCCTGTAAAGGCAAAGGCGTTGTGACCATCAGCGTCACCGAAAGCGGTAACCGCGTGCGCATTGCCGTGCGCGATACCGGCCACGGGATTGATCCAAAGGTCATTGAGCGCGTGGAGTCTAACGAGATGCCCGGAAATAAAATCGGCCTGCTGAATGTGCACCACCGGGTGAAACTGCTTTATGGCGATGGACTGCATATTCACCGTCTTGAACCAGGCACCGAAATTGCCTTTTACGTCCCGAATGAACGCACTCCCGTTCATACATCACCATCACTGTTACCGTTGGGTGAGTAATATGAAAGTCATCATCGTAGAAGATGAAATTCTGGCTCAACAGGAGCTAAGCTGGCTTATCAAAACCCACAGCCGGATGGAGATTGTGGGCACCTTTGATGATGGTCTGGACGTGCTGAAGTTTCTGCAGCATAACCGGGTCGACGCCATTTTCCTGGATATCAATATCCCGTCGCTGGACGGCGTATTGCTGGCGCAGAACATCAATCAGTTTGCCCATAAGCCGTTTATTGTTTTCGTCACCGCCTGGAAAGAGCACGCCGTGGAGGCCTTCGAGCTGGAGGCGTTTGACTATATCCTCAAGCCTTACCAGGAGTCGCGGATAGTCAGCATGCTGCAAAAACTGGAAGCCGCATGGCAGCAGCAGAGCGCCCCCGCCACCGCCAGCCCAACGGTGCGGGAAAACGACACCATCAACCTGGTGAAAGACGAGCGCATCATCGTGACGCCGGTCAACGATATCTATTACGCTGAAGCCCATGAAAAAATGACGTTTGTCTATACGCGGCGGGAATCGTACGTGATGGCGATGAATATCACCGAGTTTTGCAGCAAGCTGCCGGCGGCACACTTTTTCCGCTGTCACCGGTCGTTCTGTGTGAATTTAAACAAGATCCGCGAGATCGAACCGTGGTTTAACAACACCTATATTTGGCGCTTAAAGGATCTGGATTTTCAGGTGCCGGTGAGCCGCAGCAAGGTGAAAGAGTTCCGTCAGCTGATGCATCTGTAAAAGCCCCTCTCCCGGGGGAGAGGGCTGTGTCGTCAGAGGATTTGACCGAGAACCTGACGCAGGTGGGCACCCGCGCCAAGCAGGCCAGGGTTGTCATGCACAATAAGATAAACAGGAATGTCCTGTACGTAGCTTCTGAAACGCCCTTTATCTTCAAACCCGCCGCGGAAGCCGGATGCTTTGAAGAACTCCAGGAAGCGCGGCACGATGCCGCCGGCAATGTAAACGCCACCAAAGGTGCCCAGCGTCAGCGCCAGGTTGCCGCCGAACCGCCCCATGATCACACAGAACAGCGACAGCGCGCGACGGCAGTCAATGCAGCTATCAGCCAGCGCCCGTTCGGTAACGTCTTTCGGCTGCAGATTTTCCGGCAGACGGCCATCCGATTTCACGATCGCCCGGTACAGATTCACCAGCCCCGGACCGGAGAGGACGCGCTCGGCAGAAACGTGGCCGATCTCCGCACGTAACTCTTCGAGGATAATCCCCTCTTCTTCACTGTTTGGCGCAAAGTCCACGTGGCCGCCTTCACCCGGCAGGCTCACCCAGCGCTGAGCCACATGCACCAGATGCGAAACGCCCAGGCCCGTACCAGCCCCGTAAACCGCAATCGGCTTGCCTTCGACCGGTTCGGCGCCGCCAAACTGGATCAGATGCTCAGGCTTCAGCATCGGGATCGCCATGGAGACCGCGGTGAAGTCGTTGATGATTTCAAGATGCGCAAAACCGAGGTTTTTTTTCATCTCAGCGATGGAGAATGCCCAGGTATGGTTGGTCATGGCGACCCAGTCACCGGTTATCGGGCAGGCAATCGCGATGCAGCCATCTTCGACGCTGACCTGATGCTCTTCCAGATAGACGCGGACAACGGCCTCAAGGGAGGGATAATCCAGCCCCGAGTAGGTTTTCGCCCGGGAAATTTCACCGCTACTTACATCGCACAATGCGAGGCGTGCGTTCGTGCCGCCCACATCACCTACCAAAGCATACTTTGTCATTCTTCTACTGCTCCGCTAAAGTCAGAATAAATCTTTTGGGACACTGTAAATTCAAGGCGTGATAACAACAACGACCGGAAGGTGAATGCCCGTGGATTATCGATCTTCGTCACAGAATAACTTTACCGTTTCAGCACCTTTTGCACTATTGCCATAAGGCTTAATGTGCAAAGTAACGTCATTGCGTTTTGTACAAGGAAATCATCATGCTCCACCCGCGAGCCAGAACCATGCTGTTGCTGGCCATTCCGGCGTTAATCATTGGTGTGGTCTCAAGTCTGGTGCTCATTGTCGTGATGAAAGTCGCGTCGGTGCTGCAAACCATGTTATGGACGGCGCTTCCAGTAAAACTGGGGGTCGCCGCCGATTCGCCTGCGTGGATCGTCATCATGTTAACGCTGACCGGTGTTGCGGTAGGCCTGGTGATCCGTTTCAGCCCCGGGCATGCCGGGCCTGACCCGGCGCAGGAGCCTCTGATTGGTGCCCCGGTGCCCCCTTCAGCGCTGCCAGGGCTTATTATTGCCTTGATTATGGGCCTGGCAGGCGGCGTCAGCCTGGGCCCTGAGCATCCCATCATGGCGGTCAATATTGGGATGGCGGTGTTCCTCGGTTCACGCATTTTGCCTCGCGTAAGCGCGCTGGACTGGACCATTCTCGCCTCCGCAGGCACCATCGGGGCGCTTTTCGGCACGCCTGTTGCCGCCGCGCTGATCTTTTCTCAGACGCTCAGCAGCAATAATGATGTTCCGCTCTGGGATAAACTCTTCGCCCCGCTGATGGCCGCCGCCGCCGGGGCGTTGACGACCAGCCTGTTTTTCCATCCCCATTTTTCACTCTCCCTGCCCCACTATGGCCAGATGCAGATCGCCGATATTTTCAGTGGTGCCATCGTGGTCGCCATTGCCATCGCACTGGGAATGGTGGCGGTATGGTGCCTTCCACGCCTGCACCGTCTGGTGCATAAGCTCAAACACCCGGTGTTGATTCTGGGAACCGGCGGTTTGATTCTCGGTGTTTTAGGGGCCATCGGCGGGACGGTAACGCTGTTTAAAGGTCTGGATGAAATGCAGCAGCTGGCTTTCAGCCAGGTGTTTAGCGTATCCGATTATCTGCTGTTTGCGCTGATAAAACTCGCCGCGCTGGTGGTGGCTGCTGCCTGTGGTTTCCGCGGTGGACGCATCTTCCCTGCGGTGTTTATCGGCGTTGCGCTGGGGCTGATGCTGCATGAACATGTCGATGCCGTACCGGCGGCGATTACCGTCTCCTGTTCGATTCTGGGACTGGTGCTGGTGGTGACGCGCGATGCCTGGCTGAGTCTGTTTATGGCCGCCGTGGTAGTGCCGGATACTACCCTTATCCCGTTACTGTGCATCGTGATGTTGCCCGCCTGGCTCCTGCTGGCGGGCAAACCGATGATGATGGCCTGGCGAAACGACAGGTAATCAGGCGCTATTGCGCGCCTCCAGCGCCCTGGTAATCGCCCCCAGCAGCGGCGGGATGTCCGCTTTCGGCAGCATCACTTCAACCAGCGAGAGCCGCTCGTGGTGCGCCACTTTTTCGAGGACGTCCGCCAGTTCCTCCGCTTGACTGACCCGCCAGCACTGGGCCTGAGGATCAAGGCTCAGTGCCTGCGGAATTTGCGTCCAGTTCCAGAGCGCAATGTCGTTATACCGCTGCTCAGGTCCGTGGATCGCCCTTTCCACCGTGTACCCTTCGTTGTTAAGCACCAGAATGATGGGGTGCTGTTTATCCCGCAGCATCGAGCCGAGCTCCTGAATGGTGAGCTGCGCCGCGCCATCTCCGGTCAGCACGATTACGCGCCGGTTCGGGCAGGCCGTTTGCGCACCAAATGCCGCCGCCAGCGTGTAGCCAATCGACCCCCACAGCGGCTGAACGATAAAATTCACGTCTGCCGGAAGGCGAAGATCGATCGCGCCGAAGGCCGACGTCCCCTGATCGGCAAGAATGATGTCCCCCGGGCGAATAAACGTCTGTAGCGTTCTCCAGAAATTCTCCTGCGTCAGAGAGCCGTCCGGCTGCGGGTAGGCCATCGCGCTTTGAGACGACGGTGCAGGCGTGCCGTGTACGTGCTGCTTGCACAGGTCCACCAGCGTCTCAATCGCCTGATGCATAGAAATGCCGGTAAACCAGACATCACCGACGCGGGCGGCATGAGGCTGGACTTCAATGGTTTGCGCCGGGGTTAACTGGTGGGTGAAGCCAGCGGTCAGGGTATCGGTAAATCGCGTCCCGATGCACAGCACCGTGTCCGCCCCTTCAATGGCCTCTTTCACCGCGCCGGCGCTCGCCGAACCGCTGTACGTACCGTAAAAACCCGCGTGACGTTCGTCAAAAATGCCCTTACCCATCAGCATGGTGGCGTGCGCCATCGGCACGTCTTTGACCCACTTCTGCAGGGCATGTTTCAGGCCATGGCGCAGGACAAGGAAATCAGCCAGCAGCGCGGTACGCTTGCTCATGGCCAGCTTGTTCTCGGCGGCATCGCGGAACGCCTTCAGGCAGGCACTATCGGCATGCGCATGTCTGAGAGTGAGAGCGTTTACAGGCGGGGTGGCAGCCTTTTTAGCCACATCAGCAGGCAGCATCAGGTAGCCTGGGCGGCGCTCCCGGAGCATGGTGGTCAGTACCCGGTCGATCTCATAACAGGCGTTTTGTTCGGTCAGGATCGCCTGGGCGGCAGTGATCGGCTCGCTCATATGGTAAAAGTGACGGAACTCGCCATCACCCAGCGTATGGTGCAGCAGTTCCCCTCGTTGCTGCGACGCCGTCCCCGGCGCGCCCACAATATGTAATACCGGAACGTGCTCAGCATAGCTGCCAGCGATGCCGTTCATGGCGCTTAACTCTCCTACGCCGAACGTCGTCAGCAGCGCGGCGAAGCCCTTACATCGGGCATAGCCGTCAGCGGCATAAGAGGCGTTTAATTCATTGGCACAGCCCACCCAACAGATATCCGGGCTGTCTATCACGTGGTCGAGAAACTGCAGGTTGTAGTCGCCTGGCACGCCAAACAGATGATCGGCTCCACACTCTGTAAGACGGTCCAGCAGGTAATCGGCGACGCAGTATGGGGTACGCATGAACAGGTATCCTTCTAATGTTGACCTCACTTTGAGTATTAAAGAAGCGTGATGACTGTCCAGAATCGGCAGTAAGAAGAGCATGGAAAGAATGCTTTACAAAAAAGGCTGCGCTATGCTGTTTTTTTTTCAGGTAAATGTAAACGCATACACTGATTCTTCTCTTCAGCGCCAGAGGTCACCAGAATGGGTTATCAGCCGGACCAAAATCGTTATCAGACAATGGAATATCGCCGCTGCGGACGTAGCGGGCTTTCGTTGCCCGCCATCTCACTTGGGCTGTGGCATAATTTTGGCGACGCCACGCTGTTGGAAAACAGCCGTCAACTTTTACAGCGTGCGTTCGATTTGGGCATTACGCATTTCGACCTTGCCAACAACTATGGTCCGCCACCCGGATCCGCCGAACGTAATTTCGGCCGTATTTTGCAGGAAGATTTCCTGCCCTGGCGTGATGAGCTCATTATCTCAACCAAAGCCGGTTATACGATGTGGGAAGGCCCTTACGGCGACTGGGGGTCACGTAAATATCTGCTGGCAAGCCTCGATCAAAGTCTGAAGCGCATGGGGCTGGAGTATGTGGATATCTTCTATCACCACCGTCCAGACCCCCAAACACCGCTGCAGGAAACCATGAAAGCGCTTGACCATGTGGTGCGTCAGGGAAAAGCCTTGTATGTCGGGTTATCCAACTACCCGGCTGTTCTGGCTCGCAAGGCGATTGATATCCTCAACGATCTCGGTACGCCCTGCCTTATCCACCAGCCAAAATACTCCATGTTTGAACGTGCGCCGGAAGCGGGGCTGCTGGAGGTGCTGCAGGAAAAAGGGGTCGGCTGCATTCCCTTCTCGCCGCTCGCCGGCGGGCAACTGACCAACCGCTATCTGAATGGTATTCCCGCAGATTCACGCGCGGCAAGCGACAGTAAGTTCCTTAATCCTGAGCAGATCACCGAAGAGAAACTGGAAACGGTAAGAAAGCTCAATGCCATGGCGGAAGGCCGTGGTCAGAAGCTCTCGCAGATGGCGCTGGCCTGGATATTACGCCACGAGGCGGTCACGTCTGTTCTTATTGGTGCCAGTAAAACCACACAGATAGAGGATGCGGTGGGCATGCTTAAGAATCGCCATTTCAGCGCAGAAGAGCTGGCTACCATTGACGGGATCCTGAACGGCTCAAAATAGATACGCTTTTAGCAAAAAGTGCTATCACTTCTGAATTCGGAGTTGAGGCGATGAAACGAGTCTTTACCAACTCGTAAAATTGCGTTAACAGGCCCCACAAGGCCCCGATCGTGAAGGAGAAAGAGTATGTTCAGGTCACTGATTCTTGCAGCGGTATTACTGGCTTCGGCCCCGCTGGTCGCCACTGCTGGCGAAATCACCCTGTTGCCATCAGTAAAATTACAAATTGGCGATCGTGACGACTACGGCAGATACTGGGACGGTGGCTACTGGCGCGACCGTGATTACTGGCATCGTCACTATGAGTGGCGCGGCGATCGCTGGTGGAAACATGACAACGGCAGACACCGTGGGTGGTATAAAGACAACGCCTATGAGCGCGGCTACCGTGAAGGCTGGAATGACCGTGATGACCGCCGCGGCGGTTGGGGTCGCGGAAAAGGCCATGGTCACGGCCACGGTCATGGCCGTCACTAATCTAAAAAGGAGCCTCCCGGCTCCTTTTTTTATAACCCTAGTGCCGTCCCTATCAACAACCACAGGTTCAGCGCGACCACCACAACCACAATAGCCCACCCGATCCTTTTCACCAGCGTTGAGTTAACCAGTTCACCCATCAGGGTTTTGTTGCTGGTAAAGATCAGCAGCGGCACCAGCGCCAGCGCAATCCCAAAACTCAACAGCACCTGGCTCATCACTAAAATTCGCGTAGGATCGAGCCCCATCAGAATCACGATAAATGACGGCAGCATGGTGACAGTACGACGCACCCACAACGGAATATGGAACCGGACAAACCCCTGCATGACCACCTGGCCTGCCAGGGTGCCCACAACGGTGGAAGAGAGACCGGCAGCCACCAGGCTCAGCCCAAATATCGTCGCGGCAGCATGGCTCAGTAACGGCTCCAGGGTGAGATAAGCCTGGTCGAGATCGGCAATGCCGGTATGGCCGTTAAAGTGGAAAGCGGCAGCGGCGGTCGCCATCATCGCCAGATTCACAAACCCGGCGATGGTCATGGCGATGGCCACATCCCATTTTGTCGCAGAGTAACGCTCTTTCCGCGTCCCGCCATGCAGATGCTGCGTTAATGAGGAGTGAAGGTAAATCACATGCGGCATGATGGTCGCGCCCAGCACCCCGGCGGCGAGGAACACCGCTTCCGAGGTTGGCAAATCTGGGATCAACATCCCTTTACCGAGCTGCGCCAGATTCGGCTGGGAGAAAATCAGCTCGACAATATACGCCGCCGCGACAAACAGCAGCAGACCGCCGATGACCTTCTCCAGCGGTTTTTGACCGCGACGCTGCAGCATCAGGATCAGGAACGTGGCGATCCCGGTCAGCACCGCCCCCTGCAGCAGCGACACGCCCAGAATCAGTTTGAACCCGATAGCCGCGCCGATAAATTCAGCGAGGTCCGTTGCCATGGCGATGATTTCTGCCTGCACCCAGTAAAGCCAGACGGCCGGGCGCGGGTAGTGGTCGCGAATTTGCTCCGCCAGGTTTTTACCGGTGGCAATGCCCAGTTTTGCGGAGAGCATTTGAATCAGCATCGCCATCAGGTTCGCCCAGACGACCACCCACAGCAGTTTATAGCCGAAGCTGGCCCCGGCCTGAATATTGGTCGCAAAGTTACCTGGATCGATATAGCCAATGGCAGCGATGAACGCAGGTCCCATTAATGCGAACCGCAACTTGCGCGCTGCTCTGCCACTGCTACCCTCTACGCGACTGTTTGTCATGTCTGCCTCTGAAATATAGCCTTTGCTATGTTTAATGCTACCAAAATGAGAATGATTATCAAGATCATTTATGACGTTTACAGTGATTTCTCTGATAGCTTTGAACGATAGACGGGCGGGTAATCGGGGGCGATCTAACAGAAACTGAAATCGCGCGCTCTTTTGTGAAGACTAGCACACAAACTTAACTTTTCACTCATTTACCTAACATAACGAAAATGTATTGTGGATCACTATTTTTGAGACTCGTCACAGGATGTAACTATAGTGTGCCCTTGATCTCGTTTTCTTTTCCCTTGTTACATAGAATGTGCACGAAAATTAAACCTGCCTCATATTTGGAGCAAATATGGACCGCGTCCTTCATTTTGTCCTGGCACTTGTTGTCGTTACTGCACTCGCATTGCTGGTCAGCACAGACCGCAAAAAAATTCGTATTCGTTATGTTGTCCAACTGCTGGTCATTGAAGTTTTACTTGCGTGGTTCTTCCTGAACTCCAACGTAGGCCTTGGCTTCGTGAAAGGCTTCTCCGAAATGTTCGAAAAACTGCTCGGATTCGCCAATGAAGGAACGAACTTTGTCTTCGGTAAGATGAACGATGAAGGTCTGGCATTCTTCTTCCTGAAGGTACTGTGCCCTATCGTCTTCATCTCTGCGCTGATCGGTATTCTGCAGCACATCCGTGTTCTGCCGTTTGTGATTCGTGGCATTGGTTTCCTGTTATCCAAAGTCAACGGCATGGGTAAGCTGGAATCGTTCAACGCCGTGAGCTCCCTAATCCTCGGTCAGTCTGAGAACTTCATCGCGTATAAAGATATTCTCGGCAAGATGTCCCGCAACCGCATGTACACCATGGCGGCCACCGCAATGTCTACCGTATCCATGTCGATCGTGGGCGCGTATATGACCATGCTGGAGCCAAAATACGTGGTTGCTGCGCTGGTTCTGAACATGTTCAGCACCTTTATTGTTCTGTCGCTGATCAACCCGTACCGCGTTGACGCCAGCGAAGAGAACATCCAGATGTCAAACCTGCACGAAGGTCAGAGCTTCTTCGAAATGCTGGGTGAATATATTCTGGCTGGTTTCAAAGTGGCGATTATCGTTGCCGCCATGCTGATCGGCTTTATTGCACTGATTTCTGCACTGAACGCCCTGTTCGCCGCGGTGCTGGGTATCTCCTTCCAGGGCATTCTGGGCTACATCTTCTACCCGGTTGCATGGGTGATGGGTGTTCCTGCTCAGGAAGCGCTGCAGGTGGGCAGTATCATGGCGACCAAACTGGTTTCTAACGAATTCGTTGCGATGATGGATCTGCAGAAAATTGCCAGCACGCTTTCTCCACGCGCGGAAGGCATTCTGTCCGTGTTCCTGGTCTCCTTCGCGAACTTCTCGTCTATCGGTATCATCGCTGGTGCGATTAAAGGTCTGAACGAAGAACAGGGTAACGTGGTTTCTCGCTTCGGCCTGAAACTGGTTTACGGCTCTACCCTGGTGAGCGTTCTGTCTGCGTCTATCGCAGCACTGGTACTGTAACCTTTACTGTTAAACAAAAAACCGGGAGCCTGCTCCCGGTTTTTTTATGCCCGTAACTCTTCCAGCGGTCTGGGTTTACCGATCAGATAGCCCTGCAGATAATCCACACCGCAGCGAAGCAGCATCTCCCGCTGCGCCGGTGTTTCGACGTATTCCGCAACGACGCACAGTGATTTGGTCTTCGCCAGATTACACATTGACTGCACGATCATCGCATCCATGTCATCTGTACAAATATCTTTCACAAAACAGCCGTCAATTTTAATGATGTCCGCCTGCAGACGTCGCAGACGCTCATAGTTAGCATAGCCGGTACCAAAATCATCAATCGCAATCCGGAAACCGTAATCCCGCAGTTGCTGAATATTGTTGATGCTGCTGCCTGAATTTGAGAAAGCCTGTTCCTCCGTAATTTCAATCACGACAGCCTGCGGCGCGACGCCATACCGTTCAAAGAGCGCACAAATCTCGCCAGCGACCTCTTTTTGCATCAGCGTCAGCGGCATCAGATTGACCGAGAAGCGGGCACCGGCCTGCGTTTCAGGATTGGCGCGCAGCCACAACAGTAGCTTTTCCATAATGCACATATCAAACCGATGGCTCAGGTTAAACTGGGCAATCAATGGAATAAAGCGATCGGGGGTAATGATCTCCCCTTCACTTTCCATGCGCGCCAGGATCTCGTTGTACCCACTACCATCCGCCTTCTGGATGGGCTGCGCGTATAAATGGAACTGCCCTGCATCCAGCGCATGCTTAATCCGCGCGAGCATGAGTACGCGTTCGGTCGTTTGCCCTGATGCCGCTTCCAGGCTGTTAGTGAGCGCAAGCACGTTGTGCGCGCCACAGGCCTGCTCTGCCAGCCAGCTCAACTGGCCCAGCGTGTGATGCAGCTTTTCGCCGTTTTCGACCATTCCCCAGGATGCGCCAAATTCAATATCCAGCCCGGTGTTGTTCCAGAAAATCTTACTGCTGTTGAGCCGGTCGACCATAGTCTGAAGGCGTTCAGCAATGTCTGACCCGAGCAATACCAGCACCAGCTCGCTTCCGGGCAACTGGAAGATCATCTCATCCTTCTGCAAAAGCGGCTGAAGCGACGTGGCAATCGTTCGTTTGCAATGCACCCGCATGAGGATCCCGTAGTGGCGGCTCAAAAACTCCAGGTTGTCCATGCGCAGAATGCACACTTTAGCAGCCGGGTGGATCTCAAGATAATCCTCCAGCGCACGAATATTGGGCAAACCGGTTAACGGGTCGGTGAGCGCCCTTCCCTGCCAGCCCCGCTTCAGCCACTCGCTGCGCTGGTAAATGCGCGACATATACAGCAGACAGATGGCGAAAGAGATCAGCACGGAGAGGATGAAGGAGAGCGAATGGCCCGACTCCACCCCGTTAAGGAAGTTGTAGTTGTAGTTCAACAGCAGGAGCGCTGATGTGGCCCAAAGCAGAGAGATAAGCGCGTAGGTCAGGCGACTTATCGCTAGCGTAAAAAGAATAAAAATCAGCGGCATTAAATAGCCCGCAATGACGGGAGATTCAAAAGGCCCACATAAAATGACGAGAATGAAACTTAACAGTATTAGCCAGACGAAAATATATAATGAATTCTTGTGTAAAAACACCGGCCTCACGCTTCGCCGCCAGAAGGTCACGGCATAACGAGGATTAATTATCATTCTTAATGGGTAATAGAACATCATGGTAAAAATCAGCGCTGCGCATATCAGGCTTTGGATGTCCACTACGTTATAAATTACCGTGCCTTCGCCGAAAAAGGTTGAAATAGTCAGCGGGAAATCAAATAAATAGCCTGCCATATACATCGACAGCTTAATGCCTACCGGCACGATAAAACCGAGCCAGAAGATACGTAATCCGATATGCTTGTTAGGGATGCAGTAGCGCCAGCGTTTACCCAGTATAAGACGCAGCACGCCGCACGCTGCGAACAACGCAAAGGTCTGACAAAACAGTAATACTGAATATTGTAGCGGTGCTAAATTAACATAAAATAAATTAGTGACAGTAAAACCTAACAATATGGGAAGAATGGCCCTGCGCCCAAATAGCAAAATAATCGCCAGCATAACGCTTAGCGGTAACCATGCTAAATAAACGTCGTGACCATTAACCATTGCGCGGGGAGAAAGATAACGGGAGACAGGTACCGCAATCAGGCATAGCGCCAGGGCAATTATAAATATCTTTACGTTATTGTAAGTTTTTCTATTCATTAAGCAGGGACGTATATTATCCGTTCGTATCATTGACCGGATGGATAATATGTTTATTAATTGCGCGAATCAAGTTCAAGTCTATTTATGGACTGGTTTATTGATGTCGATTGAGGTGAGAGACAGAAATACCTCTATTTGATAACAAAAGAAGGTAATGGACATAACAAACAGATAAAAAAAACCCTCGTCATTTGACGAGGGTTTACAATTTTGGTGGAGCTAAGCGGGATCGAACCGCTGACCTCTTGCATGCCATGCAAGCGCTCTCCCAGCTGAGCTATAGCCCCACATGTGACTTTACTGACCGCACTCTGTTGGGTTCAGAGTTTGGTGGAGCTAAGCGGGATCGAACCGCTGACCTCTTGCATGCCATGCAAGCGCTCTCCCAGCTGAGCTATAGCCCCATCGTAAAGCTGTCATGTTGACGGGCGGCATAATATGAATTCCGCTGCGGAGTGTCAACGGCAAAATCAATACCCGCCGTTCAATCGCCGAAAAATCATGCAAATGAATCACTTTGCGAGCCTGCTCGCAGTCATGAGTTAAGCCTGTCACGTTTTCGTCTAAAACGGTGCTATAAAATGAACCGTTAATTGACCCCACAAATATTCAGGAAATTGCATGATCAAGGAACGAATGACGCCAGAAGAGTTAGCCCTCCTCACTGGCTATAGCCGCCAGACCATCAATAAATGGGTACGCAAAGAGGGTTGGATTACATCGCCAAAACCGGGAGTCCAGGGCGGGAAAGCGCGTCTGGTGCATGTGAACGAAAAAGTGCGTGACTTTATTCGCAGTGCACGACGGGCAACTGAAACGCCCGAGCTGCCCGAAGGCGCCAGCCACGACAGTTCGCTTCATACCCTGCTCCTGACGCTGGCCAACGAAATGACGCCGGAAGAACAGAAACAGATGACATCGCTGTTACTGCGGGAAGGGATTACCGGATTGCTGCAACGTTTAGGGATTCGCGATCGGAATGAATATTAAAAATTTACCTGGCAAAATGACCACGGAAGAACTGGCGCTAATTTTGGGGGTTGCCAGGCAAACGGTTAATCGCTGGATACGCCAGCAGGCGTGGAAAACCGAAGGGCTCAACGGTGTGAAAGGCGGTCGGGCGAGGCTTATTCATGTTGATGCACGCGTGAAAGACTATATTAAGCGCCTCCCGGCGATCCGGAGCCGTCAGGCGGTTTACCATCTCGCGGAGGCCACCACCGCATATCATAGCTCCCCTACAAGCCTGCGCCCGGGCATTATTGAGACGCTGGAGAATATGACTGAGCTGGAGCAGAAGCGTCTGGAAGACTTTTTGAAACGCGAAGGGATACGCGGCTTTCTTACGCGCCTGGATATTGCTGAACACAATGCATAAAAAAAACGGCAGGTTACCCTGCCGTTCTTCTTTTCGGGGACGTCATTACTGCTGGTTTTCACGCTCGGCGATAAAGTCCAGCGCCTTGTTAATGCGCGCCACGCTGCGTGACTTGCCGATAGCATGGACAGTCACATCCAGCGCCGGAGACTGGCCTGCACCGGTCACCGCAACGCGCAGTGGCATACCCACTTTACCCATGCCCACTTCCAGCTCGTCTGCCGTCGCCTGAATGGCATGATGCACATTCTCAGCGGTCCACTCGGTGAGTGCGGCAAGCTTGTCACGTACCACTTCCAGCGGCTGACGCGCAACAGGGCGGAGATGTTTCTTCGCGGCGTCGGCGTCAAACTCATCAAACTCTTCATAGAAGTAGCGGCAGCTTTCAGCAATCTCTTTCAGCGTCTTGCAGCGCTCGCCGAGCAGTCTCACCAGATCTGCCAGTTCAGGGCCGGTGCGGGTATCAATATTTGCCTGCTCAATGTGCCACTGCAGGTACGTCGCCACATATTCTGGCTGCATGGTATTGATGTAATGGTGGTTCAGCCACAGCAGTTTGTCGGTGTTGAACGCGCTCGCCGATTTACTCACAGAACTCAGAGAGAACAGTTCGATCATCTCTTCGCGGCTGAAGATCTCCTGGTCACCATGAGCCCAGCCCAGACGCACCAGATAGTTCAGCAGTGCTTCCGGCAGGTAGCCGTCGTCGCGGTACTGCATAACGCTTACCGCACCGTGACGTTTAGACAGTTTTTTCCCGTCGTCGCCGTTGATCATCGAAACGTGCGCATAGACAGGCACAGGTGCGTTCAGTGCTTTCAGGATGTTGATCTGACGTGGCGTGTTGTTGATATGGTCTTCACCACGAACAACGTGGGTAATTTCCATATCCCAGTCGTCAACCACAACGCAGAAGTTATACGTTGGAGAACCGTCGGTACGGCGGATGATCAGGTCATCCAGCTCCTGGTTGCTGAATTCGATCGGACCACGGATCTGGTCGTCGAAGATCACAGAGCCCTCTTGCGGGTTAGCAAAACGCACCACGCAAGGCTCATCAGCGGCATGTTCGCTGTGGTCGTGACGGCAACGGCCGTCATAGCGTGGCTTTTCACCGTTTGCCATCTGCTCTTCACGCAGCGCATCCAGACGCTCTTTGGAGCAGTAGCATTTATACGCTGTGCCCGCGACCAGCATCTCATCAATGACAGCGTTATAGCGGTCAAAGCGTTTAGTCTGGAAGTAAGGACCTTCATCCCACTCCAGATTCAGCCAGTTCATCCCATCCATAATGGCTTCAATTGCTTCTGGCGTGGAGCGCTCAAGATCGGTGTCTTCAATACGCAGCACGAACTCACCTTTGTTGTGGCGTGCAAAGAGCCAGGAATAGAGAGCAGTACGAGCACCACCGACGTGCAGATAGCCTGTCGGGCTCGGCGCGAAGCGAGTTTTGATTTTCATGAAATGGCCTTACGTTATAAAGATGCCGGTAATCGGCAAATCCCGGGGAAAAAACGATGGGCAATATTCTATCACTGTGGGGGGATTCCTCAATGTTGATCCCTTTATCGTGAAGGAGTTTGCGATTTTTGTTTAGAAATCATGCGCCACTGCCCGTTTCGCGATCGTTTTGTCTAATTTTACGACGAACGAATAAAAACTTTAGAAAATGCGTTGACTCATTTTCAACTCTCCCTATAATGCGACTCCACACAGCGGGGGTGATTAGCTCAGTTGGTAGAGCATCTCCTTTACACGGAGGGGGTCGGCGGTTCGAGCCCGTCATCACCCACCATCTACTTTACGTAGACTCGCAGTGTAGATAAGCATTGAGATTGGGCGATTAGCTCAGTTGGTAGAGCATCTCCTTTACACGGAGGGGGTCGGCGGTTCGAGCCCGTCATCGCCCACCATTCTCACCTTATCGCAGCAGTTCCGAAATGGGCGATTAGCTCAGTTGGTAGAGCATCTCCTTTACACGGAGGGGGTCGGCGGTTCGAGCCCGTCATCGCCCACCATTTCGGGTCGTTAGCTCAGTTGGTAGAGCAGTTGACTTTTAATCAATTGGTCGCAGGTTCGAATCCTGCACGACCCACCAATGTAAAAAAGCGCCCTAAAGGCGCTTTTTTGCTATCTGCGATATATATGATTCGAACCTGTTGCAGGTTCGAGCCGAACGTAGTGAGGCACCGGAGCCGTTTTCGGCGACGGCCCGAAGGGCGAGGCGAAGCCGAGTCATCCTGCACGACCCACCAATGTAAAAAAGCGCCCTAAAGGCGCTTTTTTGCTATCTGCGATATAAAAAATGTGAACCTGCCGCATTTTCCTCAAGCTAATCCCGTCGGTGCCGATACCTCTGTTTTATAACGCGAGGAAAAAGTATGACGACCATTCAGGCTTCAACCCAACCTATTCAGACCAGCGGCGGGAGCGGTACTTCCAGCAGTAACGATATCGCCGCGCAAATCAGCCGCATTCTCGATAAGATCAAAAAGCTGACTCAGCAGTTAAAAGAGCTGGCGAACAGCCCCGGCAGCACGGATGAGAAGAAAAAGCAGCAGGAACTGATTCAGACCCAGATCAAAGTGCTGCAGGCGCAGCTCGCCGCGCTGCAGCGCCAGCAGGCGGAAGAGGCGCAGAAGAAGCAGGATCAAAAGCTCGGCAAAGTGGAAGGTGTGAACAGCCCGTCAGACTCGCATCAGATCGATATCTACATCTAATCTTCTGATGCGTTAAACAGTGGGTCGCGTATGCGGGCCTCGGTTAATCGCTGTGCCTGGATACGCACCACTTCCCAAATGGCCTGGGCGGCACCCGAGAGGGAACGATTTTTTCGCCGGACCAGCATCAGCTTTCTCTCCACAACGGGCGTGAGTCGCTTCACAGCCAGCCGGCTTCCCTGCGGCAGGGGAAGCGCCAGAGCCGGCAACACGCTGATCCCGATTCCGGCTTCCACCATCGGAAACAGCGTCGCCGGGTGACCAATTTCCTGTACGATCGTTGCCGTTACGCCCTGATTCACCAGCGCGGAGTCAATCAACGGACGGCTGCCCGAGGCATAGTCCTGTAAAACCAGGTTCGCGCCCTGCAGGCGCTGCCAGCTGACCTCCGGCAAGATTGCCAGCGGATCGTCGTCCCGACAGAGCAGTAAAAAAGGCTCTGAAAGCACGCTCTCACACGTCAGATCGCTCACCTGGCCGGGATCGATAACAATACCGAAATCCACATCTCCCTGGCGGATGCTTTCCAGCACCCACTGCTGCGGCCTGTCATGCAGCACAAAATCGATATCCGGATAACGCTGGTTGCCCTCTGCGATACATTGCGGGATAAGGTGTGCAGAAATTGTCTGGCTGGCTGCGACCCGCACCGTTCCCGAAAGCTGCTGCCCCAGTCTCCCGACGTCTCTGAGCGTGCTGTTCAGTTCATCCAGCAGCCGTTCGAGGCGCAAAGCCAGCTGTTGCCCCGCTTCGGTCAGGACAACCTCGCGCGTGGTACGGTCAAGCAGCCTCACGCCGGTCTGATTCTCCAGCTCTTTCACACTGTGGCTGACCGCCGACTGGCTCAGGCCAATCATCTCCCCTGCCCGACTAAAGCTGCGGGCCTGCGCGACGGTAACGAAAATACGAAGCTGGCGTAACGAGTAATTCATCTGTTTCGTTCATGAATGGATGCAATAAATCAATTTTATTTCTCAAATGGAAAAAAGCACAATAGCGACATCTGTTTTCAGGAGTCATTATGAAACTATTTCGTATTGTTGATCCGTTTACGCTTACCCTGGTCGTTACCGTTCTACTGGCCTCTTTCTTTCCCGCTCGCGGGGGATTCGTCCCGTTCTTTGAAGGGCTAACCACGGCCGCCATCGCCCTGCTGTTCTTTATGCACGGGGCGAAACTCTCCCGCGAAGCCATTATCGCCGGCGGTAGCCACTGGCGACTGCATCTGTGGGTGATGTGCAGCACCTTTATTCTTTTCCCGATCCTCGGCGTGCTGTTTGCCTGGTGGGCGCCGGTTAATGTCGACCCTGCGCTCTACACCGGTTTCCTGTATCTGTGTATTTTGCCGGCCACCGTGCAGTCCGCCATTGCGTTTACCTCTCTGGCGGGAGGGAACGTAGCGGCCGCCGTCTGCTCGGCATCGGCATCCAGTCTGCTGGGGATTTTCGTCTCCCCGCTGCTGGTCGGGCTGCTGATGAACATGCACGGCGCGGAAGGTAACCTTGAGCAGGTGGGCAAAATCTGTCTGCAACTGCTGCTGCCGTTTGTGCTGGGCCATCTCTCCCGACCGTGGACCGGCGAGTTTGTGGCAAAGCACAAGAAATGGATTTCAAAAACCGACCAGTCGTCGATTCTGCTGGTGGTCTATTCCGCCTTCAGTGAAGCGGTCGTGAACGGAATCTGGCACAAGGTGGGCGCAGGCTCGCTGCTGTTTATCGTGGTGGTCAGCCTCATCCTGCTGGCGATTGTGATTGCCGTGAACGTCTTTGTGGCACGCAAGTGCGGATTCAACAAAGCGGATGAGATCACCATTGTCTTCTGCGGTTCGAAGAAGAGCCTGGCAAACGGTATCCCGATGGCCAACATTTTGTTCCCGACCTCGGTGATTGGGATGATGGTGCTACCGCTGATGATTTTCCATCAGATCCAGCTGATGGTCTGCGCGGTGCTGGCGCGTCGCTATAAGCGCCAGACGGAAAAACTGGCGCAGGAAGAGACCCGCGCCGCGAAGGCTTAAGGACGTTTCAGGGGCTGGACCAGTTGGGTCAGCCCCTCCGTTTTGATCAGTAACGTGATAGCCATCAGCTCGCCCAGTCGCCCGGCCGGAAATTCATCCTTGCGGGCAAACCACAGCAGATACTCCTCCGGCAGGTCAATCAGCCTGCGGCCCCTATATTTACCGAACGGCATCTCCGTATTGGCGATCTCGACGAGCTGCTCTTTCTCCACCTTACTCTCCTAACAGACGCATCATTTCCGCTTCGTCGATAACCTCAATCCCCAGCTCCTGGGCTTTCGCCAGCTTGGAACCGGCGGCTTCCCCAGCGATCACCAGGTCGGTTTTCTTCGACACGCTGCCCGCCACTTTAGCTCCCAGCGCGACCAGACGTGCTTTTGCATCATCACGGGATAGCTGGCTCAGGCTACCGGTCAGCACCACTGTTTTACCGGCGAACGGGCTGTCGATCTCTTCGGCATTGACAACGACCGGCGCAGGCCATTTGATGCCCTCTGCCAGCAGCTTGCCGATGACCTCGCGGTTGCTCTCTTCAGCAAAGAAGTTAAAGACATGCGTGGCGACGACGATGCCGACATCCGGAACTTTCTGCAGTTCGTCGATGCTCGCGTTTTCCAGCGCCTCCAGCGTACCAAAATACGCCGCCAGCCCTGCTGCCGTCGCTTCACCCACTTCACGAATGCCGAGCGCATAAAGGAAACGGGCGAAGGTGGTCTCTTTAGCCGCTTCCAGGGCGTTAACCACATTTTGGGCTGACTTTGGCCCCATGCGGTCAAGACCTGTCAGCTTGCCCGCGGTCAGTTTGAAGAGATCCGCGGGGGTATGGACATACTCTTTCTCAACCAGCTGGTCGATAATCTTGTCGCCCATGCCGTCGACGTCCATCGCCCGACGGGAAACAAAGTGCTTCAGTGACTCTTTACGCTGCGCGCCACAGATTAAACCGCCCGTGCAGCGCGCCACCGCTTCACCTTCCACACGCTCAACGTCAGAGCCACACACCGGGCAATGGGTCGGGAAGACAACCTCGCGCGTATCGTCAGGACGTTCTGACTCAACGACGTTAACCACCTGCGGGATCACATCGCCCGCGCGGCGGATCACCACTTTGTCACCGATACGCAGACCAAGGCGCTCGATCTCATCGGCATTATGCAGCGTGGCGTTACTCACCAGCACACCCGCAACCTGCACGGGCTCCAGACGCGCGACAGGGGTGATGGCGCCCGTCCGTCCTACCTGGAACTCCACGTCGCGCACAAAGGTCATCTGCTCCTGGGCCGGGAACTTAAACGCCACCGCCCAGCGCGGCGCACGCGCCACAAAGCCCAGCTGCTCCTGCAGCGCCAGCGAGTTTACCTTAATGACCACACCATCAATGTCGAAACCGAGTGTCGGACGGTCCTCTTCAACCTTGTGATAGAACGCAAGCACCGCCTCCGGTGAGTCGCAAAGCTGGACGCGGTTGCTTACCGGCAGCCCCCATGCCTTAAACTGCAGCAGACGGCCAAGATGCGTATCCGGCAGCTCGCCGCCTTCCAGAATACCGACACCGTAGCAGAAGAAAGTAAGCGGTCGCTTCGCGGTGATGCGCGGATCCAGCTGACGCAGAGAGCCTGCCGCCGCATTACGCGGGTTTGCAAACACCTTCCCACCGGTGCGGCGCGCTTCCTCGTTGATTTTCTCGAAGCCCGCCTGCGGGAGGAACACTTCGCCACGCACTTCCAGACGCGCTGGAATGTTGTCACCCTGCAGCTTCAGCGGGATCGCGCGAATGGTGCGCACGTTGGTGGTAATGTCTTCCCCCGTCGTACCATCCCCTCGGGTCGCGGCACGCACCAGTACGCCGTTTTCGTAGAGAAGGCTGACCGCCAGGCCATCCAGTTTCAGTTCACAGCACCAGGTCAGAGAGTCGCTGCTTTTCAGGCGATCCTGCACGCGCTTGTTAAACGCCAGAAAACTCTCTTCATCGAAGACGTTATCCAGCGACAGCATCGGTACTTCATGACGTACCTGGCTGAATGCCCCCAGCGGCTCGGCGCCAACGCGCTGGGTGGGGGAATCAGGGGTGATAAGTTCCGGGTGCTGCGCCTCTAATTCACGCAGCTCGCGCATCAGGCGGTCATACTCCGCATCCGGGACTTCCGGCGCGTCCATAACATGATAGAGATATTCATGATGGCGAAGCGTGGTTCGCAGTTCAGTGAGTTGTTGTTCGATTGAGTCCATATCACACCATCAATGAGAAAAAACCCCCGACATGCGGGGGTTGAGGAGGAGTTGAAGTAAACGCGACGATTACGCGTTGGCTTCCTTCACTTCGCGGATGCGGTCCTGATACTCGCGCAGTTTCTGCGGCGTCATCATGCGACGCTGGTCGTCGAGTACCACACCACCGACTTCGTCGGCGATATGCTGAGCGGACTGCAGCATCAGCTTAAAGTTTTGCAGTTCATCACCGTAGGACGGCACCTGCATAAAGATAGTGACGCCCGGGGTCACGAAATCACCAGTCATTTCCGGATCAAAAGTGCCAGGGTTGACCATATTGGCCAGGCTGAACAGCGCCGGGCCGCTACCGTCAGGACTCAGATGGCGATGGAAAATATTCATATCACCAAACTTGAAACCTGCCTGTTGAATACTGTTAAGCAGCACATCACCGTTGAGATGGCTGCCCTGATGTGCGGCCACGTTCATGATGATCACCGCTTCTTTACGCTGCGGTTTTTCAACAACCGGTTTAGGCTCTGCAACGGGCTCAGGTTCAACATGTGGGGCCGGGGCAGGCTGCGGCGCAGGCTGCACATGAACAGGCTGCTGCGGCTGTTGTACCGGCTGTGCAGGCTGTTGTTGCACGGGCTGCTGCACAGGCTGCTGTTGAACCTGCTGCGGTGCAGCAGGCTGCTGATGGACAGGCTGTTGCGGCGGCTGGCGCACCGGCTCTTCTACCGGCTGCGGCGCGTGCTGGCGCGGCTGAGCAGAAGCATACGGCGGTTGATACTGGTGCTGCGCTGGACGGGGGGCTTCATGCTCCCCATGAGCCGCGCCGGGCGCAGTATTGACCCGATGAACACGAACTTCACCCACGCCGTCGTCGTCGATGCCATCGATGTCATCTTCACTGTCATCGTCGTCACGACTGGACTTCATGCGCTTCAGTGGGCGATCGCGAAACATAGAGGAACGCTCTTTACGGCTGGTCCAGAAACCATGTACCAGTAAAGCGATTATGGCGATCGCGCCAACAATGATTAATATCAGACGCAAATCCTGCATCATTATATTCTCTGTTGTTCTAACACCTTGCCACCACGGCAAACATTTACTCACTAAGAGTATTTGCCGTTTACGTCAAGTGCAAGTGCGTGCAGAGCATTCGCAGCATAAAGATGAAGGAAATCGTGCTTTTTGCTGGTTTTTCGAACATTTCCGAACTGGTCATTGGTCCGTAAGTGGATAATATAGGCGGGCAATTCCACTGGTTGTGAAAAAAGGAGTACAGCCTGGTTATGGTTTCAACATCTTCTTCTCCCCCGCGCAGCGGTGTCTGGTATTTTTCTCAGGGCTGGAAACTGGTCTCCCTGCCGGGTATTCGACGCTTCGTCATTCTGCCACTGTTCATCAACATTATTCTGATGGGTGGCGCGTTCTGGTGGCTGTTCACAAAGCTGGAGAGCTGGATCCCGTCGCTGATGAGCCATGTGCCAGACTGGCTGCAGTGGCTTAACTACCTGCTCTGGCCGGTGGCGGTGATCTCCGTGCTGCTGGTGTTTGGGTACTTCTTCTCAACGATTGCGAACTGGATAGCCGCCCCGTTTAACGGCCTGCTGGCGGAACAGCTGGAAGCACGTCTGACCGGAGCGACGCCACCGGATACCGGCATACTGGGGATCATGAAAGATCTTCCACGTATCATGAAGCGCGAGTGGCAGAAATTTGTCTGGTACCTGCCCCGGGCGATTGTGCTGCTTATCCTCTATTTTGTGCCCGGCATTGGCCAGACGGTGGCGCCGGTGCTGTGGTTCCTCTTCAGCGCCTGGATGCTGGCTATTCAGTACTGCGATTACCCGTTCGATAACCATAAGGTGCCGTTTAAAGAGATGCGCACCGCCCTGCGCACCCGCAAGGTCGCCAATATGCAGTTCGGCGCCCTCACCAGCCTGTTCACGATGATCCCCTTCCTCAATTTGTTTATTATGCCGGTGGCGGTATGTGGCGCGACGGCGATGTGGGTGGACTGCTACCGTGCTAAGCACGCGTTATGGAAATAATGCAAAAATGTGTAAAGCAGGGGTGGCTTATGCCGCCCCTTATTCCATACTGATCCCCATTATTTCCTTGCAGTATATAGATATGCGAATTCCTTACTTCCCCCTACCTGCTCAACAGGTATGCTGGGTCGGTATCCCAATTTCATACAGTTAAGGACAGGCCATGAGTAAGATTTATGAAGACAACTCGCTGACTATCGGTCATACGCCCCTGGTTCGACTGAACCGTATCGGTAATGGACGCATTCTGGCGAAGGTCGAATCACGTAACCCGAGCTTCAGCGTAAAATGCCGTATCGGTGCAAACATGATTTGGGATGCTGAAAAACGTGGCGTACTGAAGCCTGGCGTTGAGCTGGTGGAACCGACCAGCGGCAACACCGGTATCGCACTGGCCTATGTGGCGGCGGCACGTGGCTATAAGCTGACGCTGACCATGCCTGAAACCATGAGCATTGAGCGCCGCAAGCTGCTCAAAGCGCTGGGCGCGAATCTGGTCCTGACCGAAGGCGCGAAAGGCATGAAAGGTGCCATTCAGAAAGCCGAAGAGATTGTGGCCAGCGATCCGGCGAAATACCTGCTGCTTCAGCAGTTCAGCAACCCGGCTAACCCGGAAATTCACGAAAAGACTACCGGTCCGGAAATCTGGGAAGATACGGACGGCCAGGTAGATGTCTTTATCTCCGGCGTGGGTACCGGCGGTACGCTGACCGGCGTGTCACGCTATATTAAAGGCACAAAAGGTAAAAAAGACCTGATCACCGTTGCGGTTGAACCCACAGACTCCCCGGTTATCACCCAGGCGCTGGCGGGCGAAGAGCTTAAACCAGGCCCGCACAAAATCCAGGGTATTGGCGCAGGTTTCATTCCGGGCAATCTGGATCTGAAGCTTATTGATAAAGTGGTGACCATCACTAACGAAGAAGCCATCTCTACTGCGCGTCGCCTGATGGATGAAGAAGGCATTCTGGCGGGTATCTCTTCCGGTGCGGCCGTTGCGGCAGCGCTCAAACTTCAGGAAGACGAAGCCTTTACCAACAAGAATATTGTGGTTATCCTTCCTTCTTCGGGTGAGCGTTACTTGAGCACCGCACTGTTTGCCGATCTCTTCACGGAAAAAGAGCTGCAACAGTAATGCCAGCATGTTAATAACGCGTAAAAAAGCACCTTTTCAGGTGCTTTTTTGTGGCCTGCTTCAAACTTTTACCCCTCCTGGCATTGCTTCACCCCGTAGGGTCTGGTATTTAAACCAGCAATTATTTTGATGCGTGAAATTAATCAGTGAACGAAATAGCCTTGCTGAATCGATTTTATGATTTGGTTCAAGTCTTGCTTTCGCTGCATAATGTTTAATGACGATCGAAACGTCAGCGCTAACAATACAGGCTAAAGTTCAGTCGCCAGGCTAGACTTTAGTTCCACAACACTAAACCTATAAGTTGGGGAAATACAATGTTCCAGCAAGAAGTTACCATTACCGCTCCGAACGGTCTGCACACCCGCCCTGCTGCTCAGTTTGTTAAAGAAGCGAAAGGCTTCACTTCTGAAATCACTGTGACTTCCAACGGCAAAAGCGCCAGCGCAAAAAGCCTGTTCAAACTGCAGACTCTGGGCCTGACTCAGGGCACCGTCGTCACCATCTCTGCGGAAGGTGAAGACGAGCAGAAAGCAGTTGAGCATCTGGTAAAACTGATGGCTGAGCTCGAGTAAGTTTCCGGGTTCTTTTAAATATCAGTCACAAGTAAGGTAGGGTTATGATTTCAGGCATTTTAGCATCCCCGGGTATCGCTTTCGGCAAAGCACTGCTGCTGAAAGAAGACGAGATCGTCATCGACCGGAAAAAAATTTCTGCCGACAAGGTTGATCAGGAAGTTGAACGTTTTCTGAGCGGTCGTGCCAAGGCATCTGCGCAACTGGAAGCAATCAAAACTAAAGCTGGCGAAACTTTCGGTGAAGAAAAAGAAGCCATCTTCGAAGGGCACATCATGCTGCTCGAAGATGAGGAGCTGGAGCAGGAAATCATAGCCCTGATTAAAGATAAAGGCATGACGGCCGACGCGGCTGCCCATGAAGTTATCGAAGGTCAGGCAACTGCCCTGGAAGAACTGGATGATGAATACCTGAAAGAGCGTGCGGCTGACGTACGTGACATCGGTAAGCGCCTGCTGCGCAACATCCTGGGCCTGGCCATTATCGACCTGAGCGCGATTCAGGATGAAGTGATCCTGGTTGCCGCTGACCTCACCCCGTCTGAAACCGCACAGCTGAACCTGAAAAAGGTCCTCGGTTTCATCACCGATGCGGGCGGCCGTACCTCCCACACTTCTATCATGGCGCGTTCTCTGGAACTGCCTGCCATCGTGGGCACCGGCAGTGTCACCTCTCAGGTGAAAAACGGTGACTATCTGATTCTGGATGCCGTAAACAATCTGGTTTACGTCAACCCAACTAACGAAGAGATCGAGAAACTGCGCGCAGTTCAGGAGCAGGTTGCGACTGAAAAAGCGGAACTCGCTAAGCTGAAAGACCTGCCAGCCATTACCCTGGACGGCCATCAGGTAGAAGTGTGCGCAAACATCGGTACCGTCCGCGACGTTGATGGCGCTGAGCGTAACGGTGCGGAAGGCGTAGGTCTCTATCGTACTGAATTCCTGTTCATGGACCGTGACGCCCTGCCGACTGAAGAAGAGCAGTTCGCAGCGTACAAAGCAGTGGCTGAAGCCTGTGGCTCTCAGGCCGTTATCGTCCGTACCATGGACATCGGTGGCGACAAAGAGCTGCCGTACATGAACTTCCCGAAAGAAGAGAACCCGTTCCTGGGCTGGCGTGCAGTGCGTATCGCCATGGATCGTAAAGAGATCCTGCGCGATCAGGTTCGTGCGATCCTGCGTGCCTCCGCTTTCGGTAAGCTGCGCATTATGTTCCCGATGATCATCTCTGTTGAAGAAGTGCGTGCACTGAAGAAAGAGATCGAAATCTACAAACAGGAACTGCGTGACGAAGGTAAAGCGTTTGACGAGTCAATTGAGATCGGCGTGATGGTGGAAACACCAGCGGCGGCAACGATTGCGCGTCATTTAGCCAAAGAAGTTGATTTCTTTAGTATCGGCACCAATGATTTAACGCAGTACACCCTGGCAGTTGACCGTGGTAATGATATGATTTCACATCTCTACCAGCCAATGTCACCGTCCGTACTGAACTTGATCAAGCAAGTTATTGATGCTTCTCATGCAGAAGGTAAATGGACTGGCATGTGTGGTGAGCTTGCAGGCGACGAACGTGCTACACTTCTGTTGCTGGGTATGGGTCTGGACGAATTCTCTATGAGCGCCATTTCCATCCCGCGCATTAAGAAGATTATCCGTAACACGAACTTCGAAGATGCGAAGGTGTTAGCAGAGCAGGCTCTTGCTCAACCGACAACGGACGAGTTAATGACGCTGGTTAACAAGTTCATTGAAGAAAAAACAATCTGCTAATCCACGAGATGCGGCCCAAATTACTGCTTAGGAGAAGATCATGGGTTTGTTCGATAAACTGAAATCTCTGGTTTCTGATGATAAGAAAGACTCCGGAACTATTGAGATTGTTGCTCCGCTCTCCGGCGAGATCGTCAACATCGAAGACGTGCCGGATGTAGTGTTTGCTGAGAAAATCGTTGGTGATGGCATTGCTATCAAACCAACTGGCAACAAAATGGTTGCTCCAGTTGACGGCACCATCGGTAAAATTTTTGAAACCAACCATGCGTTCTCTATCGAATCTGATAGCGGTATCGAACTGTTCGTTCACTTCGGTATCGACACCGTTGAACTGAAAGGCGAAGGCTTCAAACGTATCGCGGAAGAAGGCCAGCGTGTGAAAGTTGGCGACCCGGTCATTGAATTCGATCTGCCACTGCTGGAAGAAAAAGCCAAGTCTACCCTGACGCCGGTTGTTATCTCCAACATGGACGAAATCAAAGAACTGATCAAACTGTCTGGCAGCGTCACCGTGGGTGAAACCCCGGTTATCCGCATCAAGAAGTAATTCTTGCCGCACAGTAAAATGGCGCCTTCGGGCGCCATTTTTGTTTATGCGGGGAGGATTAGCTCGTCATACCCTTTCGACTGCGTATACAGCATCACGTCAGTCACCCGATCGCCGGCCATACGGATGGCATCGGCAACGGTTTTCCCCTCAACAATGCCGCTCACCAGTTCCGAGCAGAACAGATCGCCCGTTCCTTTCAGATCGGTTTCCACGCGCGGATGCGCGCTGACGGTAACCCCCTCACGCGTGACCAGCACCACGTGGATGTTTTGCGGATCGTCAGCCACCGGCGCGCTGGTGATGGCCACCCATTTCAGGGTATCGGAGAGCAATCCCTGCGCTGCTGCAATCGCGCTTTCCGGCGTACGACACGGTTTGCCGCTTAAGACTTCCAGTTCGTAGACGTTTGGCGTAATCCCCTGCGCCAGCGGCAGCAGGTGCTCCCTATACGCTTCGGGAATATCGGGCTTCACGTACATCCCGCTGTCGATATCGCCGATAACCGGGTCGACCAGCACCAGCAGGTCTGGATGCTGCGCTTTAACCGCCTTCAGCCACTGCGCCAGCAGGACAATCTGGCTGGCGCTGCCCATATAGCCGGTTGTGACCGCTTTAAGCTCGCGCAGGATCTCGCGCTCTTCCAGCGCCTTCAGATAGCCGCTGAACCACTCATCGGGGATTACCCCGCCGTAAAAGGTGTCATAGTGCGGTGTGTTGCTAAACAGCACCGTCGGTACGGCGGTGACGTTCAGCCTGTGGGTACGAATATTCGGTACCGCGATACTGTTCCCGACGCTGCCGTAAACCACCTGCGACTGCACCGCGACAATGTCGGTTTGCTGCGCCCGGGTGTTATCCCGGAATAGAATCATCTCCATGACGCTTAAATCCCCGCCCCCTGCGAATAACTCTCTTCACCAAAGACGCCGGTAGACAGATAGCGATCGCCGCGGTCGCAGATAATCGCCACCACAACGGCACCGGGATTCTCCTGCGCTACCCGAATCGCGCCTGCCACCGCGCCACCCGAACTAACCCCGCAAAAGATGCCTTCACGCACGGCCAGTTCACGCATGGTATTCTCCGCCTCGCGCTGATGAATATCCAGCACCTGATCCACCAGCTGCGCATTAAAAATGCCCGGCATATATTCCGCAGGCCAACGGCGAATACCCGGAATGCTGCTCCCCTCTTCCGGCTGCAGCCCAACGATGGTGACGGCTTTCGTCTGCTCGCGCAGAAAACGCGACACGCCGGTAATGGTGCCGGTGGTACCCATGCTGGAGACAAAATGGGTGATCCGTCCGTCGGTCTGCTGCCAGATCTCCGGGCCGGTGGTGGTGTAGTGGGCGTAAGGGTTGTCCGGGTTGTTGAACTGATCGAGCAGTTTACCCTCGCCGCGCTCGGCCATGGCTAATGCTAAATCGCGCGCGCCTTCCATTCCCTGCTCTTTGGTCACCAGAATCAGTTCGGCCCCGTACGCACGCATCGCGGCGCGGCGCTCCTGGCTCATGTTGTCCGGCATCAGCAGCTTCATACGGTAGCCTTTCAGCGCCGCAATCATCGCCAGAGCGATACCGGTGTTGCCGCTGGTGGCTTCGATCAGCACATCGCCGGGTTTGATTTCACCGCGCTTTTCGGCCTGGACAATCATCGACAGCGCCGCACGATCTTTTACCGACCCGGCCGGGTTATTGCCTTCAAGTTTGACCCAGATTTCGCTGCCGTTAGCCGGCCCCATGCGCTGAAGTTTGACCAGAGGGGTATTGCCGATGGTGTGTTCGAGTGTATTCACGATTTTTACTCAATAAAAAAGCCGGGTGGCGCGCAGCGATCCCGGCCTACAAGACGCAGTTTTAGCTGTAGGCCCGGTCAGCGCAGCGCCACCGGGCGATAAACATCCTAATAACCTATCAGGCTGACTCCGCCAGAGCAATATCCTCGCGCGTCTCGATGCGCTCATTTCCGTGATAAATACGGGCATGCTGCAGACCGACAAACAGGCGCTCTCCGCGGTGCGGCGGGACATCGTCGCGCATCACGACGGTCAGCGGCTCGGTATACCAGCCCAGCGGTTGTACCACCAGTTGGGTGTAATGTCCTTTAGGGCTCGCTTCCAGCACCTGCACCGGCAGCGGTGAATCCAGGCTGGTTCGGCGGCTTACGTCCACTTCCCACGGACGCAGGAACAGATCGACCGGGCCCTGGTGCGCGGAGGTATAGCCCAGCGGCCAGCGGTGCGCCCCGACATGGAATTGACCGCCGCGAATGGTGCCCTGCAGACGGTTGACCTCGCCCATAAATTCCAGCACGAAACGGGTCGCCGGTTCACGCCACAGCTGTTCTGGCTCGTCAACCTGTTCAATGTTGCCCTGGCTCATGACCACCACGCGATCCGCGACTTCCATCGCCTCTTCCTGATCGTGGGTCACGAACACGCTGGTAAACTTCAGTTCTTCATGGAGCTGACGCAGCCAGCGGCGCAGCTCTTTACGCACCTGCGCATCCAGCGCGCCGAAGGGTTCATCCAGCAGCAGAATTTGCGGTTCAACGGCTAACGCACGCGCCAGCGCCACGCGCTGTTTCTGCCCGCCGGACAGTTGCGCCGGGAAACGGTCCGCCAGGTGAGCCAGCTGTACCATCTCGAGCAATTTAGTCACTTTCGCCTTAATGGTTGCCGCATCCGGGCGCTCGCGACGCGGCAGCACGGTCAGGCCAAAGGCGATGTTGTCAAACACGGTCATGTGGCGGAACAGCGCGTAGTGCTGGAACACAAAACCGACCTTACGGTCGCGGGCATGCAGACGGCTCACGTCGGTGCCGTGGAAGCGGATATGTCCGCTGGTCTGATGCTCAAGCCCGGCGATAATGCGCAGCAGCGTGGTTTTACCCGAGCCAGACGGCCCCAGCAGCGCCACCATTTGTCCGGAAGGGATATCCAGCGAGATATCATTCAGCACCTGGGTGCGACCAAAAGACTTCTTAATATTGGCAATCTCAATGCTCATGATTTCCCTCCTGATGCTGACGTTTTTCCTGATTTTCTAAACGCCACTGCACCACACTCTTCAAAAACAGGGTCAAAATGGCCATCAGCGTCAGCAACGCTGCGGCAGTAAAGGCGCCGATGGTGTTGTAGTCCTGCTGCAGCAACTCAATCTGCAGCGGCAGCGACAGGGTTTCACCGCGAATGGAGCCGGAGACGACGGAAACGGCACCGAACTCGCCAATTGCGCGGGCGTTGGTCAACACCACGCCGTAAAGCAGCGCCCAGCGGATATTCGGCAGCGTCACGCGGCGGAACATCTGCCAGCCTGACGCGCCCAGCAGCACCGCCGCTTCATCTTCGTTGCTCCCCTGGCTTAACATCACCGGTACCAGCTCACGCACCACAAATGGACAGGTGACGAAGATGGTGACCAGCACCATGCCTGGCCAGGCAAACATGATCTGCAGGTTATGCGCATCCAGCCAGCCGCCCAGCGGACCGTTGGAGCCGTAAAAGAGCAGATACACCAGACCCGCCACCACCGGCGAGACGGCAAAAGGAATATCCAGCAGGGTGAGCAGCAGCTGACGTCCCGGGAAGTTAAAGCGCGTCACCAGCCACGCCAGCAGAGTACCGAACACCAGGTTCACCGGCACGGTGATCAATGCAATCAGCACGGTCAGCCAGATGGCATGGAGCATATCCGGGTTCGCCAGGTTTTCCAGCGCGGGCATCAGTCCCTTACTGAACGCCTGAACGAAGATATAAATCGTCGGCACGACGAGAATGAGGGCGGACACCAGCACGCCCGCCCCAATCAGAAACCATTTCCCCCAGTTAATGCGGGGCACATCGTATCGCTTCAATTGCGTAACTTCCGCCATCAGTGACCTACCACACGTCGACCAAAGCGACTTTGCAGAGTGTTAATCGAGTACAGCAGCAGCAGCGAGGCCGCCAGGATCACCGAAGCAATCGCACTCGCCGCCGGATAATCAAACTCCTGCAGACGGATGAAAATCATCAGCGAGGTCACTTCCGTTTTCCAGGCGATGTTCCCGGCGATAAAAATCACTGCGCCGAACTCACCGAGGCTGCGGGTAAACGACAGCGCAATACCCGCCATCAGCGCCGGGGAGAGCTCCGGCAGAACCACCTTGCGGAAACTCTGCCAGCGCGTGGCGCCGAGCGTTTCCGCCGCTTCTTCATATTCCGGCCCCAACTCTTCCAGCACCGGCTGCACGGTTCGCACCACAAACGGAATACTGGTAAAGGCCATCGCTACTGCGATACCGAGCCAGGTATAGGTCACCTTGATGTCAAACTTCGCCAGCCACTCACCGTACAACCCATTCACGGAGAAGAGCGACGCGAGGGTTAAGCCAGCAACCGCCGTTGGCAGCGCAAACGGCAGATCCATCAGTGCGTCAAGCAGCGTACGGCCCGGGAAGCGATAGCGGGTTAAGATCCACGCCATCAGCAGGCCAAACACGCCGTTAAAAATGGAGGCGACAAACGCTGACAACAGCGTCACCTTATAGGCCGCCACTACCTGCGGGTTGGTGACGACCTCCCAGTACTGCGCCCAGCTCATCTGAGCCAGCTGCATCACCAGCGCGCTGAGCGGCAACAACAGGATCAGGCAGACGAACAGCAGGCTGGTCCCGAGGCTTAAGGTAAAGCCCGGCAGCACGCGTTTAGTCGATACTGCAAACATTACTTACGCCCCGCCGCCAGCAATTTGTCTAACTCACCGCCGCTGGCAAAGTGCGTTTTCATTACATCAGGCCAGGAGCCGAAATGGTCTTCCACGCGGAACAGCGTGGTCTGCGGGAATTTATCTTTCAGTTTGTTCATCACGTCCGGGTTATTCACGCGGTAGTAGTAATCGGTAATGATGGTCTGCGCCTGCGGGCTGTACAGGTAGTTGAGATAGGCTTTTGCCGCTTTCTCGGTGCCGTTTGCCTGCACGTTTTTATCCACCCATGCTACCGGGAACTCGGCCAGGATGTTGGTTTTTGGGATAATCACCTCAAAGCCCTGCGCCTCATACTGTTTACGGATGTTGTTCACTTCCGATTCAAAGCTAATCAACACGTCGCCCAGACCGCGCTCTGCGAAAGTCGTGGTTGCGCCGCGTCCGCCGGTATCAAACACTTCGACGTTTTTCAGGAACTGGGTCATGAACTGCTCGGTTTTCACTTTGTCGTTACCGTCAGCCTTGTCCGCCGCGCCCCACGCCGCTAAATAGGTGTAACGCGCGTTACCGGAGGTTTTTGGGTTTGGGAAGATCAGCTTCACGTCAGAACGCACCAGGTCGCTCCAGTCGTGGATATTCTTTGGGTTGCCCTTGCGCACCAGGAAGCCCATGGTGGAGTAGAACGGCGAGCTGTTGTTCGGCAGACGGCTCTGCCAGTCCGCCGGGATCAGCTTGCCTTTGTCGTGCAGGATCTGCACATCAGTGACCTGGTTGTAGGTCACCACGTCCGCTTTCAGCCCCTGGAGGATCGCCAGCGCCTGCTTGGACGAACCGGCATGGGACTGCTTGATGGTCAGCTTATCGCCGTTATTGTCTTTTGCCCACTGCTGCTCAAACGGGGGATTAAGGGCGGCGAACAGCTCGCGGGAGACATCGTATGAACTGTTCAGCAGCTCAGTCGCCTGCGCCTGTGCCACCAGCAGTAAACCTGCCAGCGCCAGAGTTCCTTTTTTCAGTACAGTAACGGCCATTGCGCACCCTTATAAATGTGATGACTATCTTATAGTCATAATATTTATAACGGGGATGAAAGGAGTAACGGTTTTATATACCGTTTGGTGATTTACAAGCAGAAAAGGGAATAAGGGGGCGGGGAAAATTGCCGGGTGGCGCTAACGCTTACCCGGCCTACGTATGGAGAGCGGGTTTACAGCGCCAGCAGACGCTCCACGGACGGCGCGAAGTAATAGCCGCCGGTCACGGGTTTGGTGAAGCGCAGCATGGCGTCACGCTTGCCGTCGGTATCGCCGAACATGCTCAGCAACTGCTGCTCAATGTTATGTAGGCGCGCGCAGTAGGCGCAGAAGTAAAGGCCGTGCGTGCCGCTTGCTGTGCCGTACGGCAGGCTCTGGCGGACAATCTTCAGCCCTTTGCCGTCTTCCTTGAGGTCAACGCGGCTCAGGTGCGAGGTGACCGGACGCTCATCGCCGTCGATCTCTTCGTTGGCTTCTTTGGTACGGCCAATCATCATCTCCTGGTCATGCACGCTCATGCGGTTAAGCTGCTTGAGGTTGTGCTCCCAGCGCTGCACGAACACATAGCTACCGCCCGCGTCCACGCCGTCTTTGATCACCGCCACTTCACGACGCGTCTCTTCACCCGCCGGGTTTTCGGTTCCGTCGACAAAGCCGCTCAGATCGCGCTCTTCGACCCAACGGAAACCGTGCACTTCTTCCTGTACGTCGATGCTGTCGCCAAAGGCCGCTATCGCCGCCTGCGCAACGGAGAAGTTAACGTCATGACGCAGAGAGAGGATGTGGATCAGCACGTCGTACTGCGTTGCGGGCGCAAGGCCTTTGCCGTAGGGAATGAAGTCTTTCAGCTCTTCCGCCCCTTCGCCACCGCTCAGCTGACGCCAGACGTTATTGCCAAAGGCGACAACGGCGCCGAGGTGGGCTTCCGGGAACGTAGCCTGGAAGGTCGCCAGCTTATCAATGAACGCTTTACTGGCCGCACGCAGGGCATCCACGTCCCCTTTTACATTGGCTTCAATCCAAATCGCCGCGCGGCAATGTTCTGGCAAAATGCCACTCTGAACCTGAGACATCGCTCCTCCTGAAATAAAGATGCCACGTCAGCGTGGCATGGATGGCGGGTATTATACCCGGATTTCAGCGAGGCGGTTTGTTCCGGCGCAAATTACTGCTGCCAGATAATTTTGCTCACTTTCCAGTTCTTCAGCGTGTCGTCCGACGGCATCAATCCTTCCGGACCGCTCCAGGTGCCGGTAAAGACATAGCTGATGTGCTGGCTGCCTTGCGCCTTACAGGCCACCGCCACACCATCGTCAGAAGGGGCGCTGGCGCAGTTGCCAAAGGCCTGCTTATAGAGATCGCTAAACGGCGTTCCTATCTTCACGCCGCTGGCGGTCGGAATGGCCTCATCCAGCACCGTAACGCGGTTTACCGTGCCTTTGTCACCGTTGATCACCAGCGCCAGCGTGTCGCCCTTCAGCGCTTCGTAATAGCGAACAATGTTACCATTCTCGGTTTTCATGCCGCTGCGCAGGCGATAATCACTGCTCAGGGCGTCCTGAATAGCATCCTGATCCAGCGCCGTCGCGGCGGTAATGTTCCCCACGCCCTGCTCAGTCACTTCCGTTGATGAGCCAAACCAGTTCCACGGATACGCAGCGGACCAGTTAATGGAGGAGAGCGTAGAACAGCCCGTCAGGGCCAGCGGGAGAGCGCATAAAAGTAAACGCAGCGATTTCATTGAAAGTCCTTACGTGTTAAATCAACGCTTGTTGGAGTGCGACTTCTGCAAAAAGTGCCGTATTAATCATCCTGATGGGCGAAACAGGCGCGAAGACGCGGATTGGTCAGCAGCCACAGCAGTGCCACAATATCCGCCACCACCAGCGCAATGCCAATGCCCGTAAGCGGCTCACCGTACCACCAGAGTACCGGCTGCCAGAAGAGCAGCGCAATCTGAGCGAGGATCAGCAGCCAGCGCAGCGTCCGCCACAAGCGTGGGATCGTCTGGCGTCGGCCGCTGCACAAAAAAGCCACCACCGCCGGTACGCCCGGCAGTAAGCCGAGCCAGAACGCATCGTGATCGGGATAGAAGAGATTCAGCAGCGTATCGCCCTGCCCGCGCGACGCGGCGGCCATCACAAACAGCACCCAGGTACGGGCCTGAAGCAGCAGAACGCACCAGAATAAAAAGGGCAACCTGACGCGACCCTGCGCGTCATAATCTGCCGGATGGATCTCAGTACTCTTCATCTTCGATCAGACGCTTACCTAAACTCAGCACGTCAGAATGTTCATAGCCCAGACGCTCGTACATGCCCAGAACCACGTCGTTATCTTCCCGTACCATGATCTGGATTTTCGGACAGCCGCGGGCGATCAGCTTCTTCTCGAGACGATTGAGCAGCGCGTTGGCAATGCCGCGCCCCCGGTATTCCGGGTGAACGCCCAGATAATAGGCCGAGCCGCGATGGCCGTCATAACCGCCCATTACCGTGCCTACGACTTCGCCGTTGACTTCCGCAACCAGAAACAGACTGACGTCGTGATTCACCTTCCGCTCTATGTCCATTTCCGGATCGTTCCACGGACGCAGCAGATCGCAGCGCTCCCAAAGGGTGATCACCTCTTCGAAATCTTCCTGGCGAAAAACGCGTATCTCCATGGTATTAACCGCCTTTTCGGGTTTAAAAACAGTGATTATGGCGTGAACTGTGCCTTTAGCCAATAACCGGGGAAAATCTCGCCAAAATTTGGCATAATGTCACTTTGTCACGTATTGAAATGAAAAGTAAAACAATTCTCAATAAGGACTGTCGTAACGCTAAACGCGATACGATATAACACCAGGACCCCATTTTTTAGTATTCAGGCCGCATGAGCACATTCAAACCATTAAAAGCACTCACATCGCGTCGTCAGGTTCTCAAAGCGGGGCTGGCGGCCTTAACGTTAACGGGCATCGCAAAGCAGGCTCAGGCAAAAGACGAGAGCACGCTCAAAACCAGTAACGGGCACAGCAAACCCAAAACCAAAAAACCCGGTGCGAAGCGTCTGGTGATGCTTGACCCGGGCCACGGCGGAATTGATACCGGCGCCATCGGCAAAAACGGTTCGAAAGAAAAACACGTCGTGCTGGCGATTGCAAAAAATGTGCGCGCAATTTTACGCAGTAACGGCATTGACGCCCGTCTGACGCGCTCTGGCGACACCTTTATTCCGCTGTATGACCGGGTGGAGATCGCCCACCAGCACGGCGCGGATCTGTTTATGTCGATTCACGCCGACGGCTTTACCAACCCTTCAGCGGCGGGCGCCTCGGTGTTTGCGCTGTCCAACCGTGGCGCCAGTAGCGCCATGGCGAAATACCTCTCCGACCGTGAAAACCGGGCGGATGAAGTCGCCGGGAAAAAAGCCACCGACAAAGACCATCTGTTACAGCAGGTGCTGTTCGACCTGGTGCAGACGGATACCATCAAAAACAGCCTGACGCTCGGCTCGCACATCCTGAAGAAAATTAAGCCGGTGCATCGTCTGCACAGTAAAAGCACCGAACAGGCGGCATTTGTGGTGCTGAAATCACCGTCTATCCCGTCCGTACTGGTGGAAACCTCGTTTATCACCAACCCGGATGAAGAGCGTCTTCTCGGCACCACGGCGTTTCGCCAGAAGATCGCCAACGCCATCGCCTCCGGCATTATCAGTTACTTCAACTGGTTCGATAACCAAAAAGCGCACTCCAGGAAACGTTGATGAAACCCAATGCTCAACTGGTTAAAACCTTCCTGCTGCAGCTGCAGGATGAGATTTGCCGCAAACTGGCCGCCGCGGACGGCGGTGAATTCCAGGAAGATAACTGGCAGCGTGAAGCCGGCGGCGGCGGGCGCAGCCGGGTGCTGCGCAATGGCGGTATCTTTGAACAGGCGGGCGTGAATTTCTCCCACGTCCACGGAGACGCCATGCCCGCGTCTGCGACCGCGCATCGTCCTGAACTTGCGGGCCGCAGTTTTGAAGCGATGGGCGTCTCGCTGGTGGTGCATCCACACAACCCGTTTGTGCCGACCAGCCACGCCAACGTCCGCTTTTTCATTGCGGAAAAACCGGGGGCCGATCCGGTCTGGTGGTTTGGCGGCGGTTTCGACCTTACGCCCTACTACGGTTTTGAAGAGGATGCCGTGCACTGGCACACCACCGCGCGGAACCTCTGCCTGCCGTTTGGCGAAGACATCTACCCGAAGTTTAAAAAATGGTGCGACGACTACTTCTACCTGAAGCATCGCGACGAGCAGCGCGGCATTGGCGGGCTGTTCTTTGACGATCTGAACACGCCTGATTTTGATACCGCGTTCCGCTTTATGCGCGCGGTGGGCGAAGGGTATACCGACGCTTATCTGCCCATCGTCGAACGCCGTAAAGACACTCACTACAGCGTGCGCGAGCGCGAATTCCAGCTTTATCGTCGCGGGCGCTACGTGGAGTTTAATCTGGTGTGGGATCGCGGGACGCTGTTTGGCCTGCAGACCGGCGGGCGCACGGAATCGATTTTGATGTCGATGCCGCCGCTGGTGCGCTGGGAGTACTGTTACGAGCCAAAAGAAGGCAGCCCGGAGGCTGCCTTAAAAGAGTTTATTCAGGTGCGGGATTGGGTGTAACTCCCCTCACCCCGGCCCTCTCCCCATAGGGGAGAGGGTGAAAGACGGCTCGGTGCAGTTCCCTCTCCCCTATGGGGAGAGGGTTAGGGTGAGGGGTTTACAGCGGCTGCGTCTGCGCCTCAACCACCGCCAGGGCCACCATATTCACGATACGGCGCACAGAAGCAATTGGCGTTAACACGTGCACCGGTTTCGCCACGCCCATCAGCACCGGCCCTACGGTCACCCCTTCAGAGCTGGAGACGCGCAGCAGGTTGTAGCTGATACGCGCCGCTTCCACGTTCGGCATAATCAGGATATTCGCCGATCCTTTCAGCGGGCTGTCCGGCATACGTTCGTTACGGATGCTTTCCACCAGTGCCGCATCACCGTGCATTTCCCCGTCAATCATCAGCTCCGGCGCGCGCTCGCGCACCAGCGCCAGCGTCTCACGCATTTTGCAGGCCGCCGCAGATTTAGACGAACCAAAGTTAGAGTGCGACAGCAGCGCCACCTTCGGCTCGATACCAAAGCGGCGCACGGTCTCTGCGGCCATCACGGTGATTTCCGCCAGCTCGTCCGGGCTCGGATCGTCGTTAACGTAGGTGTCAGCGATAAAGGTGTTGCCGCTCGGCAGCAGCAGGGCATTCATCGCCCCGGCGGTATGAACCCCGTCACGATAGCCGAAGATCTCCTGCACCACGCTAAAGTGCTCGTGATAATCGCCGATGGTGCCGCAGATCAATGCGTCCGCTTCACCGCGATGGACCATAATCGCGCCGATCACCGTCGTGTTGCTGATGACGGCTTTCTGCGCCTGCTCCTGGGTGATCCCCCGACGCTTCATGATCGCGTAGTATTCGCTCCAGTACTCTTTAAAGCGCGGATCGGATTCGTTGTTGACGATTTCGAAGTCGACGCCCGGCTTAATCTGCAGACCCAGCTTCTGAATGCGCATCTCAATCACGCTCGGACGACCAATCAGGATCGGCTTCGCCAGACCTAAGGTGATCAGCTCCTGGGTAGCGTGCAGCACGCGCGCCTCTTCCCCTTCCGCCAGCACCACGCGCTTCGCGTCAGCACGCGCCTGCGAGAAGATCGGCTTCATGAACAAGTTAGTTTTATAGACAAACTCGGTGAGCTTATCGATGTAAGCGTCAAAATCCTGAATCGGACGCGTCGCCACGCCGGAATCCATCGCCGCTTTGGCCACCGCTGGCGCAATTTTGACAATCAGGCGCGGGTCAAACGGTTTAGGAATGATGTAGTCCGGGCCAAAGCTCAGATCCTGATCGCCGTAGGCGGAGGCCACCACTTCGCTCTGCTCGGCGTGGGCCAGTTCCGCAATGGCGTGCACGGCGGCAAGCTTCATCTCTTCGTTGATCGCCGTTGCGCCAACGTCCAGTGCGCCGCGGAAGATGAACGGGAAGCAGAGCACGTTGTTGACCTGGTTTGGGTAGTCGGAACGGCCGGTACAGATAATGGCATCTTCACGCACCGCTTTCGCCAGCGGCGGCAGAATTTCCGGCTCCGGGTTCGCCAGGGCCAGGATCATTGGCGCGCGCGCCATCTTCTTCACCATCTCCTGGGTCAGCACTTTCGGGCCCGAGCAGCCGAGGAAGATATCCGCGCCGTCAATGACGTCCTCGAGCGTGCGCTTGCCGTCGTCTTCTACCGCATACGCCGCTTTGGTTTCCGCCATGTTGGGCTCGCGGTCTTTATAGATAACGCCTTTAGAATCACAGACCACGATGTTGTGCTTCTGCATACCCAGCGCCACCAGCAGGTTCATACAGGCGATGGCCGCCGCACCTGCGCCAGAAACCACCATGCGCACGTCAGAGAGATTTTTTTCCACCACGCGCAGGCCGTTCAGAATCGCGGCGGTGCTGATAATCGCGGTGCCGTGCTGGTCATCATGGAACACGGGAATGTTCATACGCTCGCGCAGCTTCTGCTCGATATAGAAACATTCCGGCGCTTTGATGTCTTCCAGGTTAATCCCGCCGAAGGTCGGCTCCAGCGCGGCCACCACGTTAATGAATTTGTCAGGATCAAGCTCGTCCACCTCGATATCAAACACGTCGATACCGGCGAATTTCTTGAACAGCACGCCTTTCCCTTCCATCACCGGTTTACCCGCCAGGGCACCGATGTTACCGAGACCGAGTACCGCCGTACCGTTAGAGATAACGGCCACGAGGTTGCCGCGCGCGGTGTATTTGTAGGCCGCCAGCGGGTCTTTTTCGATTTCCAGACACGGTGCCGCAACGCCTGGCGAATAGGCCAGCGCCAGATCGCGCTGGGTTGCCAGCGGCTTGGTTGGGGAGACCTGGATTTTGCCCGGGACAGGGAACTCGTGAAAATCGAGGGCACTCTGTTTTAACTGATCGTCCATCTTGTTATTCCTTTTACGTATCGGTCAGATAGTATCGCCTCAGGACAGCACATAAACTTTGAAGGCTGCCAAACTCTCACCATCACACATTAAAAATTGTTATCAATTTATAACAGCCATGTTACCCGTCTCAAAAGCAATGCCTCCCCCGTCTGCTATGCTTTTTTGTTAAGTCCATCATGATTTTCTCAGAAGTGTGAACTAACGCACTCATCTAACTCTTTTATTTCCAAGGAGTAATCATTTATGAACCAGCTAGACGGCATCAAACAATTCACTACCGTGGTTGCAGACAGCGGCGATATCGAGTCGATTCGCCACTATCAGCCGGAAGATGCGACCACCAACCCTTCGCTTCTGCTCAAGGCTGCCGGGCTTGCCCATTTTAGTCATCTGATTGATGACGCCATTGCCTACGGTAAACAGCGCGGGAAAACGCAGGAACAGCAGGTTGCCGAAGCCAGCGACAAGCTGGCGGTTAATTTCGGTGCGGAAATTCTGAAAAGCATCCCGGGACGCGTCTCCACCGAAGTGGACGCCCGCCTCTCGTTCGATAAAGAAAAGAGCATCAATAAGGCCCGCCGCCTGGTCGAACTCTACCAGGAACAGGGGATCGATAAATCACGCATTCTGATCAAACTGGCGTCGACCTGGGAAGGCATCCGCGCGGCAGAGGTGCTGGAAAAAGAGGGGATCCACTGCAACCTGACGCTGCTGTTCTCCTTTGCTCAGGCACGCGCCTGTGCCGAAGCCGGCGTGTTCCTGGTCTCACCGTTTGTCGGCCGCATCTACGACTGGTACCAGGCGAAACAGCCGATGGATCCGTACGTGGTGGATGAGGATCCGGGCGTGAAATCGGTCCGTAATATCTACGACTATTACAAGCAGCACCGCTATGAAACCATCGTGATGGGGGCCAGCTTCCGCCGTACCGAGCAGATCCTCGCCCTGGCCGGCTGCGACCGTCTGACCATCTCCCCTAACCTGCTGAAAGAGCTACAGGACAAAGAAGAGACGGTTATCCGCAAGCTGATCCCCACCTCTACCGTGCTGCCAAAACCGAAAGCCATGACCGAAGCCGAATTCCGCTGGGAGCACAATCAGGACGCCATGGCCGTGGAAAAACTGGCGGAAGGTATCCGCCTGTTCGCCGTTGACCAGCGCAAACTTGAAGATCTTCTCGCCGCCAAACTTTAACCTTGCCACGGAGTGAACTATGTCCCGTAAAGAGCTAGCCAATGCCATTCGCGCCCTCAGCATGGATGCCGTGCAAAAAGCCAATTCCGGCCATCCCGGCGCGCCCATGGGCATGGCTGATATTGCCGAAGTGTTGTGGAACGACTTTCTGAAACACAACCCCAATGACCCCACCTGGTACGACCGCGACCGTTTTATTCTCTCCAACGGCCACGCCTCGATGCTGCTCTACAGCCTGCTGCATCTTTCCGGCTATGATCTGCCGCTCGAGGAGCTGAAAAACTTCCGCCAGCTGCACTCAAAAACGCCGGGTCACCCGGAAATTGGCTATACGCCTGGGGTAGAAACGACCACCGGGCCGCTCGGTCAGGGGCTGGCCAATGCTGTCGGGCTGGCGATTGCCGAGCGCACGCTGGCGGCGCAGTTTAACCAGCCGGGGCACGACATTGTCGATCACTACACGTACGTGTTTATGGGCGACGGCTGTCTGATGGAGGGGATTTCCCATGAAGTCTGTTCCCTGGCGGGCACCCTGGGGCTGGGTAAGTTGATTGGCTTCTACGATCACAACGGTATCTCCATCGACGGGGAAACCGAGGGCTGGTTCACCGACGACACGGCAAAACGCTTCGAAGCCTACCACTGGCACGTGGTGCATGAGATCGACGGCCACGATCCTGAGGCGGTGAAAAAAGCGATTCAGGAAGCGCAAAGCGTGAAGGACAAACCGTCGCTGATTATCTGCCGCACGGTTATCGGCTTTGGTTCACCGAACAAGGCCGGCAAGGAAGAGGCGCACGGCGCGGCGCTGGGTGATGAGGAAGTGGCGCTGACCCGGCAAAAACTGGGCTGGAAACATCCGCCGTTTGAGATCCCGAAAGAGATTTACCGGGCGTGGGACGCCCGTGAAGCGGGTGAAAAGGCCCAGCAGGCCTGGAACGAGAAGTTTGCCGCATACAAAAAAGCACACCCGGAACTGGCCGCCGAATTCTCTCGCCGCATGAGCGGTGGCCTGCCGGAAGACTGGGACGATAAAACCCAGGCGCTGATTGAAAACCTGCAGTCCAACCCGGCGAAAATCGCCACCCGTAAGGCTTCGCAAAACACGCTGAATGCCATTGGTCCGCTGCTGCCCGAACTGCTTGGCGGCTCGGCGGATCTGGCCCCAAGTAACCTGACCATCTGGTCCGGCTCGAAATCGCTGAAAGAGGACATTGCCGGGAACTACATCCACTACGGCGTGCGCGAATTCGGGATGACCGCCATTGCCAACGGCATCGCTCATCACGGTGGTTTCGTGCCCTACACCGCCACCTTCCTGATGTTTGTCGAATATGCCCGTAACGCAGCGCGCATGGCGGCCTTAATGAAGGCGCGACAGATTATGGTCTATACCCATGACTCCATTGGTCTCGGGGAAGATGGCCCCACGCACCAGGCGGTTGAACAACTGGCGAGCCTGCGCTTAACGCCAAACTTCAGCACCTGGCGTCCGTGCGATCAGGTCGAAGCCGCGGTCGGCTGGAAGCTGGCGGTAGAGCGCCACAATGGCCCAACGGCATTAATTCTGTCACGCCAGAACCTGACGCAGATTGAACGCACCCCGGAGCAGGTGAAAAATATCGCCCGCGGCGGCTACATCCTGAAAGACAGCGGCGGCAAGCCGGACGTGATCCTGATTGCGACCGGTTCAGAGGTCGAAATCACGGTGAAAGCGGCGGAAAAACTGACCGCCGAAGGTCACGCGGTGCGCGTGGTATCCCTGCCCTCAACGGATATTTTTGACGCCCAGGATGAGGCGTACCGTGAGTCGGTGCTGCCCTCTAACGTCGCGGCGCGCGTGGCGGTTGAAGCCGGTATTGCCGACTACTGGTACAAATATGTCGGCCTTAAAGGGGCGATTGTGGGCATGCGCGGCTACGGTGAGTCCGCCCCTGCCGACAAGCTGTTCCCGTATTTTGGTTTCACCGTTGAGAACGTGGTAGAGAAGGCGCTGAGCGTGCTGTAGTGCGGTCTGTTTATTGCCGGGTGGTGCTACCGCTTACCCGGCCTACAGTTCGGATGTTTTGCAGGCCGGGTAAGGCAAAGCCGCCACCCGGTAAAGCTAGCGGGTGATCCACAGCGTGGGCCAGGCATCTGGCCCATTCCAGTTATCGCAGCTGGGCTCCTCGGCATAACGCACCAGGCGGAAACGCTGGCCGTCAAAACGCCAGCGCGTCTGGATGCCACAATCCCCCAAACCGCGCCCGAGCGCCAGCGTGGTCAGCTCGCGCGTCTTCTCATCGAAGCTGGCGTTCATTAACTCCATTTCACTGCTGCCACTCGACGGCGTAAACGGCAGACGTAGCCTGACGCTGCGGGCAGAGAACGGTTTTTTACGTGACACCAGCCATGCCAGATCGACGGTGTTATAGGCCCCCGCCTCGCAGCTGACGATCAACAGCGCTTTTTCATCGGTTAACGCGGTGACGCGCACTTCGCGGCGGTTAGGATCGAGCGAACACTGGCTGCTGTTCATCCGCCCGGTGCCATAATCCAGCAGGTCATTCAGTTCGGCGTGGGAAAGCGGTGTTGGAGTAGGATTAACGGTCGCCACCTTTTTCAGCGCGGGTGCGGGCGGCACGCTTAACGGCGGATCGTCACCTTTCTTAATCCACGCGGTTTCACTGCCGACACGCTTTTGCTGGGCATCAATAAACAGCAGCGCGGCTTTCAGACCGCTCAGGGAAATCACCTGCTTACCGCCGCGCAGCGTCAGGGCCTTCCCTTCCTGAATATTTTTCAGAAAGGCGGTGATGGTGGCCGCGTCGTCCGTTTTCAGGTGCCATGGCGTGAGCTGCCAGCGCTGCTTGTCCAGCTTCAGAGGCACATTGTCCAGCAGCAGCCGGGTGGCAATCTCCGGCTCTTTGACGGAGGGCGTATCCAGCCCGCCGAGATCGATACGCAGCGTGGCATCCGTTTTCGCGCCGGCGCTTCGGGTGAGCGTCATGACCAGCCCCCGGTGTTCGCCGGTGTTGCGGGCCAGGCAAAAGTTCTGGTTATTGCAGGTCACCTGCCAGTCAGAGAAAGCTTGCTGAGCAGGCGCAGCCCGCACCTGAGGCGCGAGGAGCAGACAAAACAGGGAAAATAAAAAGACGCTATAGCGCATGAATGACACAATCCCGGAACGAAAACGCGTAACTGGGCAGTATCTTCGTGTTCCGGCCGGGTCGTCTCAATCGGATTTATCGGATAGATTTATCCGAAAAACACTCTACATCCGTTCGAAAATGGTATTCATTAAGCCGGTACTCTGCAAATACTGCAGCAATATCACTGCTTTACCATCCCTGATTTCGCCTGAACGCATCATTTCCAGCGCCCGGGAGAAAGGCAACTCCAGCACCTCGATATCTTCATCCTCCACGCCACCGCCCCGGTGCGTACGCTGGGCGTCGCTGTATTCCGCAATGAAGAAATGGATAAGTTCCGTGACGCCGCCTGGGGACATGTACAGCTCAAAGATCTTTTTGACCTCGCCCACTTCAAAGCCGGTTTCTTCTACGGCCTCTTTGCGGATGCAGACTTCCGGCTCATCGTCATCAAGCAGGCCCGCGCAGGTTTCAATCAGACGTCCGTCAGAGTTACCGTTGACCCACGTCGCCACCCTGAACTGACGGATCAGCACCACGCTCTGCTTTTCACGGTTATAGAGCAGAATGGTCGCCCCGTTACCCCGGTCGTAAACCTCGCGCTTATGGCGGATCACTTCACCGTTATTACGCGTAAGATCGTAGGTGATGTTACGCAGGACAAAGTAGTTTTCAGAGAGAATTTTGTCTTTGATAACGTCAATTTTCAGGGTCATACGGGCTCCACGACATAATGAGTGATCCTATACTACGCCGTGAATCCCGCTTTGTCGCCCGCCGCTTTAATGATGTTTCGGAGCGCTAACCCCAAGCCAGTCGAGTATCCCTTGCGCCGCATGACGCCCTTCCGCCATCGCGGTCACCACCAGATCCGCGCCGCGAACCGCATCACCGCCGGCGAAAATGTGTGGGTTGCTCGTCTGGTAACGGTAGCGGCTTTCGACCGAGGCCACGATGCGTCCCCACTCATCCGTTTCAACACCCTGCGCCTGCAGCCACGGCATCGCGTGCGGGTTAAAACCAAACGCCATGATCACCGCATCAGCCTCCATTACAAACTCGCTGCCGGGCACCGGAACGGGCCGACGCCGCCCCTGCGCATCCGGCTCACCGAGCCGGGTACGCAGCATCCGGATACCGTTGACCTTCCCGTCAGGAGCCTGCGTCAGCTCAACCGGCTGGACGTTAAATTCAAATGCCGCCCCCTCTTCTCTGGCATTCTTCACCTCTTTCTTCGACCCCGGCATGTTGGCCTCATCCCGGCGATAGGCGCAGGTCACCTTCGCGGCGCCATGGCGTAGCGCGGTACGTACGCAGTCCATGGCGGTATCGCCCCCACCGAGCACCACCACGTTCAGCCCACAGGTATCTATGAACGGTTCGCTGGCCGTTGCGTCCAGCCCCATCACATGCCGCGTGTTACCCACCAGGAAAGGCAGCGCGTCATAGACCCCTGGCGCATCTTCATGCGGGATACCGGCCTTCATCGAGCGATAGGTGCCCACGCCAATGAACAGGGCGTCGTACTCGTCTTTTAACTGTGACATCGACACGTCCTTGCCCACCTCGCAGTTCAGCGCAAAGCGGATCCCCATCGCGGTAAATATCTCCCTGCGCCGCGCAAGCAGCGATTTGTCCAGCTTGAATGCCGGAATGCCAAAGGTGAGTAAACCGCCGATTTCCGGATGCCGGTCATAGACCGTCACGCTCACCCCGCTGCGCGCCAGTACGTCGGCGCAAGCCAGCCCGGCGGGACCGGCGCCGACGATCGCGACACGTTTACCCGTCGGCGTGACGGCGGACATGTCCGGCCGCCAGCCCATCGCCAGCGCCCTGTCGGCGATATAGCGCTCGATGTTGCCGATGGTAACGGCCCCCGCCTCATCACGAAGCGTGCAGGCCCCTTCGCATAACCGGTCCTGCGGGCAGACGCGGCCGGTTATTTCAGGCAAGCAGTTGGTCTGATGAGAAAGTTCGACCGCGCCGGCAATATCCCCCGCATTCAGACGCTCAATCCACTGCGGGATGTGGTTGTGCAGCGGGCAGGTCCATTCGCAAATGCTGTGCTCTCCGCACTTCAGGCAGCGCGACGCCTCGCGGGCGGCCTGTTCGGCCCGAAACGGCAGGTAAATTTCGTGAAAATGGCACACGCGTTCCGCAGCGGGCAGTTTGTCTGGCTCACCGCGTGGCAGGGACATCTGCATCTGCTGCAGTTTGCTACGCGGAAGATCGTCTCTGACGACCTCCCCATGCCAGGGCTGGACCGCCAGGCAGGCCGCACGCTGGCGGCGCGATTTGACCAGCGTGTCCAGCACGGCAGGCGTCGCAAGGGAGAGGACATCAGCCGGGCAGTTTTCGATACAGGCCGGGCCCTGTGGACGCGTCAGGCAGAGATCGCATTTATTCGCCGAGGCCTTCACGCCGCCGTGGTCGAGCGGGGTGACGATGATCTCCATCGTGCCAAACGGGCAAGCCACCGCGCAGGCCTTACAGCCGATGCATTTTTGTTGATTCACCTGTACGCTGTCACCGCGTTTGCTGATGGCGCCGTTCGGGCAGCTCTGCGCGCAGGGCGCATTTTCACAATGATGACATGTGACGGGGCTTCGCTTCCCGCCGGACCTCAGGACCGTAATACGGGGATGAAAATGGCGCTCGCTCAGAACGTGTTGCTCACCGTTGTGCGCCATGACGCAGGCCACTTCGCAGGCACGACACCCAATGCATTGCTGGCTGTTAGCCATAATAAAACGATTCATAACCACACCTGTTTTTGCTTCAATATCCTTATTCTTTATAAGAGTATGGTATTTACGCATCACGGCGCGTTCGGGCAATGTGCAAATGCCCGGAAGACCCAATTATTTCCAGTGAACCTGTGGCAGATCAATTTTATTCAGAGAGCCGTTCTGTGACCGTTAAACGACCCGTTTCCGCAAGCCTTGCCTGGGCTTTCTTTTCGATCATTGTCTTATCCGCGCTGACCAGTACCGTCGCACTGCTGACGCTGGCCAGCAGCCAGCGTGATGCCGAGGCGATTAATATTGCGGGTTCGCTGCGCATGCAGAGCTATCGACTGGGCTATGAGATGCAGCGCAACAGCCCTTCCCTTGCCGCGCACCGCGAGCACTGGCAACAGACGTTGCGCGCGCCGGCACTGCAGAAGCTGGACCGCTGGTACGTCCCGGACAATGTTAACGCCCGCTATCAGCAGCTGCAGGTGGCCTGGCAGGAGATGGATAAACGTATCGCCCGCGGCGACAGCGCCTGGTATCAGACCCACATTGAGGATTTTGTCGGCCGCATTGATGCCTTTGTGCTCGCCCTGCAGCACTACACTGAGCATAAAATCCAGACGGTGACCCTGCTCTCCCTGGCCGGCGCGCTGGGGATCCTGTTGCTGACGCTGTTTACCCTGCGCCGCATTCGTCGTCAGGTCGTGTTACCGCTTAACAATCTGGTGGCCGCCAGCGAACGGATTGAGCGCGGTGAATTTGCCACCCCTGCGCCGGATACCGCCCTGCCGAACGAACTGGGCCAGCTTTCGCGCGCCTTCAACCACATGTCCGGCGAGTTAGCGACGCTCTACCGCTCGCTTGAAGCCTCGGTGGCGGAAAAAACGCGGCATTTGCATGACGCCCACCAGCAGCTCGACATGCTGTTCAAGTGCTCTCAGGCGCTGAATACCGGCCAGATAGACAGCCACTGTTTCCGGCATATCCTGCAGATTGTCCATGACTATACGCAGATGAACTATCTGGAACTGCGCACCAGCGACGACTGGCGGCTGTGTGAAGGGACGGCGTCACGCGACATCCCACTGCAAAACCTGCCGGTAGTGATGCAGGACACGCTCTACGGCGAGCTTCGCTGGCAAAGCGAGACGGACAGCGTCCCTCTCCCTCTGATGAGAAGCGTGGCGACCATGCTCGGGCGTGGACTGTACTTTAACCAGGCGCAGAAGCATTACCAGCAGCTGCTGCTGATGGAAGAGCGCGCCACCATTGCCCGCGAACTGCATGACTCGCTGGCGCAGGTGTTGTCGTATCTGCGCATTCAGCTTACGCTGCTGAAACGCGCCGTGCCGGAGGAGAATACCCCGGCGCAGACCATCATTACCGATTTCTCCCGCGAACTGAACAACGCCTGGCAGCAGTTGCGCGAGCTGCTCACCACCTTCCGCCTGACGCTGAATCACGCGAATTTACCCGCGGCGTTGCAGGAGTCTCTTGACGCGCTGCAGAGCCAGACGCAGGCGAAGCTGCACCTTGACTGTCGCCTCTCCTCGCTGGCGCTCGACGCGCAAAAGCAGGTTCATCTGTTACAGATCGTGCGTGAGGCGGTGTTGAACGCCATTAAGCACGCGCATGCCAGCGAGATCACCGTGAGCTGCGTGACGGCTGTGGACGGTACGCACCGCGTCAGCATTCGTGACAATGGCATCGGGATTGGCGAAGCCAGCGAGCCGCCGGGACACTACGGTCTGAACATTATGCGTGAACGCGCACAGAGGCTTGGGGGAGCACTGCACTTTTCGCAGCCACAAAACGGGGGCACGCTGGTCAGCGTCACGTTCCCCGTGCCGCAGGCACCGGCGGGTAAATAACGGTAAAGGAGGAAGCGCAGGGAAAAGCGCATGATAATTTACACTATCTCCTTTTTTTCTCCACGTTTGACCTGAGCCTTACCGCTAAAGTTATGCGGGCAATAAACAATAATGACGAGCAGCAAAACGAGGTCACTTTTTCATGGCGAATTTTTTTATCGATCGCCCCATTTTTGCCTGGGTAATTGCCATTCTGTTGTGTCTGACAGGTGTCCTGGCAATTACGTCACTTCCCGTTGAGCAATATCCCGATCTGGCCCCGCCTAACGTGCGTGTCACCGCAAACTACCCCGGCGCGTCCGCACAAACGCTGGAAAATACCGTGACGCAGGTTATCGAGCAGAACATGACGGGTCTGGATAACCTGATGTACATGTCCTCGCAAAGTAGCGCCACCGGTCAGGCAACGGTGACCCTGAGCTTCAAGGCAGGCACTGACCCGGATGAAGCGGTGCAGCAGGTACAAAACCAGCTGCAGTCGGCCATGCGCAAACTGCCCCAGGCGGTACAGAACCAGGGCGTGACCGTGCGTAAAACCGGCGACACCAATATTTTGACCATCGCGTTTGTCTCGACAGATGGCTCGATGGATAAACAGGATATCGCGGACTACGTCGCCAGTAATATTCAGGATCCGCTCAGCCGTATTAACGGCGTCGGGGATATCGACGCTTACGGTTCACAATATTCAATGCGCATCTGGCTCGATCCCAACAAGCTCAACAGCTACCAGATGACGGCAACCGACGTGACGGATGCCATCAAAGCCCAGAACGCCCAGATTGCCGTAGGGCAGCTCGGGGGAACCCCGTCCGTTGATAAACAGGCCCTGAACGCTACCATTAATTCGCAATCCCTGCTGCAGACGCCGGAGCAGTTCCGCAACATCACTCTGCGGGTGAATCAGGATGGGTCGGAAGTTCGTCTGGGCGATGTCGCCACGGTGGAAATGGGCGCAGAAAAGTACGACTACCTGAGCCGCTTTAATGGCAACCAGGCCTCCGGTCTGGGGATTAAGCTGGCCTCCGGCGCGAACGAAATGGCCACGGCGAAACTGGTGTTAGACCGTCTGGATGAGCTGTCGCAGTATTTCCCGCACGGGCTGGAGTACAAAGTCGCCTATGAAACCACCTCCTTCGTTAAAGCGTCGATTGAGGACGTGGTGAAAACCCTGCTGGAAGCCATCGCGCTGGTGTTCCTGGTCATGTACCTGTTCCTGCAAAACTTCCGCGCGACGCTGATCCCAACTATTGCCGTTCCTGTGGTGCTGCTCGGAACCTTTTCGGTGCTTTACGCGTTCGGCTATAGCATTAACACCCTGACAATGTTTGCGATGGTGCTGGCGATTGGCCTGCTGGTGGACGATGCCATCGTGGTGGTTGAAAACGTCGAGCGCATCATGAGCGAAGAAGGACTCTCTCCGCGCCAGGCGACGCGCAAATCGATGGGGCAAATTCAGGGGGCGCTAGTCGGTATTGCGATGGTGCTCTCGGCGGTCTTTTTCCCGATGGCCTTCTTTGGCGGCACCACCGGGGCGATTTACCGTCAGTTCTCCATTACCATCGTCTCGGCAATGGTGCTCTCCGTGCTGGTGGCGCTGATCCTCACCCCTGCGCTGTGCGCCACCATCCTGAAACCGCTGCATAAAGGGGAGCATCACGGTCAGAAAGGTTTCTTCGGCTGGTTTAACCGGATGTTCAACCGCAATGCCGCCCGGTATGAATCTGCCGTCGGGCGCGTGCTGCACCGCAGCCTGCGCTGGATGATGATTTACGTTGTGCTGCTGGGCGGGATGGTCTGGCTGTTCCTGCACCTGCCCACCTCATTCCTGCCGATGGAAGACCGGGGTATGTTCACCACCTCGGTGCAGCTCCCGAGTGGCGCAACGCAGCAGCAAACGCTGAAAGTGGTGCAGAAAGTGGAGCAGTACTTCTTCACCAAAGAGAAGGATAACGTGGTCTCCGTCTTCTCCACCGTCGGGTCCGGCCCGGGCGGGAACGGGCAAAACGTCGCCCGCATGTTCGTTCGCCTGAAGGACTGGGACGCGCGCGATAGCAAAACGGGAACATCGTTTGCCATTATTGAGCGTGCGACAAAAGCCTTTGCGCACATTAAAGAAGCCCGCGTCTTTGCCAGCAGCCCACCTGCCATCAGCGGGCTGGGCAGTTCCGCCGGGTTTGATATGGAGCTCCAGGATCACGCCGGTGCGGGCCATACGGCGCTGATGGCGGCGCGCGATAAGCTGTTGGCGCTCGCAGGCAACGATCCGGGCCTGACCCGCGTTCGCCATAACGGTCTGGATGACAGCCCGCAGCTTCAGGTGGATATCGATCAGCGCAAGGCGCAGGCGCTGGGTGTGTCGATCAACGATATCAACGACACCCTGCAAACGGCGTGGGGCTCGAGCTATGTGAATGATTTTATGGATCGCGGCCGCGTGAAAAAAGTGTATGTCCAGTCCGCCGCGCCATTCCGTATGCTGCCGGATGATATAAACCGCTGGTTTGTCAGAAACAGTGCCTGGGGAATGGTGCCGTTCTCTGCCTTTGCGACTTCACACTGGGAGAGCGGTTCGCCGCGTCTGGAGCGCTATAACGGCTATTCCGCGGTTGAAATCGTCGGGGAAGCCGCGCCAGGCGTGAGTACCGGTACGGCCATGGACATCATGGAAAAACTGGTGCAACAGTTGCCTGCCGGTTTTGGTCTGGAGTGGACGGCCATGTCTTACCAGGAGCGCCTCTCCGGAGCACAGGCACCGGCACTTTACGCGCTCTCTCTGCTGGTGGTCTTCCTCTGTCTTGCCGCACTGTATGAAAGCTGGTCAGTGCCGTTCTCGGTCATGCTGGTGGTGCCCCTTGGTGTCATTGGCGCCCTGCTCGCCACCTGGATGCGTGGTCTGGAAAACGATGTCTACTTCCAGGTCGGGCTGCTCACCGTGATTGGGCTGTCGGCGAAAAACGCCATTCTGATCGTTGAGTTTGCCAACGAGATGAATGCCAAAGGCCACGAGCTGATGGCCGCCACGCTGCACGCCTGCCGTCAGCGCCTGCGCCCGATCCTGATGACCTCGCTGGCATTTGTTTTTGGCGTACTGCCGATGGCAACCAGCACCGGCGCAGGCTCCAGCAGCCAGCATGCGGTCGGCACAGGGGTCATGGGCGGTATGATTTCGGCGACCGTCCTGGCCATCTATTTTGTTCCGCTGTTCTTTGTGCTGGTGCGTCGCCGCTTCCCGCTAAAGGAACGTCCGGAGTAAGTGGTTGAAATAAAAAAAGGCGGCTTATTCGGCCGCCTTTTTATTGTGTGATTTATTCACACTATGGTTATTTTACTTATTTAAGTGCTCTTGCAATTCTTACTGAATGTCATTTACGAAGCATGCCTTCGATAAAATCTTTCCAGTTCCCCAGTTCACGTTCAATCATAACAACCTCTCTTATTATTATGCGCATTCTACAAAAACGTATCATCATTGTGAAGACTATTTAACCAATTGCTGCGATTGTACCCCACGTCATACGGGGATTTATGATAAATATGAACGGAGAGCCCTCAATTTTTTGTGACGGCCAGCAATATTCTGAAATAACCCTACGGACGGGTGAGTTTTATTTTACCCGCTGAGTTTATTCGACATTTAAAGCTTATGGACATCTATGCTTAAAGGATGAAAGAATATTCAGCGTACAGTTGTTAGTTGAATTAAGATGACGCATAAATCCAGACGATTCCTGAATGTGTTATATTCCACTTAAGGATATATCTTCGAATTTACTGAACATTTAATCACCAGAACGACAAAAGGATTCACCATGGTTGTGATGTACGGCATTAAAAATTGCGACACCATCAAAAAAGCCCGCCGCTGGATGGAGGCGAACAACGTAGAGTACCGTTTCCACGATTACCGTGCCGATGGGCTTGATGCAGAATTTCTGCATACCGCTATCAACGAGCTGGGCTGGGAAGCCTTGCTGAATACCCGCGGTACCACCTGGCGTAAACTGGATGAATCTCTTCGCGCCAGCATCAATGACGCCGACAGCGCGGCAAAACTGATGCTCGACATGCCGGCAATCATCAAACGCCCATTGCTCTGCGCGCCAGGGAAGCCTATGCTGCTGGGTTTCAGTGAAACCCTTTATTCCGACTTTATTCGTTGAGGTGTAGTTTATGTCATGCCCGGTCATTGAGCTGACTCAGCAGCTTATTCGCCGTCCTTCCCTTAGCCCGGAGGACGCAGGTTGTCAGGCATTAATGATTGAGCGCCTGCGCGCTATCGGTTTTACCGTGGAGCGTATGGATTTTGGCGACACCCAGAATTTCTGGGCCTGGCGCGGCCAGGGCGAAACACTGGCCTTTGCCGGACATACTGACGTGGTGCCCGCTGGCGATGCGGACCGCTGGATCAACCCGCCGTTTGAACCCACCATCCGCGATGGCATGCTGTTCGGCCGCGGTGCGGCAGACATGAAAGGCTCACTGGCGGCGATGGTGGTGGCGGCTGAGCGCTTTGTCGCGCAACATCCGAACCATAAAAACCGGCTCGCGTTTCTGATCACCTCTGACGAAGAAGCCAGCGCCCATAACGGCACCGTAAAGGTTGTTGAGGCGCTGATGGCCCGCAACGAGCGCCTGGACTACTGCCTGGTGGGCGAGCCGTCCAGTACCGAAGTGGTGGGTGATGTGGTAAAAAATGGCCGCCGTGGCTCGCTGACCTGTAACCTGACCATTCACGGCGTTCAGGGGCACGTTGCTTATCCGCATCTGGCTGATAACCCGGTTCATCGCGCTGCGCCGATGCTGAGCGAGCTGGTGGCGATTGAATGGGATAAAGGCAACGAGTTCTTCCCACCGACCAGCATGCAGATTGCGAACGTCAAAGCCGGAACCGGCAGCAATAACGTGATCCCGGGGGATTACTTCGTCCAGTTCAACTTCCGCTTCAGCACGGAACTGACCGACGAGATGATCAAGGCGCGCGTTATCGCCCTGCTGGAAAAATATAACCTGCGCTACACCGTGGACTGGTGGCTTTCCGGCCAGCCGTTCCTGACACAGCGCGGCAAGCTGGTGGATGCGGTGGTCAACGCCATCGAGCACTATAATGAAATTAAGCCACAGCTGCTGACAACGGGTGGCACCTCAGACGGACGCTTTATCGCCCGTATGGGTGCCCAGGTTGTCGAACTGGGACCAGTGAACGCGACCATTCATAAAATCAATGAGTGTGTTAATGCGGCAGATTTACAACTGCTGGCCCGTATGTATCAACGTATTATGGAGCAACTCGTCGCCTGACGAACGCTCTGAGAGGAATAGCGAATGGACTGGCTTTCAAAGTACTGGTGGGTTCTGGTGTTGGTTTTTCTGGTCGGCGTATTGCTGAATGTGATTAAAGACCTTAAGCGCGTTGACCATAAAAAATTTCTCGCCAACAAACCGGATCTTCCCCCGCACCGCGATTTTAACGACAAGTGGGACGATGACGACGACTGGCCGAAGAAGGACCAGAAGAAGTAATCCCCTCACCCTAACCCTCTCCCCATAGGGGAGAGGGAACAAAACACCCCTCGCCCCTTTGGGGAGAGGGGCTGGGGGTGAGGGGAAATAATCACATAAACTCAACGATATCATCATTATCCGGCTTACCGCCGCTGAGCGCTTCATCAAAGTAGTGCTTCGGTACGGTATAGCGCAGATGGTCGAGTGCGAACTGCATGCTACGGTCATCAATCGCGTGGCCCAGATCGTCAACGATATCCAGCGTCACATCTCCCCCTTCGCGAATCAGCGCTTCCTGTGCGGCGACCGCATGCGAGAGTTCAATCACCCGGTCTTCCCCACCGTGGATCAGGTGGATAGTCGTCTGCGTGGTCGCGTGGGTCGGTAGTGTCGCAAAACGGCCATTAAACGCGATCACCCGCGAAACCAGACCCGGCTGCGCTTTTACGCTTTCCAGCGACATGATTGACCCCTGTGAGAAACCTATCAGGGCGGTTGCGTCGGCCCCCACGCCGCTCTGCTGCTGCCAGTAGCGGACAATGTCGATAAACGTGGGCATGATGGCATCAATGCGCGCCTGACGGTTCTCTTCCGTCACGCCCTGAACTGAGAACCACTGTCGTCCATGAGAACCACACGGCTCGACGCCACCGATGCTGACAATGAGTGCCTGCGGAAAAACCGGCGCAAACCAGCTGCCAATCTGCCCCATATTGACGGCATTATCGCCAACACCATGAAACAGAAGCAGCAACTGTTTAGCCGGCTTGTCAGGGCTTTGAACAACAAAATGGTCGTGTTTCATGGTGGTCTCCTTAATAGATGACCTGGATTCTACGCCTCGCGGCGGGAATGACCATGCCACTTTACTGAAGAAGTCATTGAAAAAATTGCCATTGCAAAATGGCTTCTTTCAGCTGCTGGCAGCGGAGAGAGTCAAGACTTTCAAGCGCTTGCGCCGTTTCACTGCGCAACTTTACCAGCAGCGCTTTTTGTCCAATGTCTTCCGTTTTCCCTTCCATCTTCCCCCGCAGTGCCGGAAGCGGCATATCGACGGCAAGCAACAACCGTGTCAACGCGGCAACCGACGTGGAAAACGCGCGATGCGCAAAAGCAAACCCCGCCAGTTCCAGCCAGTCGTCATGATTAAGCGTAGCTTCCCACTCATCTTCCACCGGGATCTTTTCACCGTTCCAGGCCGATAACACCCGCGCATCACGCTTCAGACGCTGCTGCGCCTGCTGACACAACTGATGCCCAGCCTCACTCTGCGCCAGCAGCGCCATCGCGGTGTAACAACCGCTGCTGGCTTCACGGTGGCTTCCCATCCGCACCAGCACAAAGCCGCACCGCTGCCAGAAACGCCAAAGCTCTTCGGTATAACCAAAGCTCACCGACAGATAATCCTCCCCGCTGGCGCTGCGAATAAGCGCCTGGCCAATCCCTTCCCGCTGACGGTGAGGATGTACGGCAATACGGGTCACCCTTTGACCTCTGAGCGTTGCCGCCAGCGGAGAGCCGCCGTGCGCCGCCAGAGACTGCGCCACCAGGTTTCCGCGAGGACGGCGGAACCCCGCCCACACCGCGCGGCTAAGTGCAGGGGACAGCCCGCCCTCCTCCACCAGCCACAGCGCTCCGGCGATGACCGGGTTCGCTTCGGCGACAGCAAACTGTTGCCCGGGCGCGTCCATCATGCGGCGTAAATCGAGCGGCGAGGTGCGATAATGCGCCGCACAGAGCAGCTCATAGACGCTCGCGACCAGCGCCGGACGGCGTTCCCATGCCGCGGGGGTCAGAGAGGTGATACGCACCTCGCCTTCCGGGCGGCGGTCAAGCAGCGTGTCGTCAAACAGCAGCGCGCTGGCCACGATCCGCTCAAGCGGACAACCTGCCGCCCAGCGTACCGGCGTTGATAAGCTGTAGCGCTGCAACCCGGGAAACCGACCGCAGAACTTGAGCAAGAATCCCCTGCCCGTTCCTTCATATCCCTGCACCGTGGTGGTCAACAGCACGCGAGGGAAACGGCTCACCAGCTTTTCCAGCAGCGGGCCGGGGATCGCGGCAGCTTCATCGACAATCAGCCAGTCAGCCTGATGCGAAGAAGCTAACAGCGCGTCCGGGGCCATAAAATGAAAACGCTCTCCGGCAAAGCGGGCGATACTTTCTGTCGCCCCTTTCGCCGGTGCGGTGACGACGGCGCTGCCCGCAATACGATGGAGTAACATTCCCGCCAGGGCCGACTTACCGCGCCCGCGCGCAGCGGTAACGGCCACGATGCCCCGCGACATTTCCTGAAGTACCTCCAGGATCGCCGCCTGCTCGCGCTGCGGCGCGCCACTGGCTGGGTGCCAGTCTGGGGCTCCGGGTAAAGGCGGAAGGGATAAATCGCTGCCCTGAAGCCAGACAATCGCGTCGGGGTCGGCGGCAAGGGTCCGGCAGAAATGGTGGACAAAATGCGGAGTGGCTATCGCTTCGGTGCTGTCGCTCCAGCGCAGGGAATCACGGTCAGGAAGCCCGGCCCACGCCTCAAGCGGCGGAACCCGCAGCACCAGAAGGCTCCCGGCGCTCAGCGTTCCGCTCAGCGCGGCGAACGCGGCAACATCGAACCCGCAGCACGCGTCAAAAACGGCATGCCGGAACTCGCGTCCCAGCAGGCTACTGATGGCTTTTGAAGGGTGTTCGTTCAGCCAAACCCAGTCTCCGGGTAGAGCGTCTCGCAGCGCTTCTGCCTGGGCTAAGCTCCACTGCGCATCGCCGCTGAGCACCACCAGCCGACGATGGCCGGTGCGCTCAAGCTCGCTTATCAGCTGTTCAAAGCGCAGCATTACATCGCTTTGCCGAAAGTATTACACTGCGCCGGATCGCCACTGTCGAAACCGCGTTTAAACCAGCTATAGCGCTGTTGCGAGGTCCCGTGCGTGAAGCTGTCCGGCACGACGCGCCCCTGGCTCTGCTGCTGAAGACGATCGTCACCGATAGCCTGAGCGGCATTTAACGCCTCTTCAAGATCGCCGGATTCCAGAACGCCCTGCTGCTGCATGCTGTGGCCCCAGACGCCCGCGAAGCAGTCCGCCTGCAGCTCCATTTTAACGGAGAGGCGGTTCACGTCGGCCTGAGAGGCATTTTGCTGAAGCTGGCGTACTTTTGGCTCAATCCCCAACAGTTTTTGCACGTGATGGCCGACTTCATGCGCGATCACATAGCCCTGGGCGAAATCACCGTCCGCGCCAAGCTTGCGTTTCATGTCATCGTAAAAAGAGAGATCGATATAGACGGTGCCGTCTGCCGGGCAGTAGAACGGCCCCATTACCGATTGCCCGGTACCGCAACCGGTGCGGGTTGCTCCCCGGTACATCACCAGCTTCGGCTGCTGGTAGGTACGCCCCATCTTCTCGAACAGCTGACCCCAGGTATCTTCTGTGGTGGCGAGAATCACGGAGGTAAATTTGGCCGCTTCATCTTCATTCGGGCTGATGGAGCGCTGAGAATGTTGCTGCTGTTGCAGCGGCTGACCGGTCATCAGGCCAGTGAGATCGACCCCGTAATACCCTGCAACCAGCACCACAATCAGCAGAATGATGCCGCCCTTTCCGCTGGGTAACCGAAAACCGGGCCCTCCCATGGAAGGACCGCCGCCACCATCGCTGCGTCTGTCTTCTACATTGTCACTTTCACGACGCCCTTGCCAGCGCATAACCACCTCGAACTATTCCATTAATAATAGCTATGATCGTAGGCGGTTAACGGCAAGATTACCATAGGAAACAAAGGTAAGACGCCAAAGGATGCGAACATCCTTTGGCAAGTGAGGGAGTTAGTCGAGCTTAACGCCTAAACGGTGAGCAACCGCTTCGTACGCTTCAATCAGGCCACCCAGGCTCTGACGGAAACGGTCTTTGTCCATTTTATCCAGCGTTTCTTTATCCCACAGGCGGCTACCGTCCGGCGAGAACTCATCGCCCAGCACCACTTCGCCTTTAAACAGACCAAACTCCAGCTTGAAATCGACGAGGATCAGGCCCGCGTCATCAAACAATTTTTTCAGCACGTCGTTGGCTTTGTAGGTCAGCTCTTTCATGCGCGCCAGGTTCTCTTTATTCACCCAGCCGAAGGTTTCGCAGTAGGAATCATTGACCATCGGATCGTGCATCGCGTCGTTTTTCAGGAACAGGTCGAACAGCGGTGGATTCAGTTCGATACCTTCTTCAATGCCCAGACGCTTCACCAGGGAGCCCGCTGCACGGTTACGAATTACGCACTCAACCGGAACCATATCCAGTTTTTTCACCAGACATTCCGTATCGGACAGCAACGCTTCCATCTGAGTCGGGATACCCGCTTCGGCCAGTTTGGTCATAATGAAGTGGTTGAACTTGTTGTTCACCATGCCTTTACGATCGAACTGCTCAATGCGAGCGCCATCCCCTGCTGACGTATCATTGCGGAACTCGAGCACCAACAGATCCGGGTTTTCCGTGCTGTATACGGTTTTCGCTTTGCCACGATACAACTCAGCTTGCTTCTGCATCTTCATTACTCCTGGTGTGATGATTTGTGTTCAAAACTGGGCATATTATGCCACGCACACGTTTGCGTAGCACGAAAATAAAAAGGGCTGGATTCACCAGCCCTCGTTTTTATTTGCTGAATGCCGCCTGGAAGACAGCGACCAGCGCATCGTTCTGCGACTGGGTCAGCGTGTGACCCTTTGGATCGATAAACTGCAGACTGCTGCGGTTATCAAGGTCACCGACCTGAATCTTGTAGTCACCGGAGGCAAGCTGAGGATCTTTCGCACCCAGCTCCTGCCACGCGCTGTCGGAGAGCGGCTTGTAGGTTGCCGTCATGCTGCCGGTTGAACGCGTGCTGTCGGTCACCTTCATGCCCACTTTTTCCAGGGTCGCTGGCAGACGCTGCCAGGTCTGGTTAAACGGTGCACGCACCACCAGCATTGGCAGGCCGGTATCATCTGCACCGCTTTGCACATCGAAGGTCGCGCCATTGCGGCTCTGCGCGGCGTTGGCGGCATCGGTGGCAGTCTTATCGAGACCTGCGGCAATCACGTTCAGCATTTCGGTGCTGTAACGCTGCAGGGACGCGGCATCTGCAACTGGTTTACCCGCCTGCTCCAGGTTCAACAGCTTCACGTTAACCGCTTGCTGATACCCCTGTGGTTTGACGGAGACTTGATAGCGGCCGCGGTACTGCTGATCTTCATCCAGACGGTTCCATTCGATCCAGTCGGTGGTTAACGTCTGGCTGGCGTCATCGCGTTTATCGATGGTGTAGTTCTTCGACTGAATAACGCTGACAACCTGCGGCCACAGGGTGCTACCGCGCGCGCTCTCAACCATCAGAGACGCGGTATCACCGGTGAACTGGGTACGCGCCCCGCTCACCAGCGCCAGAGGCTGTGCTGGCGGACGAATATCAAGCGCTTTACCGACCAGGCCGCTGCCGTTGGTCACGGGGATATTATAATCGCCGTTCTGAATCGGCAGGATCATACCAGCCGGTGCGTGAAGTTCAGCAAGCGGGGTCGCATCCAGATAGGATTCATCACCGCTCACCTGGCGCTTGTAGCGCGAGTCTGAACTACAGGCAGCGAGCAGCATAACAAGCGAAACACTCGCAACCTTCGCCAGGCGCGACTTCTGTACTGAATAAGCCATCAAATCTCCCTAAACTTTACAGCAAACCGGCATGCTTCAGCGCTGCCCTGACGATATCACGACCGTGGTCGGTAATCGGTGTCATTGGCAGACGCAGCGTATCGGTTGCTACAAGCCCCAACTCCTTACACGCCCATTTCACGGGGATCGGATTGGGTTCGACAAATAATTTATTGTGCAGCGGCATCAGACGCTGATTAATGACACGCGCTTCATCAAAGTCACCGGCGGCGGCCAGTTTGCACATTTCAGCCATATCGCGCGCCGCAACGTTTGCCGTTACGGAGATCACGCCATGGCCACCGAGCTGCATAAAGTCCAGCGCGGTCGCATCATCACCGCTCAACAGGATAAAGTCGTCTGAAACCAGCTCTTTGATCTGATGAACGCGGCTTAAGTTCCCTGTCGCCTCTTTAATACCGATAATATTTTTTACTTCCGAGAGACGACCAACGGTTTCCGGCAGCATATCGCAGCCGGTACGGGACGGCACATTATACAGAATTTGTGGCAAGTCAGTATGTTCAGCGATGGCTTTGAAGTGCTGGAACAAACCTTCCTGGGTAGGACGGTTGTAATAAGGGGTCACCGTCAGACAGCCGACGATGCCGCTGTCGTTAAAACGTTTAGTAAGGCTGATCGCTTCTGCGGTTGCATTTGCCCCTGTCCCCGCGATGACCGGAATACGTCCGTCAGCCAGTTCGAGGGTCAGCATAACCACATCACCGTGCTCATCGTGGCTCAGCGTTGCAGATTCACCGGTAGTCCCTACCGAAACGATCGCCGAGGTTCCATTGGCGACATGGTAATCAATCAGCTTCTTCATGCTAGACCGGCAGACGTTACCTTTTTCATCCATCGGTGTTACAAGCGCGACAATACTTCCCGTGAACATGAGCCATCCTCTGTGCGAACAAGAGTCTCAATGGTACGTTTGGAACTGTAATAAAAGCAAGCGACCTGAGGCCCTCAGGCGGTTGTATGCATGTTTTTTTTATGCTTTCCTTAGGAAGACTTAACCATGCAAAGGAAGAACAGGTTTGACAACCTCATCACAACATTACCTGGTTATCACTGCGCTGGGTGCCGACAGGCCGGGTATCGTGAACACCATCACGCGTCACGTGAGCAGCTGCGGCTGTAATATCGAAGACAGCCGTCTGGCGATGCTGGGCGAAGAGTTCACGTTTATTATGCTGCTGTCCGGAACATGGAATGCCATTACGCTTATCGAATCCACCCTGCCGCTGAAAGGCGCGGAGCTGGATTTGCTCATCGTGATGAAACGTACCACCGCGCGCCCACGTCCGGCCATGCCCGCTACCGTCTGGGTGCAGGTTGAAGTCCCTGATTCCCCCCATCTGATCGAGCGCTTTACCGCGCTGTTTGACAGCCATCAGATGAACATCGCCGAGCTCGTTTCCCGCACACAGCCGGGCGACGAGAACACCGTACCCACGCTCTTTATTCAGATTACCGCACACAGCCCTGCTTCACAGGATGCGTCAAATATCGAGCAAGCGTTCAAAGCCCTCTGTACAGAATTAAACGCGCAGGGCAGTATAAGCGTCGTAAATTATTCGCAGCACGAACAGGATGGAGTTGAGTAATGAATCCACTGAAAGCCGGTGACATCGCACCGAAATTTAGCTTACCGGATCAAGACGGCGAGCAAGTAAATTTGACCGACTTCCAGGGACAGCGTGTTCTGGTCTATTTCTACCCGAAAGCCATGACCCCCGGCTGCACCGTACAGGCCTGCGGCTTACGCGACAACATGGACGAGTTGAAAAAAGCCGGCGTGGAAGTGCTGGGTATCAGCACGGATAAACCCGAAAAGCTGTCACGATTTGCTGAAAAAGAGCTGCTGAACTTCACGCTGCTTTCTGATGAAGATCATCAGGTGTGCGAACAGTTCGGCATCTGGGGTGAGAAGACGTTTATGGGTAAAACCTACGACGGCATTCACCGCATCAGCTTCCTGATCGACGCTGACGGTAAAATTGAACACGTATTTGACGACTTCAAAACCAGCAACCACCACGATGTAGTGTTGAACTGGCTGAAACAAAGTGCCTGAAAGTGAGTGTCGGGTGGCGGCTTCGCCTTACCCGACCTACAAGGATAAGTAGGCCGGGTAAGCGCAGCGCCACCCGGCAAACCTACTTATCTTCCACCGCTGGCACATCCGGCCACGCGTGCACCACTGCTTTTATCAGCGTCGCCAGCGGAATGGCAAAGAACACGCCCCAGAACCCCCACAGCCCGCCGAAAATCACCACCGACAGAATAATCACCAGCGGATGCAGATTCACCGCTTCGGAGAACAGCACCGGTACCAGCAGATTACCGTCCAGCCCCTGAATAATCAGGTACACCGCGAAGCAGCTCCAGAACTCGGTTCCCAGGCCAAACTGGAACAGCGCGACGCCAACCACCGGAATGGTCACCACAAACGCGCCGATGTACGGAATCAGAACCGACAGCCCCACCAGCACCGCCAGCAGCAGCGAGTAGTTCAGACCGAAGATCAGGAAGCCAATCCAGGTGGCGACCCCCACGACGATCATCTCCAGCACCTTGCCGCGAATGTAGTTAGTGATCTGCTGATTCATCTCTTCCCAGACCTGCCCCGCCAGACCGCGATTGCGCGGCAGAATACGCCGAACGGCGTTGAGCATCTGGTCTTTATCTTTTACCAGGAAGAAGACCATCAGCGGCACGAGCACGAGATAGACCGCCAGGGTAAGCAGCCCCACCAGCGACGCCAGAGAGTACTTCACCACCGAATCACCCATCGTCATGATGCGGGCGCGCATATTTTCCGCCATCGCGTCGATGATCCCGGCATCCATCAGGGCCGGGTAACGGCGCGGCAGCGTGGCGGCGAAATCAGAGAGCTTATTCAGCATGCCGGGCATATCGCGGATCAGGTAGATCCCCTGCTGCCAGGCCACCGGCATCACCACCAGGGCCATTAACAGCAGGATACCGACAAACAGCACCAGGACGATGCTGGCCGCCCAGCGACGGGAACAGCCAATATGTTCCAGACGCGCCGTTGGCCACTCCAGCAGGTAGGCCAGCACAATCGCCACCAGCAGAGGGGCGAGCAGACCGCTGAAGAAGAACAGAATACCGAACCCGGCAACCAGAATAACCAGCAAAGCAATGGCCTCCGGGTCGCTGAACCGGCGCCGGTACCACTGCATTAACATTTCGAGCATACAACCCTTCCCTGAATCGAATGGCGGGAGTGAGACGATGAATTGTATCTAACTGTCACAAAAAAGACTTTCGCTTTTTGTATCCCGGTCACAATCCGCAAAAGCATGATGAATGGGATTTTCTTCATGCGGCAACACGGCTACACTCGCTGGGCAGCAGAGATGAACGATATGCCGCTTCATCGGTCAAATTAGCACATCCAATATACAGGACAGTGGTTATGTTCAGGCAGTTGAGAAAAACACTGGTTGCAACACTGATTGCCGCAGTGACGGTCGGTCAGGTATTACCCGCTTTTGCTGACTCGTCCGATTCATTGCCGGACATGGGCACCACAGCAGGAAGCACGCTCTCGATTGGGCAAGAGATGCAAATGGGCGATTACTATGTTCGCCAGCTGCGCGGCAGCGCTCCGCTGATTAACGACCCTTTGCTGGTACAGTACATCAACGGGCTGGGGATGCGTCTGGTGGCGCACGCCGACTCGGTAAAAACGCCGTTCCACTTCTATTTGATTAATAATGACGAAATCAACGCCTTCGCCTTCTTTGGCGGTAACGTGGTGCTGCATTCGGCGTTATTCCGTTACTCAGACAACGAAAGCCAGCTGGCCTCGGTGATGGCGCACGAAATTTCGCACGTCACGCAGCGCCACCTGGCGCGTGCGATGGAAGACCAGAAGCGTAACGCACCGCTCACCTGGGTGGGCGCACTGGGCTCTATTCTGCTGGCAATGGCCAGCCCGCAGGCCGGGATGGCAGCCTTAACCGGTACGCTGGCCGGTACGCGTCAGGGAATGATCAGCTTTACCCAGCAAAACGAGCAGGAAGCGGACCGCATCGGCATCCAGGTGCTGCAGCGCTCGGGCTTCGACCCGCAGGCCATGCCGAGCTTCCTGGAAAAACTGCTCGATCAGGCCCGTTATTCTTCCCGCCCACCGGAAATTCTGCTCACGCACCCGTTACCGGAAAGCCGTCTGTCAGATGCGCGTAACCGTGCCAACCAGATGCGTCCGGTAGTGGTCCAGTCTTCGCAGGATTTCTACATGGCGAAAGTGAGAACACTGGGGATGTACAATTCCGGGCGTAACCAGCTCACCAGCGACCTGCTGGATGCCCTGGCGAAAGGTAACGTGCGTGAGAAAAACGCCGCGCAGTATGGCCAGGCGCTGCAGGCGATGGAAGCCAGTAAATACGACGAGGCGCGTAAAGCGTTGCAGCCGCTTCTGGCCGCCGACCCGAATAACCCGTGGTATCTCGATTTGTCCACGGATATCGATCTGGGGCAGAAGAAACCTGCCGATGCGATTAACCGCCTGAAAGGGGCGAAAGACGTTCGTACCAACCCGGTACTGCAGCTTAACCTGGCGAACGCTTACTTACAGGGCGGCCAGCCTGGGGAAGCGGCGACCATTCTGAACCGCTACACCTTTAATAATAAAGACGATCAAAACGGCTGGGACCTGCTTGCACAGGCTGAAGCCCAGTTGGGCAACCGCGATCAGGAGCTGGCGGCGCGCGCCGAAGGCTTTGCCCTGGTGGGGCGCCTCGATCAGGCGATTTCCACGCTCAGCAGCGCCAGCGCGCAGGTCAAACTCGGCAGCCTCCAGCAGGCCCGTTACGACGCGCGTATCGATCAGCTGCGCGGCCTGCAGCAGCGCTTTAAGCCGTACGAGAAGATGTAATAAAGGAGAATGTACGTCATGACAGACGCCGTAAAAATCTATCATAACCCTCGCTGCTCCAAGAGCCGCGATACCCTGAGCCTGCTGAAATCTAACGGCGTTGAGCCTGAGGTGGTGCTGTATCTCGACACCCCGCCTGATGCCCAAACCCTCCGCCAGCTGCTGCACATGCTGGGGATGGGCAGTGCACGAGAACTGATGCGCAAGAAAGAAGATCTGTATAAGTCGCTTAACCTGGACGACAGCCGTCTCACCGAAGCCGAGCTGGTTCAGGCCATGGTTGAAAATCCAAAGCTGATTGAGCGACCGATTGTGGTGGCCAACGGCCAGGCACGCATTGGTCGCCCGCCGGAAGAGGTGCTCGAGATCCTCTAATCGTTACGCCGCAGCGCTTCCAGAAAAGCCTGCGGCGTGCTTTCACCTAACGTCTTCTGCGCTTTTCCCCGGTTGTAACTCTCACACAGTTGAATCAACAGCTCCCCGACAGGCGTCGTTTTTACCTGCGGAATAATCTCCTGCAAGGGTACCGTGACCTGCACCGCCCGGGAGGCCCGGGGATGCTGGTTGATGGCAATTTCACTGTCCGGCAGAGTGACCTCAAAACCAAAAGTCTCAACAGATTGTACAGGGGCCGGACAGGCCTCAAGCAGCGCCTGCGTCCATCGCGTCAACAGCTGCGGCGACAACCCTGCATAGAGCCGCGCATAGCACCAGCCGCTCACCGGCTCCCGCGCCCACAGCAGATGTTGCTCCCCACCGTCGTCCATATGAAGCGATAACGGCAAATGATGCAGCATCAGCTGCTGAGGCACGACACCGGCCTTCAGCGCTTTTTTACCGCGCAGCGGCGCATGCTTCGGTTTGGCGCCAGCGGGTTTGAGATAGCGATTCAGCGTTGCCCGGGACACGCGGATCCCCAGCACGTTATTAACCAGAAGCAGCAGTTCATCCAGCGGCGCGTTCAGGATGTCGCGCAACGCATTCACCAGCACAGCCTGCTCTTGTCTCATCGCTTTGTGTATCACTTTTGGCGTTGTCTGCTTATCTGAAACCTGCTCACGGTTGCGCCAGCGCCTGACGGTGGTGATGGAGATCCCCAGCTCAGTCGCCAGCTCTCGGTCGCTCTTATCGGACTGCTGGAGATAACGACGAATACGTGGCGTGGTGGTGGCATTAGCATGCAGTTTAATTTCCATCGCAACAATTCCATTAACTAATCATATGAGATTTATATAGCACACGCGGTTGCTTTGTGACCGATTTCACCTTTCGCCCGCCACGCTTCACTGATAATCCACAGACATAACATAAACCGCACCACTCAATCTTGTACGGAGTTCACAATGAACAATGTTCTGGGATTTCTTGAAGCAAAGCTGATGCCGCTGGCAGCCAAAACGGCACAGCAGCGTCACCTTGGGGCCATCCGTGGCGCCTACGTGTCGTTCATGCCGTTTATCATTGTCGGTTCGATTCTGCTGGTGATCTCGTCATTCCCGAATCAAACCTATCAGCAGTTTATGTCTCAGGCCTTTGGTGAGAGCTGGAGCGCCATCATCGAAATTCCGTTCAACGCGGTGTTCTCCACCATGTCGCTGTTTATCAGCTTCCTGGTGGCGTTCCGCCTGGCCGAACATTACGGCGAAGACCGCATCTCCTGCGGCATCCTGGCGCTGGTCGCGTTTCTGATCCTGACGCCGTTTATCAAAGTGGCGGAGAACGGCGGGATTACCGTGATGCCGGTGGAGTGGATTGGCAGTAAAGGACTGTTCGTGGCGATGATTGGCTCGCTGCTGTGGACGGAGCTGTTCTGCTGGCTGAAGCGCAAAAATCTGGTCATCAAAATGCCGGACGGCGTGCCGCCTGCGGTACAGGAGTCGTTCGCCGCGCTGATCCCGGCGCTGCTGGTGATGATCCTGGTGCTGGTTATCCGCATCGTCTTTGAGAACACCCATTACAACACGATCCATCAGTTTATTTATGAGGTTGTGGCCACGCCGGTGCGCCACTACGGCACCTCTTACTTTGGCGCGCTGATGACGGTATTCAGCATTACCATTCTGTGGTCAGTGGGCATTAACTCCGGCTCGATGATCAACGGCATTATTCGTCCCCTGTGGATGGAGAACCAGACTGATAACATCGCCGCCATTCAGGCTGGCACCACGCCGCCGCACATCATTACTGAACAGTTTTTTGACATGATCTGGATGGGTGGCGCAGGAGCCACGCTGTCGCTGGTGATTGCGATGCTGATTTTCGCCCGCAGCAAAAACATGCGTGAAGTCGCCCGCCTGGGCGCGGGGGCGTCGGTGTTTAACATCAACGAGCCGATTCTGTTCGGCCTGCCGGTGATCATGAACCCGATCATGCTGATCCCCTTCAATCTTGTGCCGCTGGTGCTGGTGAGCGTGCAGTACGCGGCGATGAAAATTGGCGCGGTCGCCGTAACCACCGGGGTGTTTATCCCGTGGACGCTGCCGCCGGTGATCAGCGGTTTTATCGTCACCGGGCACCTCAGCGGCAGCGTGATGCAGCTTATCAATCTGCTGATTGGCGCCATGCTGTATCTGCCTTTTATGCGCATTGTGGACAAGCAGTACCGCGCGGCGGAAGTGGCGACCGTTACGCAAACCGACACAACACTTGCAAAACAGGAGTAAAGCATGTGGGGAATTATCGCCACCTGGCGAATGGCGCTTGAAGGCGTCACGGAGTCTGCCTCTGCGCTGGCTGCGGGAAAACCGGTCTCTGCGGCAGTGGTGGATGCCGTTGCCGCCGTCGAAGATTTTCCGTTTTATAAATCCGTCGGCTACGGTGGGTTACCCACTGAAAACGGCGAGGTTGAGCTGGACGCGGCGTACATGGACGGCGACACGCTGGCGTTTGGTGCCGTGGGTAATCTGGTGGATATCGCCAACCCGGTGCGCGTGGCGAAGGCGCTCAGCCGCCAGCGGTATAACAGCCTTTTGGTCGGTCAGGGGGCGCGCGAATGGGCCCTGAGCCAGGGCTTTGCGGACAAAACCATGCTCACCGACCGCGCCATGCAGCATTACCGCAAGCGCTGCCGGGAGACGCTGGATAAAGGCCTAAGCCCGTACGACGGCCACGACACCGTCGGGATTATCGGCCTCGACAAACAGGGCTCCATGAGCGTCGCCACCTCCACCAGCGGCCTGTTTATGAAAAAACGCGGCCGACTCGGCGATTCGCCGATTATCGGGTCCGGTTTTTACTGTGACAGCGAAACCGGCGCCGCCACCGCCACAGGCGTGGGGGAAGATCTGATGAAAGGCTGTACCAGCTACGAAATTGTTCGCCGCATGGCCCAGGGCATGACGCCCCAGCAGGCGGCGGATTCAGTGGTGTTTGAGCTGGAAGACAAGCTGATGTCGCGCTTTGGCCGCGCGGGAGATCTCTCCGTGGTGTGCATGAATAATAAAGGCGAGTTCGCCGCGGCGACCAATATCAAAACCTTCTCGTTTGTGGTCGCCACCGCCCGCCAGCCGCTGACCGTGTTTCGCGCCGAGCGCCGGCAGGAAAAGACGCATTATCAGGCCGTGGATGAAGCATGGATGCAGGCCTACGCGGCGCGGATCCGCGCGCCGATTGAGGAGGAATAATGATTACCTGGCAACTGACAACCACCCTTTCCAACACCAGACCACACGGTCACCTCATCGCCCGGACCGCCTGTCCATTACTGCCAGACACCCCGCTTATCGCGGAAATGCGCGGGCAGGACGGGGTTGCCGATACCCGTTTTGGCTGCGCCCCTTTTGCACGGATCACACTGGTGCCGGATGCGCTCTGGCAGGACAGCCTCACTGAAGGATTACTGACGGCACTGCGCCCCCTGCTGGCCTCCCCTGTCAGCCCTGATATGATCATCGACATCACCCAGATCGACGACGTTGTGCTGGCGCAGGTGCTGCGCTTTCTCTTCAACCAGGCGCACTGTCTTAGCGACCTGCAGTTGAAGCGCCCCGACGATACGCCAGCGCGTCTGCACCACGTTACCGCTCTTTGCCTGCCGGAACAGCAGGACAAGCTGGAAGCTATCTTCCGCCAGCAACAGGCCATCAGCCGGGGCATGGTCTTTGCGCGTCGTCTGGCGGATATCCCTTCCGATCGCTGTACGCCACAGTTTGTGGTCGAAGAGGCGAAAAAATTGTCCGCCGACGTCCCTGCCCTGCGGTGTGAGGTGCTGGATGAAAAGCAGATCGTTGCGCAGGGTCTGGGGCTACTTCATGCCGTCGGTAAAGGCGCTTCCTGTCCGCCGCGGCTGCTGGCCATTCACTATGAGGGTGTTTCTGACGGTCCGGTGCGTTGCTACGTAGGTAAAGGCATCACCTTCGATACCGGTGGTCTGTGGCTGAAGGAAGGCGCCGGCATGTACACCATGAAGTACGACATGTGCGGGGCGGCCAACGTACTGGGCCTGATGCTTGCCGTCGCAGAACTTGGTCTTCCCGTTCGCATCATGGGCGTGCTGGCGCTGGCGGAAAACGCGATAGGTCCGGACGCCATGCAGCCCGGCACGGTCGCGCGGGCCTGCAACGGCACAACGGTTGAAATCAACAATACCGATGCCGAAGGTCGACTGGTGCTGGCAGACGCGATTGCCTGGGCCAGCCTGCGCCATCCCCGGGCGCGCTATATTATTGATATGGCGACGCTAACGGGTGCGGTGGTCAAAGCGCTGGGGTATGAGCTGAGCGGGTTAATGACCCAGGATGAACCGCTGCGCAAGGCGCTGACGCAGGCGGGGAAACAGAGCGGCGACGAAGTGTGGTCCCTACCGCTGGACGCGCGGCTGAAAAAGCAGACCGACAGCGCCATCGCCGATCTGTGCAACACCCCAACCAACAATGCGGCAATCAGCGCCTCGGCGGCGTGGCTGCTGCATCACTTCTGCCCGCCGACGATCCCGTGGGCGCATCTGGATATTAGCGGTACGGCGCTGTGGCGTGAAAACGGCAGGAGCGTGGCGTCAGGGAGGCCGATTCCGCTGCTGGTGGAGCATTTATTGGGGGATAGTGCCTGAATGTTTTGCCGGGTGGCGGCTGCGCCTTACCCGGCCTACATATCGTGGCGGATTTTCACAGGCCCGGTAAGCGCAGCGCCACCGGGCGAACAAACTCAAAGCTTGAGAATATCTTTCACAAACGGAATGGTCAGCTTGCGCTGGGCGGTGATGGACGCGCGATCGAGCTGATCGAGCGTGTCAAACAGCGTGCGCATTTCGCGGTCCAGACGCTTAAGCAGGAAACGACCCACGTCCTCCGGCAGCTCAAAGCCACGCTGCTTTGCGCGCAGCTGTAACGCCTGCAGTTTATCTTCATCGGACAGTGGCTGGAGCTTATAGATTTGCCCCCAGTCCAGACGCGATGCCAGATCCGGCAGCCCCAGATTAAGCTGGCGCGGCGGACGATCGCCGGTGATCAAGAGCCGGGTTTTACCCGATTCCAGAATGCGGTTATAGAGGTTAAAGATCGCCATTTCCCACGGCTCATCCCCCGCCACGCATTCGATATTATCGATGCAGACCAGGGAGAGGTGTTCCATTCCCTCCAGCACGTCAGGCACAAACCAGGTACGCTTATCCAGCGGCACATAGCCTACCGCATCCCCTCGCGCGGAGAGTTCCGCACAGGCGGCATGCAACAGGTGGCTGCGCCCCGCGCCTTCGCGTGACCAGATATAGATGTATCCGCTGTGATCCTGGCGCAGCACGTTTTGCAGTGCAGCCAGTAAAGAGGGGTTATCACCCGGCCAGAAACTCGCGAAAGTTTCGTCGTCAGGGAGATAGAGTGGCAGAGAGAGCTGTGCCGGTCCGTTCAGAAGTACCTCAACCAGATCTTACATAAAATCGGCATGGAGTTTAACACGGAACCTGCCAGGAGAGAACCGGGCGATCCCCCGCCCGATTATACACGTCATCCTTCAAGCTGCCTCTGCGTTGGCTGCATCAGCTCACCCCAGTCACTTACTTGAGTAAGCTCCTGGGGATTCTCAGATTTGCCGCCTTGATGCAGCTTGAATGATTTTGTGTATATAAGATCAATGTGACGCTTTTTCGCTTTCGTCGGCGTCCAGCACCACCTCTTCCGGGCGGATCACGGAGATCAGCTTGAAAATCAGGCTCAGGCCCACGCCAACGATGGTCGCCAGCGCCATCCCCTTCAGCTCGGCCGCACCGATGTGCACCTTGGCGCCGCTCACGCCGATGATCAGGATAACGGAGGTCAGGATCAGGTTCTGCGCTTTGCTGTAATCCACTTTAGACTCAATCAGCACGCGAATACCGGATGCGCCGATCACGCCGTACAGCAGCAGAGAGACACCGCCCATCACCGGCACCGGGATGATCTGGATCGCCGCCGCCAGTTTACCGACGCAGGAAAGCAAAATGGCAATGATCGCCGCGCCGCCGATAACCCAGGTACTGTAGACGCGGGTAATGGCCATCACGCCAATATTCTCACCGTAGGTGGTGTTTGGCGTGGAGCCAAAGAACCCGGAGATAATGGTCGAGAAGCCGTTGGCAAACATAGAACGGTGCAGACCCGGGTCGCGGATCAAATCGCGCTTGACGATGTTCGCCGTCACCACCAGGTGGCCAACGTGTTCAGCGATGACCACCAGCGCGGCAGGCAGAATGGTGAAGATAGCAAACCATTCGAAGCGTGGCGTGTAGAAGGTTGGCAAGGCGAACCAGTGCGCCTGAGCGATTGGCGTGGTATCGACAACGCCCATCACGAAGGAGAGCGCATAGCCCGCCAGCACGCCGATAAGGATCGGGATAATCGCCATAAAACCGCGGAACAGCACGGAGCCAAACACCGTCACGCCCAGGGTCACCAGCGAGATGATAATGGTTTTGGAATCCGGTGACTGGCCGTCAGCAGGCAGCAGACCGGCCATATTGGCCGCCACGCCCGCCAGCTCCAGACCGATAACGGCAACGATGGCGCCCATTGCCGCAGGCGGGAACATCACATCCAGCCAGCCGGTACCGGCTTTCTTCACAATGAAAGAGACCAGGCAGAACAACACGCCACACATGATAAACCCGCCCAGCGCCACTTCATAACCCAGCGGCAGCAGCAGCAACACCGGCGAGATAAAGGCAAAGCTCGATCCCAGATACGCGGGGATTTTGCCTTTACAGATAAAGAGGTACAGCAGCGTACCAATACCGTTGAACAGCAGCACGGTAGCCGGGTTAATGTGAAACAGGATTGGCACCAGCACGGTTGCGCCAAACATGGCGAACAGGTGCTGCAAACTAAGCGGGATTGTCTGTAAAAGCGGCGGTCTTTCACTCACCCCGATAGCACGGCGCGTCATAGTGTTTTCCTCTGAGATGGTTAGTTATGTGCGTTTTATTCAAAAAAAAGCCGACTATCAAAGTCGGCTTCGTTATCGTTATTCGATTATTTCGTACCAAAGATCTTATCGCCGGCATCGCCCAGCCCCGGGATGATGTACCCGTGCTCGTTCAGCCCCTGGTCGACAGACGCGGTATACAGCTCCACATCCGGGTGCGCTTTTTCCAGCGCCGCGATCCCTTCCGGTGCCGCAACCAGCACCAGCACTTTAATGCTGCTGCAGCCTGCTTTTTTCAGCAGGTCGATAGTGGCGATCATTGATCCACCGGTCGCCAGCATTGGGTCAACCACCAGCGCCATACGCTCGTCGATGTTAGACACCAGCTTCTGGAAGTAAGGCACCGGCTCCAGCGTCTCTTCATTACGGTAGATACCCACCACGCTGATACGCGCGCTCGGTACGTGCTCCAGCACGCCTTCCATCATGCCGAGACCGGCACGCAGGATTGGCACTACGGTAATTTTCTTACCTTTGATCTGCTCAACCTGCACCGGGCCGTTCCAGCCTTCGATGGTCACTTTTTCGGTTTCCAGGTCAGAGGTCGCTTCGTAGGTCAGCAGGCTACCCACTTCAGATGCCAGTTCGCGAAAACGCTTCGTGCTGATGTCATGCTCACGCATCAGGCCCAACTTGTGTTTAACGAGTGGGTGTTTCACTTCCACAATCTTCATTCTCTTTCTCCTCTGAGGTGGCATCCGCAAAAAAATCGCGGGATTATACCGCTTTTTTCAGATTAGGCCATACCCATCTTGCTTGACAGGGATCAAGCGAAGACAAAAAAACCGGAGAGGTGTCTCCGGCTTATGTGCGAGGTTCTGCCCGGTGGCGCTACGTGTAGTGTAGGTCGGGTAAGCGTTAGCGCCACCCGACAATTACAGGTTATCGCCGTTGCTGCCAATCACCTGCTTATACCAGTCGAACGACTTCTTCTTACTGCGGTTCAGCGTGCCGTTACCTTCATTGTCTTTATCGACAAAGATAAAGCCGTAGCGTTTTTTCATTTCGCCCGTACCGGCAGAAACGAGGTCGATACAGCCCCACGGGGTATAGCCCATCAGGTCTACGCCATCTTCCACCACCGCTTTTTTCATCTCACGGATGTGGGCGGCGAGATAGTCAATGCGGTACTGATCATTCACCGTGCCGTCGCTCTCCTGCACGTCGATGGCGCCAAAGCCATTTTCAACGATGAACAGCGGCAGCTGGTAGTGATCCCAGAACCAGTTCAGGGAGTAGCGCAGACCCACCGGGTCAATCTGCCAGCCCCAGTCCGATTTCTGCACGTACGGGTTGGAGACCAGGCTCTTGCTCTCGTCGTAATCCAGTTCCGGGTTGTCCGCCGTCGCTTTGGTGGCGAAAGACATGTAATAGCTGAAGCCGATGTAATCCACGCAGCCCTGGGTCAGCGCCGCTTTATCTTCCTCGGTAATATCCAGCGCGAAACCGCGACGCTCGAAGTAGTTGAGCAGATGCTGCGGATACTTACCGCGCACATGGACGTCGGTGAACCAGTAACGACGGTGCATGGCGTTCATCGCCATCATCATATCGTCGGGCGCGCAGGTCAGCGGATAGATAGGACACATGGCAATCATGCAGCCGATCTGCAGCGACGGGTTAATCTCGCGTCCCGCCTTCACCGCCAGGGCGCTGGCCACCAGCTCATAGTGGGCCGCCTGGAACATCACCGGCTCCCGGTCCTCCCCCGGCGCATACTTCAGCCCGGAGTTGGTGAACGGCGCAAAATCTTCGTGGAAGTTAGCCTGGTTGTTAATCTCGTTGAAGGTCATCCAGTACTTCACTTTATGCTGATAGCGCTGGAATACGACGGTTGCGAAGCGAACGAAGAAGTCGATCAGCTTACGGTTGCGCCATCCGCCGTATTCCGTGACCAGATGGAAAGGCATCTCAAAGTGAGAGAGTGTGATAACCGGTTCAATGCCGTATTTCAGACATTCATCGAACAGATCGTCATAGAACTTCAGGCCCGCCTCGTTAGGCTCCCGCTCGTCCCCTTTCGGGAAGATGCGCGTCCAGGCGATAGAGGTACGGAAGCATTTGAACCCCATCTCGGCAAAGAGTTTGATGTCTTCCTTATAGCGATGGTAAAAATCGATGGCTTCGTGGTTCGGGTAGTTTTTCCCTGGCAGCACGCCGTTGGTGATTTCACGCGGTACGCCGTGGGCGCCGGCGGTCATGACGTCGGCGACGCTCACCCCTTTACCGCCCTCTTGCCAGCCGCCTTCCAGCTGGTGCGCGGCCACCGCGCCGCCCCACAGAAAACCTGCTTTAAATCCTGACATACTCTTTCCCTCATTCGATGTTGCGGATTGCTGACGGATACTGCTGTCTGAAATGGTAAACCGCGCCAATTAACCCGGCGCGGTTGCCGTGGCTGACAACATCGGCAATATCCGCGATGCCAAACCACGTGAGATGGGTGCGAAGCAGGCCCATAAAACCGGGTCGTTCCGCGATACCGCCGCCAATGAAAATGGTCTGCGGATCGAACACATTCGCCAGGTTGTAGAGCCCTGTCGCAATGCCGTTAAGAAAATCATCCACCAGGCGGCGGCATACCACGTCGCCTGCGTCATAACCATCAAAGATGGCTTCGCCGGTCACCTCATCAAGCGCCAGCCCGTGAAAGTCGGCGTAGCGCTTGCGCAGGGTGCGTAACGTGCAGTTTTCATTCATGGAGTGGCGGGCAACACGTCTTGAGTCTGCCCTTTCCGTAAGCATGTAGCCGAACTCCCCGGCGCGAAAACGCGCCCCGTGAACCAGCCTGCCGTTGCAGAAAATGGCCCCGCCAATCCCGGTACCGATGGTCAGCACCAGAAAATTGTCGATCCCCGTCGCCTTCCCCTGCCAGCGTTCCGCCAGCAGCACGCAGTTGGCGTCATTCTCTACGGTCACCGGTAACCCCGTCTGCGCCTCAAGCCAGGCCTGCAACGCGAACTGGTCGAAGCGGCGGATTGCCCCTCCCATCTCGATAAACCCGGTATGCGGGTTAACGTACCCCGGCGCACTGATGGCGATCCCGTCAAGTGCGCGATGCGCCGTCACCCAGCTCAGCATGTGCGAAAGGATGGCCTCGCCGTCGCTGTTCTTAATGGCGGCCTTATCCGTTTGCAGAAGCTCTCCCTGCGCTGTCGCAATACCCATTTTTAATGCGGTGCCACCAATATCGAATGCGGCGATGCTCATGACTTCATCCCTCCTGAATGAAACTGAAACCGGTTTCAGTTCATGATGTTCAATCCGCAAACCGCTGGCAAGCAGATCGCCGAAACCGGTTTCATTTTCGTGAACGGAGTCAAGTTTGCGCGCCGCCAGAGGGGGAACAGAAAAAAAAATCCTCTCGCCGAGAATAGGCTCGCAAACGTTTGCCTGGACTGTTAGAATTGCGCCGATTTTTCTTACTAGCTATGCAATCGCGTGGGGACTTGAGCCGTGACCAACAAAACTTCTCTCAGCTACAAAGATGCCGGTGTTGATATTGACGCAGGTAATGCGCTGGTTGACCGAATCAAAGGTGTGGTGAAAAAAACCCGCCGCCCGGAAGTGATGGGGGGTCTGGGTGGATTCGGCGCACTGTGCGCGCTGCCGCAAAAATATCGTGAACCTGTTCTGGTCTCGGGTACTGACGGTGTAGGCACAAAACTGCGCCTGGCGATGGATTTAAAACGTCACGACACAATCGGTATCGATCTGGTCGCGATGTGTGTAAACGACCTGGTGGTTCAGGGTGCTGAGCCGCTGTTCTTCCTCGATTATTACGCGACCGGCAAACTGGACGTGGATACCGCAGCCAGCGTCATTAACGGTATCGCCGAAGGGTGTCTGCAGTCTGGCTGTGCGCTGGTCGGCGGTGAGACCGCTGAAATGCCGGGCATGTATCACGGCGAAGATTATGACGTCGCAGGCTTTTGCGTCGGCGTGGTAGAAAAATCAGAAATTATCGACGGCAGCAAAGTGGCCGATGGCGATGTGCTGATCGCGCTGGCCTCCAGCGGCCCGCACTCTAACGGCTACTCCCTGGTGCGCAAAATCCTCGAGGTGAGCGGTTGCGACCCACAGACCACCGAGCTTGAAGGTAAACCACTGGCCGATCATCTGCTGGCCCCGACCCGCATCTACGTGAAAAACGTGCTGGAGCTTATCGAGAACGTTGACGTGCACGCCATTGCCCACCTGACGGGCGGCGGCTTCTGGGAAAACATTCCTCGCGTACTGCCGGACAACACGCAGGCGGTGATCGACGAATCCTCATGGCAGTGGCCGGCCGTCTTTAACTGGCTGCAGACCGCAGGTAACGTCAGCTCTCACGAAATGTATCGCACCTTTAACTGCGGCGTCGGTATGGTGATCGCCCTGCCAGCCAGTGAAGCGGATAAAGCGGTTAAGCTGCTGACAGAGAAAGGTGAAAACGCGTGGAAAATCGGTACGATTAAAGCTTCCGATTCCGAACAGCGTGTGGTCATTGAATGAAAAACATCGTGGTGCTCATTTCCGGCAACGGAAGCAATTTGCAGGCGATAATTGACGCCTGCAAACAGAAGAAAATCAACGGCACCATTCGGGCAGTTTTCAGCAACAAGGCCGATGCATTTGGCCTTGAGCGCGCCCGGGAAGCAAACATTCCCGCGCACGCGCTGGAAGCCAGCCAGTTTGCCGGTCGTGAAGCGTTTGACCGCGAGCTGGTGCAGGAGATTGATGCCTACGCCCCTGACGTCGTGGTGCTGGCAGGATACATGCGTATTCTGAGCCCGGCCTTTGTCGCGCACTACGCCGGACGTTTGCTGAATATTCACCCTTCGCTTCTGCCGAAATATCCCGGCCTGCACACCCATCGTCAGGTTCTGGAAAACGGCGATGAAGAGCACGGTACCTCGGTCCATTTCGTGACCGACGAACTGGACGGCGGCCCGGTGATCCTGCAGGCCAAAGTCCCGGTCTTTGACGGCGACAACGAAGACGACGTGACCGAACGGGTACAGACCCAGGAGCATGCCATTTACCCGCTGGTGGTGAGCTGGTTTGTCGACGGGCGTCTCGAAATGCGCGACGGCGCGGCATGGCTGGATGGCGTGAAGTTACCTCCGCAGGGCTATGCGGCCGAAGAGTAGTTTGTTATATCGGGTGGCGCTGCGCTTACCCGATATCCCCTTCTCCAACCCTCTAAAATCCTCAACAAAAAAAATAACTGTCATACTTTTCTGGCACTGTTGGACATATCGTGGAAATGCTCGCCATAATAAGGACGAGACGGATTTACCACGTCCTGTGATTGAACTGGAGTGTGAGCTGTAATGGGTCAGGAAAAGTTATATATCGAGAAAGAGCTAAGCTGGTTAGCATTTAACGAACGTGTCCTCCAGGAAGCGGCTGACAAAAGTAACCCGCTGATCGAGCGCATGCGTTTTTTGGGCATTTATTCCAACAACCTGGATGAGTTCTACAAGGTTCGCTTTGCCGAGCTGAAAAGACGCATCATCATCAGCGAAGAACAGGGCTTAAACTCTCACTCGCGTCATCTGTTGGGCAAAATCCAGTCCCGCGTGTTGAAAGCCGATCAGGAATTTGACGGCCTGTATAACGAACTGCTGCTGGAGATGGCACGCAATCAAATCTTCCTGATTAACGAACGTCAGCTTTCCGTTAACCAACAAAACTGGCTGCGCCACTACTTCAAGCAGTATCTGCGCCAGCACATTACCCCGATTCTGATCAACCGCGAAACCGATCTGGTACAGTTCCTGAAAGATGACTACACCTACCTGGCGGTGGAAATTATTCGCGGTGAATCCATCCGCTACGCGCTGCTGGAGATCCCGTCCGATAAGGTGCCGCGCTTTGTGAACCTGCCGCCGGAAACCCCGCGCAGACGCAAGCCGATGATCCTGCTGGATAACATCCTGCGCTACTGTCTGGATGACATCTTTAAAGGCTTCTTCGATTACGACGCGTTAAACGCCTACTCGATGAAGATGACCCGTGACGCCGAATATGACCTGGTGCACGAGATGGAAGCCAGCCTGATGGAGCTGATGTCCTCCAGCCTCAAGCAGCGCCTGACGGCGGAGCCGGTGCGCTTTGTTTATCAGCGCGATATGCCGGACGCGATGGTGGAAATGCTGCGCGAGAAACTGACCATTTCGCGCTATGACTCCATCGTGCCGGGTGGCCGTTACCACAACTTTAAAGACTTTATTGGCTTCCCGAACGTCGGCAAGGCCAATCTGGTAAACAAACCGCTGCCGCGCCTGCGCCATCTGTGGTTTGATAAATTCCGCAACGGTTTCGACGCCATCCGCGAACGCGACGTCCTGCTCTACTATCCGTATCACACGTTTGAACACGTGCTGGAGCTGCTGCGTCAGGCCTCCTTCGACCCGAGCGTGCTGGCGATCAAAATCAACATCTACCGCGTGGCCAAAGATTCCCGCATTATCGATGCGATGATCCACGCCGCGCACAACGGTAAAAAAGTTACCGTGGTGGTGGAGCTGCAGGCGCGCTTCGACGAAGAGGCGAACATTCACTGGGCGCGCCGACTGACGGAAGCGGGCGTACACGTCATCTTCTCCGCGCCGGGGCTGAAAATTCACGCCAAGCTGTTCCTCATCTCTCGCAAAGAGGGTGACGACGTGGTGCGCTATGCCCACATCGGTACCGGGAACTTTAACGAGAAAACCGCGCGAATTTATACCGACTACTCGCTGCTGACCGCCGATGCGCGCATCACCAACGAGGTGCGTCGGGTGTTCAACTTTATTGAGAACCCGTACCGCCCGGTGAGCTTCGACTATCTGCTGGTGTCCCCACAGAACTCGCGCCGTCTGCTGTACGATATGATCGACAAAGAGATCGCCAATGCTCAGAAAGGGCTGTCGTCCGGCATCACCCTGAAGCTCAACAACCTGGTCGACAAAGGTCTGGTAGACCGCCTGTATGCGGCATCCAGTTCCGGCGTGCCGGTTAATCTGCTGATCCGCGGCATGTGCTCGCTGATCCCGGAACTGGAAGGCATCAGCGACAATATTCGGGTGATCAGCATTGTTGACCGCTACCTGGAACACGATCGGGTCTATATTTTTGATAATGCGGGTGATAAGCAGGTCTATCTCTCTTCTGCAGACTGGATGACGCGCAATATTGACTACCGAATTGAAGTCGCGGCACCGCTGCTGGATCCGCGTCTGAAGCAGCAGATCCTCGACATTATCGAGATTCTGTTCAGCGATACCGTGAAAGCACGCTATATCGACAAAGAACTGAGTAACCGCTACGTGCCGCGCGGCAACCGCCGTAAAGTGCGGTCACAACTGGCGATTTACGACTATATCAAATCACTCGAGCAACCCGATTAACCTATGCCGATAAATGATAAGACCCCACGCCCGCAGGAATTCGCCGCGGTCGATCTAGGCTCTAACAGTTTCCACATGGTCATCGCCCGTGAGGTGGATGGCGCGCTGCAGATCATCGGTCGTCTGAAGCAGCGCGTACACCTGGCGGATGGCCTTGATGAACGCAGCATGCTTAGCGAAGAGGCGATGGAGCGCGGCTTAAACTGTCTGTCGCTGTTCGCTGAACGTCTGCAGGGCTTCTCGCCCTCCAGCGTGTGCATCGTGGGCACCCATACCCTGCGTCAGGCCCTGAACGCGCCAGAGTTCCTCAAGAGGGCGGAAAAAGTGATCCCCTACCCGATTGAGATCATTTCCGGTAACGAAGAAGCGCGTCTGATTTTTATGGGCGTTGAACACACCCAGCCGGAAAAAGGGCGCAAGCTGGTTATCGATATCGGCGGGGGCTCTACAGAGCTTGTGATCGGCGAAGACTTTGAGCCGCGTCTGGTGGAAAGTCGCCGGATGGGCTGCGTCAGCTTCGCGCAGATGTACTTCCCGGGCGGCACCATCACCCGTGAGAACTTCCAGCGGGCGCGGATGGCAGCCGTCCAGAAACTGGAAAATCTGGCCTGGCAGTACCGGATCCAGGGCTGGAACGTGGCGCTGGGCGCGTCAGGCACCATCAAAGCGGCGCATGAAGTGCTGCTGGCGATGGGTGAAAAAGACGGGTTTATCACCCCCGAGCGCCTGACGCTGCTGACCGAAGAAGTACTGAAACATAAAAGTTTTGACGCCTTAAGCCTGCCGGGGCTTTCCGACGAGCGTAAAGCGGTGTTCGTGCCGGGGCTGGCTATTCTCTGCGGCGTGTTCGATGCGCTGGCCATCAAGGAGCTGCGTCTCTCCGACGGCGCGCTGCGTGAAGGCGTGCTCTACGAGATGGAAGGCCGCTTCCGCCACCAGGATATTCGCAGCCGCACCGCGCAAAGCCTGGCAAACCAGTACAACATCGACCGCGACCAGGCGAAGCGCGTGCTGGAAACCACCGTACAGATGTACGAACAATGGCAGGAGCAGAATCCTAAACTTGCGCATCCGCAGCTCGCCGCCCTGCTGAAATGGGCCGCGATGCTGCACGAAGTGGGACTGAACATCAACCACAGCGGCATGCACCGTCATTCGGCCTACATTCTGCAAAACAGCGATCTGCCGGGCTTCAACCAGGAGCAGCAGACCATGATGGCGACCCTGGTGCGCTATCACCGTAAAGCCATCAAGCTCGACGATCTGCCGCGCTTCACGCTGTTCAAGAAGAAGCAGTTCCTGCCGCTGATTCAGCTGCTGCGCCTGGGCGTGTTGCTCAATAACCAGCGTCAGGCCACCACCACCCCGCCCACGCTGAAGCTTAAAACCGACGACCATCACTGGACGCTCTGCTTCCCGCACGACTGGTTTAGCCAGAACGCGCTGGTCCTGCTGGACCTGGAAAAAGAGCAGCAGTACTGGGAAGCGGTCACCGGCTGGCTGCTCAAGATCGAAGAAGAGAGCGCCGACGTCGCGGCATAACGGCTCAGGCGTCCGCTACGGACGCCTCTGCCTCCAGCAGCGAGGCAAGCGCCACCGGCCTGCCAATCAGATACCCCTGCACATAATCGATGCCCAGCGCGTGAACCGCGCTGCGTATCTCTTCGGTCTCGACGTACTCTGCCACCACCAGCATTTTCTTCATGCGCGCAAGATGGCATATTGAAGCCACTATCTGGTAATCCAGGCTGTTATTGACGATGTTGCGAATAAAGCTGCCGTCAATCTTGAGAATATCGGCATCCACGCTTTTCAGCCGCGCGTAGCTGGCATAGCCGGTGCCAAAATCATCAATCGCAATGCGCACCCCCATTTTCTGCAGCTGCTGGAGGATGTGTTGCGCCTGCTCCCCGTTGCCGAAGGTGCTGCACTCCGTCACCTCAAAAATCAGCTGCCATGGCTCAATGGCGTATTTCGCCAGCAGGCGGCTCACCTCAAGCGGGAACTGCACCCGACAAACGGTTGAAGGGGCCAGATTAATGGCAAAACGATGACCGGGCAGTTGCTCGCGGTGTTCTGCCAGGAAGCGCAGGGTGTGGTCCAGCACCCACAAATCCACCCGCGAGGAGAGACCAAACTCCTGAGCGACGGGTAGGAATTGATCGGGGGAGAGCAATAGCCCGTCTACGTCCGGCATCCGCAGCAGGATTTCATGATAGCGATCGCCCCGCAGGCCGCGAACGGGCTGCGCCAGCAGGGTAAAAGCGTTGTTATCGAGCGCCTTTTGCAGGCGACTCATCATCGCGACTTTATCCTTCAGGCTGCGCTGCAGATGGACAGCGCCACGTTGCTGAAGATTTTCCGGATGGTTGGAGGAGAGCGACAGATCGGCAACCACCCCCAGCTCGCCCAGTACCAGATAAAGATGAGTAACCGGGGAGCGGACATAGCAGTAGCTCACGCCAACCTGCGGCTGCAGCGGCATGCCATCCCAGACAAAGCGGAACTGTTTGATATGCTCGTCGAGGGTATCAATGCGCTGCTGGTGTGATTCTGCGTTAAGCCGTACCGCCAGGTCGCAGCCGGTCAGGTGATATACCTGCTCATTAGGCTGAAGCGTGCCGTTAATCCACTGCGCCAGCTGCTGTTTGTACAAAATACGCAGCAGCACGCCGTAATTTCGGCCCAGAATTTCCAGCTCCGGAATGCGCAGCAGGCAGAGCGCCGACCACGGGTCCTTCGCCAGATCGCGCGACAGCGCCCGCAGGTTAGGCATATGTACGACCGGGTCGAGCAGCGCCAGCCTGCGGGTGCGTTTATTCACCGCACGCTGGCGAGTCGCCAGCATCGACATATAAATCACCACAAACGAGAAGACCAGATAACTGGAAGAGGTGATCGCCAGCTGGATGTCATACCCCGCGTTCACCGGGATATAGTGATAAAAATAGTGAATAGACACCAGCAGCACCGGTGTCCAGATCAGCGATATCAGCTTATAGCCAAAACGCATCGCCCCCCAGAGCATCACCGGCATCAGCAACGACAGGGTATAGTTGGTGGTGAAAATGGAGCTGTTTTCATTCATCGGGAGCAACAGCAGCGAAAGCAACCCGCCAAGCGTAATCGCCCACAGCAAAAACTCAACGAGCGTCACCTTTTTGTCTATCTGAAGACGGATCTGCGAGATAAAACGGGTGAGATAGCGCGGATGACGAATCAGGCGGATCAGCAGATAGCTCAACGGTACGCCTGTCAGCCCGCTGACCAGCAGCGCCTGATAGTTAATGAGCGTGCGAATATTGAGCGGGTTGAGCCCCGCCAGGCTCTGACGACTCTCATACACGCCCAGATAGACCGCAAACTGAAACAACACGAGAAACAGCGTTGCAGGACAGAAGACCTGCCAGAACAGGCGCTGCGGCATCAGCCGGATATCGCCGTACCCCGTCATATTGCGTCTGGGGGCAAAAACGCGATACCCCCCCCAGCTCAGCACGAGAGGAACAATAAAATGCAGCACACCGGCGACGGTTTCAAACAGCCCGACCGCGTCGTAATAACGGATAAACAGCGATAACACAATTCCAGGCACGGCGGCAAAGCCAAAGAAGAGCATTAATACGAGCAGAAAAGAGAGCGGCAAATAATAGAGCGCCACAATACCGTCGCCCAGTTGCGTCAGGGTATTGGCTGCACTCAGCACGGGCAGCAAAACCACTGGCAAAATAAGCGGCAGCGCCCACCAGCGGTCTTTATTGCGTTTCAGGAAAGCGAGAATGTTCATAGATGCCCGGTTTAACCCCTTTCAGTCCCTGGGGAACATAAAGACAGGCATCCGACCTGACGTACGCGCCGCCCGGCAACGTGCAGGGCGAACAGTGTGGAGGAAGGATTTTAAATACCAGGCTTGAGAATCCGTTGACCTAAATCAAACTAATTTACGCAAATAACGTTTCGCGGCGCTTTTTTGAAATAATTTTCCTCACGTTATCAAGATGGTAAATGCATTAATAAATTTCGATAACATCAGATAATGTAAACGTTGACGGTTATTTACACATTGCAGAATTGACCCCATCTTCCCGCTGTGCCTTAATATCCTTATCGCCCAAAAGGGCTTACCCAGGAAAAACAGAGTGAGTCAGGTCACGCGTATGCGCAAACGACATCGATTTAACACCCGGATGACCCGCATCATACTGTTAATCAGCTTCCTCTTTTTCTTTGGCCGCTTCGTTTACTCTTCGATTGGCGCCTGGTATCACCATCAGGACAAACTCCAGTCTCAGCAAACCAGCCTGACCGTCGACACGGCTGACCGCTAGCTCGCCGGAGAGTTTTGCACTAACCGAATAATGCCTGCTATCCCTTTGCTGAGGATTTTATCCTGTCGCATCACCACGGCCAGCTGCCGATGCAGCACCGGCGTCAGCGACCTCACGCATAGCCCGTCACGATCGGCCTCCTGCTCCACCGCCATGCGCGGCACAATGCTGTAGCCCAGCCCTGCGCGCACCATGCGCTTGATCGCCTCGATACTGCCAAGCTGCATCACCGGCGCGATCCCTGAGCCACTGGCTGCAAACCAGCCCTCGATCAGCGCCCGGGTACCGCTGCCGGATTCAAAGGCAATCAGCGGGTGAGCATATAACGCCTCCGGGGTAAACGCCCTGAAAGCCTCCTGCTGCTCCCGTGAGGCAATAAACACAAACTCTTCCTCCATCACCGGCAGGACGTCCAGCGCTCTGCTACTCACCGGCAGCGTCACCAGCCCCATATCGAGACGGTTCTCCTCGATGGCCCTGACGATATCCAGGGTGTTGCCCGTGGTTACCCCCACGTTCAGAAGCGGATAGTCGCGGCGTAGCTGTTCCAGCAGCGGCGGCAGCAGATGAATGCAGGCGGTTGCGCCCGTGCCGAGCGTAATGGTGCCGCTCACATCATGGCTGAAGGCGCTCACGGCGCGGATGGCTTCATCCACCGCCTGTTGAATGCGCTCCCCATGCGCCAGCAGAGCCTCTCCGGCTGCCGTCACCCTGATGCCCCGCCCGGTACGCTCCACCAGTCGCGTTTGCAGAAATTGCTCCAGCTGGCGAATTTGCAGGCTGACGGCGGGCTGGGAAATGCCCAGCAGATCCGCCGCGGCGGAAAAGCTCCCGCGCTGGTGAACCAGACGGAACGTCGCGAGATAGCCCAGATTAAGCGTCGTCATTCAAAGTTTCTCTTATACCGCGCATAAGGTTGCGGCCCTGCCAGCACAATACCGCGGCCGTTATGCTCAGGACAACTGCATAACGGAGTGAAAACAATGGAAACACCGGCCCTGCCTCGCCGCCTCGCCCTCGCGGCGGGCTGTAATCAGCTCATCAACTGGGGGATCTCGTTTTATATGCCCGGCACCTTCGCGCTGGCCATTTCAGCCGACCGGGGATGGTCATCCCCGCAGATTTACCTCGGCCTGACGCTGGCGATGCTGGTGATGGCGGCGGTTTCTCCTTTTGTTGCCCGTCTGCTGGCGCGCTTTGGCGGCCAGACGGTGGTGATGAGCGGCACATTGCTGATCGCCATCAGCTGCGCAGGGATGGCGTCTACCCAGACGCTGTCTGGCTGGTACTGCGCCTGGCTGATCACCGGCGTCGGGATGCGCCTGTCGCTGTACGATGCGCTGTTCGCCGCGCTGGTCAACCTCTACGGGCAGCAGGCGCGAAGAACGATCTCACGCGTCACGCTGGCGGGCGGGCTGGCCTCTGCCGTCTTCTGGCCGCTGGGCGATGGCCTGCTCCACATCATGAGCTGGCAGGAGGCGTTACGCGTCTATGCCCTCGCAGGCCTGCTCAGCGCGGCGCTGATACGCACCCTTCCCCGGCAGCGGCTGGCGGTGACGACAAAGGTCAGCGCGCCGCCGCTGAAAAACGAACGGCGTAACGGCTGGCTTTATGCCGCCTTCATTGCCCTCATCACTTTTGTCTCTAACGGTACGTCCACCCATCTGCCGGAATTTATTGCAAGCTGCGGCCTGCCGGTCGCCATCGGCATGCTGTGGGGGTTCGGGCAGACGGGCGCCCGCGCGCTGGAGGTCGTGGCCGGTGCCCGCTTAACGCCCTTCTCCTTAACGCTTTTTACCGCTCTCGCCATGCCGCTCTGTTTTCTTGTGGGGATAAGCAGCGCCCTGTTTGTCTGGTGCGCCGCCGGGTTTGTGCTGGGCTATGGGGCCATCAACGGGCTGGTGACTATCGTTAAAGCCACCCTGCCGCTGGCGCTGTTTAGCGCGGAAAACTATGCCCGCCGCACAGGTCTGCTGCTGATCCCCGCGCAGCTGATGGCGGCAGCGTCGCCGTTTGCTTACGCATGGCTCAACAAAACGCTGGGGATCGCAGGGGCAATGTGGGTTTCCACCGGGTTAACGCTGGTGATTGCCGGTCTGGCGATAACGATTGTGCGCCGTTCGCGCAGGCAGAATGTAACGCACTGTATCCAGCGCGACACGCTGACAAACGGGTACAAAACGCCCCCTCCGGCAAATATCGCCGATACATAAAAATGGTCTTCTGTCTCCGTTATCACTCGCAACGGATAAGGAGATAAAGATGAATCGTCGATTTTTACTGCTGCCTATACTTGCCCTGGCGTCGGCCAGCGCCGGGGCTGCGCCCCTGGAAAACCTCAGCGCCGCAGACGTCAACGGCCCTGCTGCCGTTGCCCCGCTGGAACACCCGCAGCCCCCCGCCAGGCTGATTGTCGATCCACCGCTCGCCGGTCCGCTGAGCAAAGGGGCGGTCTTTATTCAGTATCGCGTCGAAAATCTGCGTATCGAGCCGGTGTTCGGTCCTGATGCGCTCAGGGTGACCCCGCGCATCGGACACATTCACGTGGTGGTGGATGACGCGCCGTGGCACTGGGCGGATACCAGCGGAGAGCCGGTGATTCTGGTGGGACTGCCCGCCGGTAAACACAAGGTCACGATTATTCTGGCCGATCCGACCCATAAGCCTGTCGATCACAAAACCCTTGAATTCACCGTACCGCCCCATGCGGCGATCCACCATTTTTAAGGAATCTGAAAATGAAAGCACTGTCTGTACTGACCGCAGGCCTGCTGGCCCTTTCCACCAGCGCCTTCGCGGAGAGTAAAACCAGCGTCGTACTGGTTCATGGCGCGTTTGCCGACGGCAGCAGCTGGAATAAGGTGATTACCCTGTTGCAGAAACAGCACGCAGAGGTGATTGCCGTCCAGCTGCCGCTCACCTCGCTAAAAGATGACGTGGCCGCCACGCAGCGAGCCATCGCCCGGGCGCACGGCGACGTGGTGCTGGTGGGCCACTCGTGGGGCGGCACCGTGATTAGTGAAGCGGGCAATGATGCGCGGGTGAAATCGCTGGTGTATGTGGCGGCGTTCGCGCCGGACTCCGGCCAGTCGACGGCGGATCTCGCGGGAAGCGTCCCTGCGCCGCCGGGCAGCGCGGGCATCGCCAAAACGGCGGACGGCTATTTATATCTGCCAACGGAGGCCGTCAGGAAGGACTTCGCGCCGGATGTAAAGCCGGTTGAACAACAGACCATTGCGGCCACGCAGGGGCCAATTAAGGGCGACGCTTTCGCAGAAAAAGTGACTCACGCCGCGTGGCACAACAAACCGAGCTGGTATGTGGTGAGTCAGAATGACCGGATGATTAACCCGGCGCTTGAACGTGCGATGGCGAAGACGATCCATGCAAAAACCACGGAGGTGGCGGCGAGCCACGTGTCAATGGTAAGCCAGCCGCAGATCGTTGCCCGGACGATTGAGCAGGCGATTGAAGCAAAGTAATTTTTTGCGAATTGTAGGCCGGGTAAGCGCAGCGCCACCCGGCAAAAAACAGCCTCAGCGCCCGCCATCCGCGGGATAATCGCGATTAATCCACGCGTGGTCCTCTTCCCAGGTGAACATCCATTTGCGCACCGGCCCGGCCATCACGTTGAGGTAATAGCTGTCATACCCGGCCATCGTCGCCACCGGATGGTAGCCCTTCGGCACCATGACCACATCACGGTTGTAGACCGCCATGCACTCATCCAGCGTTCTGTCGTCGGTGTAAACCCGCTGCATGCAGAACCCCTGCCCGGGGTTGAGGCGATGGTAGTAGGTCTCCTCCAGATACGTCTCCTGCGGCGGGTTATCCGTGTCGTGCTTGTGACTCGGGTACGAGCTGGTGCAGCCCTCATTGGTCCACACCTCCACCACCAGCAGACTGTCGGCGGGCTTATCTTCCGGCAGAATATTGTGCACATAGCGCTGGTTATGGCCTTTGCCCCGCGCTTCAGCGTCGATATCCTGCGGCGCAATCAACCGTGTCGGGTATGTGCCTTTGCCGGGGGCGGCGCAGACCGCCAGCTCCAGCCTCGTCAGCGCCTTCACCTGCACCGTCTCCTGCGGGGTGACGTACACCGCCCACGGCCTGATGCGCTCGAACGGGCTCATCCGCTCGCCAATGTCGTTAAACTGCGCGGAAGGCGTGCTGATGGAGGCGCGCCCGGCGACCAGCACCAGACAGCGCTCTTCGCTGACGGCGGGCAGCGTCAGCGTCTGCCCCTCCTGCAGCTCATACGCCTCAAAGCCGACATATCCCCAGCCGGCGCGTTCCGGCGTAACGCACTGGGTGCGCCCCACCGCGTCCGGCTGTTGCCAGCGTGATAGCAAACGTGACATGTCACCTCCTCAGATAAGCCCGGCGTCGCGCGCCAGGCGGCTCAGGTTGTTGTACCCCAGACGGGCGTAGGTCAGCGGGTGGGCAATCGCCGGATCCTGCTCGGCCTCCACCACCAGCCAGCCGTGATAATCCTGCGCCTTCAGCAGTTGCATAATCGGCGGATAATCCACGCAGCCATCGCCCGGCACGGTAAACACGCCGCTCAGCACCGCGTCGAGGAAGCTGGTTTTACGGTTTTTCACGTCCGCCAGCACGTCGGCACGCACGTCTTTGCAGTGGACGTGGTTGATGCGCGACGCCCAGCGCTGCGCCACTGCCCGCGGATCGGCCCCGGCAAAGGTCAGATGACCGGTATCCAGCAGCAATCCGACCTCCGCCCCGGTGTGGGTCATCAGATTGTCCACGTCGTCGGCGGACTCAATCACCGTGCCCATATGGTGATGGTAGGCAATCTGCACGCCCTGCTGCTGCGTATAGCGGGCAAACTCGGTGAGCTTCTCGCCGTACTCTTTCCAGCGCGCCTGCGGGAAGCGCGGGCGCAGGTGAACCGGGGTCTGCTGCTCGCCGTGAATACAGCCGCTGACTTCGGCAAAGACCAGCACCTTCGCCCCCAGCTCGCGCAGCAGCGTCAGGTGAGACTGCACGGCGGCGATCTCCTCCCCCACGCTGCGCTCCAGCAGGCGGCCGGAGTACCAGCCGGAAACCAGCTGCAGGTCATGGCGCTGCAGGATGGGGCCAAGCAGCCGCGCTTCGCGCGGGAATTTATTACCCAATTCGAACCCGGCAAAACCGGCCTCTTTTCCCTCGCTCAGACAGGTTTCCAGCGGCGTCTCCGCGCCGAGGGAAGGCAGATCGTCATTCGTCCACGTCAGCGGGTTAATGCCCAGTTGTACACTCATTGTCGTCTCCATTATGCGTGTCCGCGCTCGCGCCACCAGGCGATAAGCTGCAGGTAGTTGTCCCGGATGCGCGCCACCAGCTGCGCATCGTCAATATCGTGTTTCAGCCACGCGCGGGAGGCATCGCCAAACAGCGTGCGTCCCACGGCAAACCCTTTCACCAGCGCCTGTCCCGCTGCGGCTTTGAAGTCAGCGCGCAGCTGTTCTGCCGGGGCATCCAGCCCGAGGATCACCACCCCGCGGCAGTGCGGGTCCCGGCGCGCAATAATCTCGCTCAGCGCCGTCCAGCCCCCGGCTGAGAGCGGCGGCAGCTTCCACCAGTCCGGGTAAATGCCGAGGTTGTAGAAGCGGGAGATGGCGCGCAGGTAGAGTTCATCGCTGCGCGGCATGCTGGCCGGAAGGATCACCTCCAGCAGCAGCTCATGCCCGGACTGGCAGCAGGCGTGGTACACCTCGGCGATTTTCTGTTCCTGCTCCAGGCGCAGGCCGTGGGCGTCTTCAGGATGGAAGAAGACCAGGCATTTCACCACGTGCTCCTGCGGCCAGCTGATAAGCTGGGTGCCGATGTTGCCGTGCTCCATCTCCAGCGGACGCGAGCCCGGCAGCTCAATGGGGCGACCAATCCACCACCCTTCACCGGTAATGGCGTTCAGCGCGTCCTGACCAAAGGTGCCGTCGCACAGCAGACCGGCTTTGCCCTCCAGCCCGGCGCGGCTTGCCGCCTCGCGGCTGGCCTGCAGGATCAACTGCTTCAGCGCCGGAATGCGCCCGATCGACGCGCCGCACTGCAGCGCCATGTCCTCCAGCTGGCTGCGGTGGTCGAAGGCCATTACACACAGCTCCGGCCATTCCCGACGGCGGGTGGTGACCCGGTGGAGATGGTTAAGACGCGGGTCGAGATCCGGGCGGGGCACCCTTGCGGCGCGCGAGAGATAATCATCCAGCTCGATTTTGCTCGGCATCGCCGGGGCGCAGCCGTGGCGCGACACCACCAGCGCGCCGCAGGCGTTGGCGTAGCGGCACGCCTGCTCCCAGCCCTCGTCATTCAGGTAGCCGCGCAGCAGGCCGGACATAAACGCATCTCCCGCGCCGAGGACGTTCAGCACCTCCACGCGCACGCCGGTCACCGTCAGGCCGTCGTCCAGACGGGGCGGAATGGCGCCGGTATAGACCGAACACCCCAGCGCGCCGCGCTTGCAGACCAGCGTTGCCTGACTCACGGCACGCACCTGCTCCAGCGCCTGAAGGGTATCCGTACTGCCGCCGGCAATGTGAAACTCCTCTTCGGTGCCGACGATGACGTCGAAGAGGTGCAGTACCTCCTGCAGCTCACGGGTGACCTTATCGGCGGCGATAAAGCGCGTTTCGCCGTCGCCTAAGGAGGTCAGCCCCCACAGCACCGGACGGTAGTCGATGTCCAGCACCGTGCGTACGCCGTGACGGCGGGCATAGCCCAGCGCCGTCAGCACCGCCTCGCGGGTCTGCGGGTGAGAAAGGTGAGTCCCGGTGATGGCAAGACACCGTGCGGAGGCAATGTAGCTTTCGTCCACATCGCTGGCCGTAATGGCCATATCCGCGCAGTTATCGCGATAAAAAATCAGAGGAAAGGTGTCCCGGTCTTTAATGCCGAGTAACACCAGCGCCGTAAGGCGTTCTTTGTCGGTAATGAGATGGCTGGTATCGCAGCCCACCTGGTTTAACTCTTCCCGCAGGAAGCGGCCCATATGTTCATCGCCGACGCGCGCCAGCATCGACGAGCGCAGGCCCTGACGTGCGGTGCCGTACGCCACGTTGCCGGACGAGCCGCCGAGGTATTTGGCGAAGCTCGAGACATCCTCCAGACGGGCACCAATCTGCTGGCTGTAGAGGTCTACCGCCACGCGGCCCATGCATATCACATCAAACTGCTTTTCCACGTTGATACCTCATCAGACAATGTCGTTCACGTTCAGCCAGCGGCCCTGCAGGTGTGAGAGCGCAATCGCGTCCAGCACGCGCGACACCTTCCAGCCCTCTTCGAAGTCCGGCCACATCGGCGCGTCGGCGGCTATCCCGTCTACCAGGTCGCGCACCTCCACCGTTTTTTGATCGTTAAAGCCAATCCCGTGGCCCGCGCCCATGCAGAACGCGCCATAGTCCGGGTGAGCGGGGCCGACGAGCAGGGTACGGAACCCCTGACGGTTCACCGGATCGTCATGCAGATAGAGCTTCAGCTCCGCCATGCGCTCCTGGGTGAAACTGATGGCACCTTTCGTCCCGGTGATCACATACGACAGCCCCATCTTGCGCCCGCAGGCGACGCGGGAGGTCTCAATAACGCCCTGTGCCCCGCCCGCGAAGCGCACCATCGCGTGGGCCTGATCCTCATTTTCGACGGCGATCATCTCCGACGAACCGGCCTTTGCCGGACGCGCCGGAACCACGATTTTTAAATCACCGCAAACCTGCTCAATCTCCCCTACCAGGTACTGGGCCATGTTGACGATATGCGCCGCGAGGTCGCCCAGCGCCCCCAGCCCGGCGGTCTCTTTGAAGCAGTGCCAGTGGATCGGCGAAAGCGGGTCGGCCATATAGTCTTCGTTGTGGGTACCGTAGAAGTGGATCACTTCACCAATCTCGCCGCGGGCGATAATCTCTTTCGCCAACTGCGCCGTCGGGTTTTTCATGTAGTTGAACCCCACCAGCGTTTTCACCCCTGCCCGCTTCGCGGCGTCGACCATCTCGCGCGCATCGTGGGCGTTGAGCGCCAGCGGCTTCTCCGAGTAGACGTGCTTGCCGTGGCGGATCGCCTCCAGCGCCATCTCTTTATGCAGGTGGTTGGGGGAACAAATATCCACCACGTCAATGGCCGGGTCGGCCACCAGTGCCCGCCAGTCTCCGGTTGAGCGGTTGAAGCCAAACGCCTGGGCGCGCGCTGCCGCCAGCTCCGGCGTGACTTCCGCCACCATCTCGCGCACCAGCCTGCCGCGCAGGTTGAACACCGTCGGGGCCTGGGCATAGGCGATGGCATGCGCCTTGCCGATATACCCGGTGCCAATCAATCCAATACGAACCTCTTTCATCGTGATCCTCACAGTGCGCCGCGACGGCTCTTGGCGTAGGTGTCAAACGCCACCGCCAGAACAATAATTAATCCGGTGATAATCTGCTGGTAGTAGGCCGAGACGTTCATCAACACCAGGCCGTTAATCAGAATGCCCATAATGATGGAGCCGATAATGGTGCCGCCGATGCGCCCGTAGCCGCCCATCAGCGAGGTGCCACCAATCACCACCGAGGCGATGACGCGCAGCTCGAAGGAGATCCCGGCCACCGCCTCGGCGCTCCCCAGACGCGCGCTGAGGATGAAGCCCGCCAGCCCCGCCAGACAGCCAATCAGCACGTAGACGCTGACCAGCACGCGCCTGACGTTCACCCCCGCCAGGCGCGCTGCCTCCGGGTTGCCGCCAATGGCGTAGACGAAGCGGCCCCAGCGGGTTTTATGCAGCGCCAGATAGCCGCCGACGGCGACGATGGCAAAAATCCAGATTGGAATGGAGATGCCGAGCAGCTCCCCGCGTCCCCACCAGCGGTAGCCCTGATCGAAACCGGCGATCGGCGCGCCGTCGTTAATTACCAGCGTCAGGCCGCGCCAGATGGTCATCCCGCCGAGGGTGACGATGAACGGCGGCAGGCGCAGGCGGGTGACGCCCAGACCGTGCAGGAAGCCAATCGCCGTGCCCATCGCCAGGCAGATCCCCAGCCCAATCAGCCAGCTCATGCCGCCCCAGGCATTCGGGTCAACGGTGGTGAAGTTGTCGCCCTTAATTACGTACGCCGCGGTCATGGCGCACACTGCCAGAATGGAGCCGACGGAGAGGTCGATCCCGGCGGTGAGGATGACGAAGGTCATCCCCACGGCCATGATCCCGTAGATGGAGACTTCGGTCAGAATGTTGAAAATATTGCGTTCAGAGAAAAAATTGCTGTTCTGCGACTGGAAGAAGATCAGCAGCAGGATCATGAAAATCAGCACCCCAAAGCGCTCGAAGAAGGCGATGGGATCGATGCGCCCGGCACGTTTAACCGGGACCTGCGTTTTAGAAATCATCTGCGTCATGAGTTACTCCGTTATGCCGCGTTCAGGGCGTTGTGGTTGATGGCCATCATCGTCATCAGCCGCTCTTCGTTGGCCTCATCGCCGTGGATCTCGCCGGTGACCCGGCCTTCACTCAGGGTGATAATCCGGTCGGAAACCGCCATCACTTCAGGCAGATCGGAGGAGATCACGATCACCGCCACGCCCTTTTTCGCCATGTCAAACAGCACCTGGTGCACTTCTGATTTGGTTCCCACGTCGATGCCGCGCGTCGGCTCATCAACGATCAGCACCCGCGGGTTGAGCGCCATGCAGCGCGCGAGGATCACTTTTTGCTGGTTACCGCCGGAGAGCTTGCGCACCTCCTGCGCGCTGTTGACCATTTTGATCTGCAGCGCCTGGCGGTAGGACTCAATCAGATCGTCCTCTTTGGGGGTGTTCACGAACCAGCGCCAGTGCAGCAGCGAGGAGAGGCAGGAGAGCGACAGGTTGTCGCGAATCGACAGCCCCAGCACCGCCCCCTCTTTTTTACGGTCTTCCGGTACCAGCGCCACGCCCTGTTCGAGGGCATACAGCGGGTCGCGCGGCTGGTACGGCACGCCGTCCAGCTCAAAGCTGCCCGAGGTAAACGCGTCTGCGCCAAACAGGCAGCGCGCCACTTCGGTGCGCCCGGCGCCCACCAGCCCGGCAATGCCTAACACCTCCCCGGCGTGGACGTGGAAGCTGATGTCATGCAGGGCGATGCCGTGCGGATCCAGCGGCGGCTTCTCACGGCTCAGCCCCTTCACCGCCAGGCGAACGGGTTTGTCCTCATGGTGGGTTTCGCTGGCGGGACGACGGTTAAAGGCCACATCGCGCCCGACCATCAGGCGGATTAGCTGTTCGACGTTGGTCTCGGCCACCGCGCCGGTGCCGGTGAAGCGGCCGTCCTGGAAAACGGTGAAGCGATCGCAAAGCTGGAACACTTCGTGCAGACGGTGGGTGACATAGATAATGCTCACGCCACGGGTTTTAAGCTCCCGCACCACGCGGTGCAGGCTTTCCACCTCGCTGTCGCTCAGCGCGGCGGACGGTTCGTCCATAATGATTAAACGGGCGTTGAGGGTCAGCGCCCGGGCGATCTCCACCATCTGCTGCTGCGCCACGCTCAGACGGGCGACGGGCGTGGTCGGGGCGACGTTCAGCTGCAGGTAATCGAGAATGACCTGCGCCTCCTGGTTCACCGCCTTTTCGTCGACGATCAGGTTACGCTTGCGCGGCTCGCGCCCGAGAAACATGTTTTCCGCGACGGTCATATTGGGCAGCAGGTTGAATTCCTGATAGATAGTGATAATGCCCTTGTTCTGGCGCTCCACCGGGGAGTCATCCACCGGCAACGTTTCGCCGTTAAACCAGATTTCCCCGCGGGTTTGCGGCTGCGCGCCCGCAAGCGCTTTTAGCAGCGTCGATTTTCCCGCCCCGTTTTCCCCCAGCAGGGCGTGAATTTCTCCGCTGCCGACGGTCAGCTGGGCGCTGCTCAGCGCCCAGACGCCGGAAAAGCTTTTTGCCAGGTCGGTCACTTTCAGTAAGGGTTGCGACATCGGTCTGCTCCTCCTCATGATGAGCCGCCAGAGGCGGCTCGGGACATATTAGTTACCGGCCTCACCGATCCGCTCAGCCTGCTGCAGGTTCTCTTTGGTGATCAGCGTCGGTGGGTAGTCAGCCCCGGTGATGGCTTTCTTCTCACGCACGTTGGCCACCAGCTGGCTCATCGCCGTCTGCACCGCAAAGCCCGGACGCTGATCCGCCGTTACCGCCAGCCAGCCGTCGCGCACGCGGGCCAGCGCTTCCGGCACCGCGTCAAAGCCGGTGACCAGAATTTCACCCGGCTTCACGCCCTGGCTCTGCAGGGCTTCGATCGCCCCCAGCGCCATATCGTCATTGGCGGAGAGGATCACCTGCGGGCGTTTCGGCAGTGAAGGCAGGACGCTTTCAACGATGCGCATCCCTTCTGAACGCATCCAGTTGCCGGTCTGATCGGCGACGATCTTGTACTTATCCCCGCCCGCCTTCAGGCTGTCGCGGATCCCTTTGGTGCGTTCAATGTTGGAGGAAGAGCCCGGCTGACCGGTCAGCAGAATGATCTCCGCGCCGTCGGGGAATTTGGTTTTCACAAAATCGCCAATCGCCTGGCCACCCTTGTAGTTGTTGGCGCCGAAGTGCGGCACTTTTTTCTGGCTGTCGACGGAGCGGTCAAGGGTGACGACCGGCAGCTTCGCATCCTGAATTTCATCCACCGCGCTTGAGACCGCGTTGACGTCGTTCGGGGAGACGATAAAGCCCTGCGCCCCGCGGGTAATGGCGTTTTCCAGGTCAGCCACCTGTTTTGGCGAGCTGCCCTGGCCGTCCAGCACCTGAAGCTTCACGCCCATCTCTTTTGCGGCTTTCACCGCCGTGCGCTGCATGTGAACTTCAAACGGCATGGCCAGGTTTGGGGTACTGAAAACAATTTGCTCGTTTTCGGCGAAGGCGGCCCCGGATGTCATGGCGATGAGGGCGGCTACGATCAGTTTTTTCATTATTATGTCTCTCTGTGTAGGGTGGTTGTGTTTAGAGGACGATCTCGCGCTGGCTTCGCAGCGATTCCAGCGCTTTATCCGCGAGGTACAGCGCACGTTCACCATCATCGCCGCTGCAGTCAGGTACCGCTTCGCCGCGCAGGACCGCGACAAAATGTTCCCATTCCGCGGCGTAAGCGGATTTGTAGCGCTGCAGGAAGAAGTGTTCGGGCAGCGCGCTGGTGCAGCCCTGTTTGCCGTAGTGCTGCACCTGGTTTTCCAGAATGTTGCCCGCGCACAGCAGCCCTTCGGAGCCATGCAGCTCCAGGCGCTGGTCATAGCCATACGAGGAGCGGCGGCTGTTGACGATAGTCGCCATCGCGCCGGAGGCGTATTTCAGAACGATAAACGCGGTATCGATATCTCCCGCCTCGCCAATCGCCGGATCCACCAGGTTGCTGCCCTGGGCATACACCGACACCGGCTCTTCGCCCAAGATGAAGCGCGCCATGTCAAAGTCGTGGATGGTCATATCGCGGAACATGCCGCCGGAGACGCGTACGTACTCCGCAGGCGGCGGAGACGGATCGCGGGAGATAATGAGCAGTGATTCCGGCTTGCCGATGCGCCCGGCCTGAGCCTCGGTTTTCACGCGGCGGAACTGCGGGTCAAAGCGGCGGTTAAAGCCGATGAACAGCGGCACGTCATACTCCTTGACCACCTTCAGGCAGTCGCGCACGCGGGCAAGGTCGAGGTGTACCGGCTTTTCACAGAAGATGGCCTTGCCGTGGCGGGCGGCCATTTCAATCAGGTCCGCGTGGGTGTCGGTGGCAGAGGCGATCAGCACGGCATGAACGTTAGGGTCGGTCATCGCCTCAGTCAGGCTCTGCTGGCGGGCCTGATACTGCGTGGCGAGACGGGTGGCAAATTCCTGATTCGGGTCAACCACGGACCAGAGCGTGGTCGCGCTGTGGCTGGCGATGTTAGCTGCATGTACCTGGCCAATTCGGCCAGCGCCCAGTAAAGCAATGTTAAACATAACGGCTCCCGGTGTTGGTGAATGCTGTGAACTAACGACCCTATAAATAAAACATTTATTTCATTTTTATAAATAGTGAAAATTATGTTTTTGAGCGTGGGTTAACACTTTTGAGATGAATGAGATAAATTCTGTTATCAATCTCACAACATGGAAGGGAGGACATCTTCCCCTCACCCCGGCCCTCTCCCCAAAGGGGCGAGGGAGAAAAGACAGCCCCGAGCCTTCCCCTCTCCCCAGGCGGGCGAGGGAGAAAAGGCCGCACCGAACCCTCCCCTCTCCCCTTTGGGGAGAGGGTTAGGGTGAGGGGAAATGAAATGAAAATTTCGTTACGATGGAAAAACTTAATACTGACGGGCTTTTTTCACCTGCGCCTGCGTTTGCTCCGCGGCTTCGCGCACCGCTGGTGACGCCGCCACCTGCGCATCACCGGTGCGCCACCAGGAGGCGTAATCGTGGGTCATGGTCTTTGGCAGCACCTTGATGTCCAGCAGCGTGGGGCCAGGATGCGCGCGGGACGCCTCCAGCGCCGCCAGCAGGCTTTGCTCATCGTTCACCCGCCACGCGCGGCAGCCGTAGCTTTCCGCGTTTTGCGCAAAATCGACCTTCACCAGCGGCCCGTCAAGCTGCCCGGTTTCCGGATTGCGATGGCGGTTTTCCGTGCCAAAGCTGCCCATGCCGTGCCCCATCTGCAGGTTGTTGATGCAGCCGAAGCTGGCGTTATCAAACAGCAGAACGGTGATCTTAATGCCCTCCTGCACCGCGGTTTGCAGCTCGGAGTGCAGCATCATGTAGGAGCCATCCCCCACCATGGCGTACACCGGCTGTCCGGGTCGGGCGAGCTTCGCGCCAATGGCTGCCGCAATCTCGTAGCCCATGCAGGAGTAGCCGTACTCCAGATGGTAGGTGTCCGGCGTTTTGACCTGCCAGAGGCGCTGTAAATCTCCCGGCAGCGATCCGGCCGCCCCCACCACGATGGCGTTATCTTCCACATGCTGGTTGATGAGCCCCAGCACCCGCGTCTGGGTCAGGCGGGTGTTGAGCGTCTCGCCGTACTCCGCCAGTTGCGCATCCAGATGCCCTGCCACTTCGGGCGCGTCGTCAGGACGCCACTGGCGATCCCACAGGCGGCGGCACTCGTCGCGCCAGGTGGATTTCGCCTGAACGATCGCCTCTCCCCAGCCGCTGCGGTACTCCCCGAGCGCGTGGGTTAAGGCCTGCAGCCCGGTTTGGGCATCGGCAATCAGCGCGGTGGCGTCCAGCTTCAGGGCGTCAAACTCGGCCACGTTCAGCAGCAAAAATTCCACGTCCGGATGGCAAAAGAGCGCCTTGGAGCCGGTGGTAAAGTCGGTCAGGCGCGTGCCGATGCCGATCACCAGGTCGGCCTGCGGCGCGAGCTGGTTGGCCGCCATTCCGCCCGTCACGCCCACCCCGCCCAGATTAAGTGGGTGGTCACTTACCAGCGCCCCCTTTCCGGCCTGGGTTTCAGCAAACGGCAGCTGCAGCGTCTCGACAAATTCGCGAAACGCCTCATGCGCGCCGGAATAGCGCACGCCGCCGCCGCACACCACCAGCGGCCGACGTTTACGGGCGATCAGCGCCCGCGCCTGCGCCAGACGCTGCGGGTCCGGCGGACGACGCTCGATGTGATGCACGCGACGCGCAAAGAAGCTCAGCGGGTAATCCCAGGCTTCCCCCTGCACGTCCTGCGGCAGGCAAATTGTCACCGCACCGGTATCTGCCGGGTCAGTAAGCGTTCGCATCGCGTTTAGCATCGCGCTCATTAACTGCTCCGGGCGGTTGATACGGTCCCAGTAGCGAGAGACCGGACGGAAGCAGTCGTTAGTGCTAATGCTGAGATCGTGATACTGCTCAATCTGCTGCAGCACCGGGTCCGGCTGGCGGCTGGCGTAGATGTCTCCTGGCAGCAGCAACAGCGGAATGCGGTTTGCCGTAGCGGTCGCCGCGGCGGTGATCATATTGGCGGCCCCCGGCCCGACGGAGGAGGTGACGGCGAAAATGCGCTGACGACGGTGCTGTCTGGCGAATCCCGTCGCCATGTGGGCGATGCCCTGCTCGTTGCAGCCCTGCATCACCTGCAGATGGCCCGGATCCTGCTCCAGCGCCTGGCCGATACCGAGCACGTTGCCGTGTCCAAAGATGGTGGCGACGCCCTCCACGAAGGGCGTTTCGTTGCCGTCAACGCTGACGTACTGTTGGTTAAGGAATCTGACCAGCGCCTGGGCCATGGTCATTCGTTCGGTTTGCATAACACCTCCTTTCAGCCCAGCGTCGGCATGGAGAACGCCGCGCCGGTCTCCTGCTGCATTTCCGGCCAGCGCGCGGTGATGGTTTTCATTCGGGTGTAGAAACGCACGCCGTCGTTGCCGTGAACGTTGAGTGCGCCAAAAATCGAGCGCTTCCAGCCGCCGAAGCTGTGGAATGCCATCGGCACCGGGATCGGCACGTTGACGCCCACCATACCCGCCTGCACCTCTTCGCAGAAGCGGCGTGCGCAGCCGCCGTCACGGGTGAAGATCGCCGAGCCATTACCATATTCATGGCGGTTAATCAGATCCACCGCGCTGGCGTAATCTGCTACGCGCACCACAGAAAGCACCGGACCAAAAATCTCTTCTTTATAGATGGTCATCTCCGGGGTGACGTTATCGAACAGCGTCGGCCCGACAAAATAGCCCTGCTCGTGGCCCTGCACGCTAAAGCCGCGACCGTCCACGCGAAGCGTCGCCCCCTGCGCTTCCCCGCTGTCGATATAGCCCAGCACCTTGCTGCGGTGCGCGGAGGAGATGAGTGGCCCCATTTCGTTCTCCGGCGTCTGGTCCAGTCCTGGCCCAACGCGCAGCGCGGCAATCTGTTTTTCCAGCCGGGCGCAGAGGTCATCGGCGGTGTTATCCCCCACCGCCAGCACCACCGAGAGCGCCATGCAGCGTTCCCCCGCGGCGCCGTAGGCCGCGCCCATAATGGCGTTGGTCGCCATCTCCATGTCGGCATCCGGCATTAAAATGCAGTGGTTTTTCGCCCCGCCCAGCGCCTGACAGCGCTTCCCGTGGGCAGACGCTGTCTGGTAAATGTATTCGGCAATCGGCGTGGAGCCGACAAAGCTCACCGCCTGCACCCGCGGGTCGGTCAGGAGCACGTCGACGGACTCCTTGTCACCCTGCACCACGTTGAACACGCCGTCCGGCAGGCCGGCCTCTTTCAGCAGCTGCGCCAGTGCCAGCGCCAGCGAAGGGTCTTTTTCCGACGGCTTCAGCACGAAGGTGTTGCCGGTCGCCAGGGCAATCGGGAACATCCACATCGGCACCATCGCCGGGAAGTTAAACGGCGTGATCCCGGCGCAGACGCCGAGCGGCTGCATCAGCGAGTGGCTGTCAACGCCGGTACCGACGTTCGCCGAGTGTTCACCCTTTTGCAGATGCGGAATGCCGCAGGCAAATTCCACCACTTCCAGGCCGCGGGTCAGTTCGCCCACCGCATCGGAGAAGACCTTGCCGTGCTCTTCGCTGATGAGGCGGGCCAGGCGCTCCATATTCTCTTCCAGCAGCACCTTGAAGCGGAACATCACGCGCGCGCGCTTAAGCGGAGCATGGCGCGCCCACGCAGGAAACGCCTGCTGCGCGGCGGCAATCGCCTGCTCCGTTTCCTGTGCCGTACTCATCACCACCTGGCGGATCTGCTCGCCGGTGGCCGGGTTGAAGATCGCCTGAACGCGCTGGCCTGAACCGGTGACACATTCGCCGTGAATAAAATTCGCTACCGTCTCCATCCTTAACCTCTCGCTGTTGATACGTGACTTGACCTGAACACTGTGTACTGAACACTATATATGAAACAAATATTCCATTTTAAGTTGAAATAAAATAAATGATGATTATTGTGATCAAGGATGGATTTTTATGTTAACAGCCAGCATCACTGACGCCGCGTGCGCTATTAAGGGATTTCGGGCGAGGAAATGACTGAAGCTTCTGTTTCATTTTTGCTGCCAGATGGATGGCCGACATTTAAAAGACGCGGTTTTGCGTTTAGAATCATAAGACTGTATTTGGGGGATAACATGACGACAGCAACCAGCCTGAACGAACTGCAGCAGCAAATCCGCGATCGCTACGATAGCCTGAGCAAGAGGCTGCAGCAGGTCTCCCGCTATGTGCTGGATAACACCAACAGCGTGGCGTTTGACACGGTTGCGGTCATTGCTGAGCGCGCCGATGTGCCGCCGTCGACGCTGATCCGCTTTGCCAATGCCTTTGACTTCACCGGCTTCAACGAAATGAAACAGCTGTTTCGCATGAACCTGGTGGAAGAGACCGCCAGCTACAGCGACCGCGCCCGGCTGTTCCGCGAGATGGAGAGCGAGGCTGTGCCGGAAACGCCGCTCGATATCCTGCAGGAGTTCGCCCGTTCAAACGCGCAGGCGCTGCAGCAGCTGGCCGCCCGCGCCGAGCCGGAGATGCTGGAGCGCGCGGTACAGCTGCTGGCCGAGGCCGACACCATCTACATCGCCGGTCTGCGCCGCTCCTTTAGCGTCGCCGCGTATCTGACCTACGCCCTGAGTCACCTCGAATGCCGCCCGATTCTGCTCGACGGCATGGGCGGGATGCTGCGCGAGCAGATCAGCCGCATTAAGGCGCGCGACATTGTGGTGTCGATCAGCTTCTCGCCGTACGCGGAAGAGACGGTGATGGTCAGCGAAACCGCCGCCAGCGTCGGCGCGCGGCAGATTGTGATCACGGACAGCCAGATAAGCCCCCTGGCGACGTTCAGCGATCTCTGCTTTGTGGTGAAAGAGGCGCAGGTGGACGCGTTTCGATCTCAGTCGGCGACGCTGTGTCTGGTGCAGTCGCTGGTGGTGGCGCTGGCGTATCGGTTGGGGAGTGGGGAGAAATAGCCCCAGTGCAGTCTGGTGGGCCGGGTAAGGCATAGCCGATACCCGACCGCCTGAAAAGCATCAGCCAGACATTAACAGCTCCTTATCTCGGGGCAATCCGAATAACTGACGGAAGAGAGGGAATTCAGACGTTGCCCCGTAATCTGTAACACACGCAGCAAAAGCATGATGCCGCGGCGGGTATCAGGATCGTTGAGCATGGAGAGCACCTGTCGAAGCGAGATATCCCCTTCGCGGTTTATTTGCTCCCCCCACGCCATGCGCAGCGCGGTTCCGCCTTCCCAGCCGACGGTGACCACATCTTCAAAAACGCCAGCCAGTTTTTCGACCATCGCGTTATCGGTCATTTCCAGCAGGTCTGCAACGACGGCGAGCAGATCAACCAGATTATTCAGACGATTGCCTGCCATCAGCGGGGCAAGGCTTTTTAGTAACTGTTCCTGGTCACTCATCAGAACATCCCCCTCACGACACCCCAATACAGTCCGCGGTTAAAGCCGTTTCGCAGCATGCCACCGAGTTTTGTCGCCGGCATGGGGGTAACGTCATTGCGATAGTCATATACCAGCGGCATGCCGGCCCAGAGCCCCATCTGCGCAACGGCCTGGACCCGTCCATCGTAATGGTTACCGCTTCCGGGCGGTCTGCCATACAGCTCCGCCACAATGTTATCCGCGATGATGGGCGCCTGGTTGTGGCACGATCCGCCGGCTTTACTGATCGGCAGGTCAACGGTATCGCCGATCACATACACCCCTTCTAAACCGTAGACGCCCAGCGTCTGGTGATCCGTCGGCAACCAGCCTTCACCGTTCTGAACCTCACTGAGCCCGGTGTTACGCACCGCTTCTACTGCCCTGATGGGCGGCGTGGCCATCAGGATATCGAAGTTCTGTGAATCACCCTCGGCGGAATAGGCAATTTTGCTGTCAGGATCGACATGGCTTAAGGTAAAACCGCGCTGATGCTGTATTCCTTTGGCAGCAAAAATATCGCCCAGCGCCTCCCCCACCGGACGCTGCAGGAACAGACAGTTTCTCAGCAATTGCGCGACGGTCGGATAGGTATAAACAATCTCAACCTGATTACGTACGCCACGCTGACGCAAATAGTCATCAACCATCAGTGTGGTTTCAATGGGGGCAATGCCGCACTGGTGGGGCACATTCGGCGTTTCCGGGAAAGAGACGGTAATAAATATTCGCCCCTTTTTAATGGTGGAGAGCTTATGCGCTAGCTGTCTTGCCGCCGCATATTGATAAAAATGGTCGCCCGCTTCGGCAAGGCCAGGGATTTTTTGGGGGAAAGGCGTACAGCCGGTTGCGATAACCAGCAGGTCCCAGTCGTAATGTTGCTTACTGGCACCGTAGAGCCGACGCTGTTTAAAATCGAAAGCTTCAATCTTATCGGTAATGAAGCGGATTTCCGGACTCAGTAACTGCCGTTCAGGCCGTGCCAGTTCATGGTGGTGAAAGAGGTTAAACGCGACATACATAAATGCGGGCTTGTAGTAATGCACCGGCGATTCGGAAATCAGCATTAACTCTACCTGACCGCTGGCAATTTCACGCCGTAATTTCCTGGCCAGCAGGTTGGCAACAATCGTCCCTCCCGTGCCGCCGCCGACAATCATTATGCGGTTTTTCATTCCTTTATTCGCTCATGGTAGTGAATGGGAATTCACGTAACCAGACCACTTCACTGTTACGTTCAGCCAAAGGGTAGCAATGGAATAATATTTCGCAATTTAAACCTTAATATAAAATTTAATTTTGTTAATCACACCATCATTCATAATATGCACTACAAAATATAACTTATATCCCTTTAACGCAGTCTCTGGCTGTGCTCTCTTTTCATCACCATTATTCGCCAAAAAGCAGCTTTGTGTACTTTTTAGATACAACCCCGGAGCGCTGTCCGTTCGCGCCATAATAGCGATCTTCTCGGCACAGTCGTTCCTTCACATCGCAGAAAATGCCGTTGGCAAAGGTGAACTCGGTCAGATCGACATCACTCGACGTGAACACTTCGTTTGCAGCAGCCTTCTTACCGAGATAGGTCTCTGTCAACGCGCGGGATAATCCCTTGTCATTGGCGCATACATATCGATCGCAGAGCACGCCCGAGACTGGCGACTTGAGCCTGGCGGGGGTCCTGGCTTGGGCGGACATGGCGGACACGGCCAGCAGCGCGGCCACAGAGCATGCGAGTATTGACTTGTTCAAGATGATAATCTCCGTTGGTTAATGAGAGTCGGCTTTGCACCGGGCGCGGTGGAAGCATTCATAAGGGGTGTAATATCCTGAATGGTTCTGAATTTCAGCAGGAAAGGCCCCGTTTAGCTTTTTGGTGACCTAACAGTTGTCGCAAGTTCGGCTCGGTGGCAATTGTAAGGGCCCTATCCCGGTGAGTCATGCGATTTAAAGGCGTGAACGACTATGCTCTAAAGGGAGTCGGCTTGTGGGGCGGGTTAGGTTCGCTCTGAGCGAGAAGCGGACATTAAAATCTGCTTCTCCAATACTTTTCATGGTCTTAGCGATGTTTTCAGCTCAAAAACTATTCATAATGCGAACTTGAGTTCTCTCATTTTCTATCGTACAGCACAACTAATCTGATGTATCATAAGCTAACTCTCTTTTATTGAAATATTTTATTAATTTCAATAAATTACAAACTTTGACAGTTTTTGATTTGCATTCAAGAATAACAGTTCGGGGGAGAAAAAAACCTCCCCAGCCCACGTAACTTGCTTAACTACATGAATCAATGATAAGCTTCGCAAGCTTATTTATTTCAGATTCATTAGTGCCAAATTCACCCGCTTTAAAATTAATACCTCGTGCTGCAAGATTTCTTTTTATTTTACTTACTTCACTCAGCATAAAGTCATAATTCAATGTTTTTTCTTTAATGCCCTTTAAATATATTACAGGGAAGGCTTTCATTAATGCTGCATATCCTGTGAGTTTACTTAAATAATATTCCCTTGGTGTATTCCACTCAACTGGATAGACATCGCTAATAGCATTAAAAAAATTCAATATTATTTTTTGAATTACAGCATCATTCTCTTCGATAAAATAATCGCGGAATATACACTGATCATTTGGTGTTAATGGCAGATCCATTTTTAACATTCTTGCATCATCATCAGGTTTTTTTGAAATATGTTGGATAAGATATTTAATGAAAGTGCTTTGTGATAATGATGCATTATCTTGGTTTATTTCCTTTTTTCCAAGCATTTTTAGCTTTTTATAAAAAGGGGAATCAGGATTACTGTTTATTCCTCTCGCGATTTCGTGGCATGTTTTCTGAGGACTCCTGCGTTCTGCAAGCGAAAATAAATCATATACAATTGATGGGTTTACACGAGTTTGTTTACTATTAATAATTGAGAAAACATAGGCTTTTTCTTCATCAGTAAGATCAAACATTAAAACAACAGGTAGATCAAAAAGTTTAGCATTAGAGGAATTTTTAATTCCCCATAATCTGTGCTGACCATCGATAACATCACCTATAACCACTTCAGACTCAAAGTAAAAATAGGTATCATCCATTTTTAAATTGGATGAATTATCGACGGAAATTATGATCGGCGTTGGAAAAGTCGCATCTGGCTCACTAGTGTACTTTGCGATTTCTGAAACTCTAGATGATGAAATATCCCTTTGCACACCAAACTCGAAATCTCTGCGACGATCAACTCTAACTATATCGAGCAAGTCAATGGCTCTTATTGATGTTAAATAGAAAGTACCGATTGGTTGATTAACTTCAATATATTTCAACTTCATATCATAACTCCTTTACCATCATCAGTTACTTCATTGGTTGCCATTGTCTGATCTATAACTGTTGCATCTTCTTTTTCTATATAACTTTCATCATCTATATCTGTATGTGCAGTAGCGTTAAGTTTTAATACGCCAAATGTATAGCCTACTAATACTATAGAAATAACATAAATTATAGGTTGAGTTAGACCGAATGTTAAATCATTAGAATTTGGGAGGATTAAATCCTTTGATTGCGTGGCTGCGTATATTATTCCTGATAATTGCAATAAAATTATCAATAATATTATCGATATGATTTTTATTGTTTTAAATTCAAGTTTTGAACTAAAAAAAGTTACAAACATAGGCCCAAGAGCAGAGGCTATTAATGCAATGGAAAATGTGTAAAAACTCCCTGACGAACCTTCTATGTAAATAGATTGATCTAGTGGTATTGAATGTGAATAATATCTTATGATTATATTTGCAATAATCCCCATTTGCCCACAAACAACTGTAAAAACGATCCAAATAAAAAACTCTCTTTTGTTTTTTCTTATCGCATCGAATGGATAGGAAAGGGATTTCTTTAATATTTGCCAGTCTTTACTCATGTTATGCACTCTTTATTTAAACTTATCGACAATATGTAACTATCAATTAATAACCGTTTGCTCTATTCAAATAATGAAATTATAATCATCAAAAAATTCGAAGTTATAATTAGACAACATTTTTAACACTAAGTGATACTTGACTCATGTCTCCAGGCCCTAAAACCTCTTGCATAATTTAGAATGATAATACTCCTTTATAGTAAGCTTGTGAACTTATATAGCATGAGCTAAGTAATTAACAAATCACTGATTTCGTGTTTTTTTGGCATTTGGTCGCTGTGATTTTTTCATAAACAAACTTACAATGATGTAAGCAATGTCCGCTTCTGGCACGGAGCGGACATACCCACTGAGTTGAAGGCCCACTCTAAGCGAAGAGCGGACACTGGGTTTACCCTTGTAAAACTTAACTGGAAGATTTCGATACGACACCAGACCCGCTAAACAACATGCGGATACCGAGGCCTATCATGACAACACCTGTAAATCGTTCCTGCCATTTGATAAAGCCTTGGTGTTTACTTAGCCAATTTCCAAATGTCCCTGATGCCATCGCGACTGACCCCAGGGAAATAATTCCTGCCAGCTTCTGGATACTACCCAGAACAAGCAATTGCAGCCAGACAGGACCCGCGGCAGGATCGACAAACTGAGGAAGAAAAGCAAACATGAACAGCAGGGATTTTGGGTTAGTCAGGCTGTTCAGGGCGCCTTCCTTAACGGCACTCCAGTCAGAAATTTTGGCTGTTTTTCGCAGCCGCGTATCTGTGCCTGAAGTCGCAATCATTTTTATGCCCAGCCACATCAGATAAGCCGCACCAGCCCACCTTAACAGATCTAGTGCAACCGGCCAGGCATGAACAACGGCTACCAGCCCCAGGACAAGAAAAGAAACTTGCACAAAACCAGCTACAAATACATTACCCAGTACCGTAAACAGTGCAATACGTCTTCCCTGACCGACGCCTCTGGCGATAGTTAGCATCATGTCTGGCCCCGGAGAAATCTCCAGAAGCGTCAGCGCGAAAAGAAAAGTGATAAACGTTTCGATGGAAGGCATCTTGGTTAAGTCCGGATAAATATTTCTGCTACGTTACCTCAGTCCGATTCGAGCTGAAAGTGGAATATACTGCTGCGTCTGCTCCTGGTACTAAGCGGACATGCTAACTGAGCTAAAGGTCCGCTGTGAGCGAGAAGCGGATTTTAAAGCCGCGCAACCAAATGTTTTGAGCAACAAAATAACCGCCTCTAAATTATGCTTTACTTGCCTCCAATCATTTGTTCCAAACTTACCACTAAAGCATCTACAGAATTACGTTTATGTTGGCTGAGGGCATTCTCGGGGCTCTTCTTTACACAATTTGCCACTGTATATTTCACTTTTGCTTCTACACTACTGGTCCATTGCTTACCTTGAGCTAAGAATGCTTTTCTAACTCTATCACTCCATTTATCACTTCCTCTGAATTCTTTACAATCCAAATTAACCCCATACTCTTCCTTGATTTTTTCTTTGTACAAAAGTGGATCTAAACAGTCTTCGAACTCAGAATTTCTTGAACCATTGCAATTAACAAAAGTATTTGACTTGATATCAAGAAGAGTTTCTTGTTCAGCAGAGGCATAAGCATTCCTACCCGCATCATCGTTATCTAAAAACGTGTGATAGACACACAGCGAGTTTTTTAAAAGGCTAAGCTTATATGTTAAATTGCCGGCCCCACCTATAGGCTCGACTATCAACATGTGATTTTCAATCATTTGCCTGAGTTTATTACTTAAAACTTTAAACAATGCGGTAAGAGCAATCGCATCATCTTCACCTTCAACAACCAGAACAAAATTAGCATTAGTCAAATTATCAGATGCCTTTATACCAAGAAGATCACGGATTTGCTTTATGCTTTTTGCAGGTGTTGCAGCACCTTTATCTATTATTATGTTTGATTTAATATCTTGCCTATCGACGAATAAAGGATTGTGCGTCGACAAGATTACTTGATTTTCCTCTCCTAATGATTTTATTACTTTTAGAAGTTGATGGATGGCTGCTGGGTGGAGATGTGATTCGGGTTCTTCAATAGCAATTATTGATGCTCCATCTGTTCTCACACGATCCTTTAATAAGCCAAGTGCAGCTAAACTTTTTACCCCATCCCCCTTAAATGCTAAGCTCGTTGGGGTACCATCATCAACAATGATCTCAAAATCTCGGCGTAATGAATTTCGTCTGGTATCGTCAGGAATCTCTATACTTACAGAGTTTATACCAGGTAAAAATTTCTCCAAAGGTTCTTTGATACGTTCACTCAAGGAATCGAGAATTGGTTGCTGCAAATCTTTTATTGTTTTAAGTGCCGTTAAATACGTTGAATCATCCTCAAGCACTCTTAATCTTTGAGATAACATTCTACCTACAACATCTATAGCTTCTTGATCAGTACGTACGGCAGGTATATAGTTAAATATTATTTTATTAGCAATGAAATTTGCTATCTGCCCTGATTTGGAATTTAGAGTTTTAGAGCCTTTGCCTTTCTTGGATACTTCTATGCCTGGAATGCTATCCTTGCCAATTTTGATAATTATTGGAAGCGTGCCGTTTACATTTGACTTGATTTCGTTCTTGAACTCAGTTACCTCATCATCATTTAACAAAAACTCTAACCTAATAATTGTTTGGGTTCCAGATTTTCTGGATTGTAAGTTAATAGGGAAATCACGTTCCCAATAAAAAGTTTTTTCATCTCTACGAGATAAACTTCTTACACCAAGTCTTCCATAGCGATGTTCGATAGCATGGCGTTGCAGAGAACTCATTGCAACATCAAGCGCCCTTAATAAATTAGACTTACCTTCATTATTCCTACCAATTAATACTGTAGTGTCAGAGATTGATACTTTATGCGCTTTCGTTATACTTCTAAAATTTGTTACTGAAAAATTCACTAATTCCACAATATTACTCCGCGCCCGGTTAAAAGCTGATGCAGCAGGAGGTTCCGTCAATTAGAAGCAGAAGCCCTTTGATCATTTCAGCTCTATCTTTTCTATATTTAGGGTTCTTTGCATAATTATCATTTGCAAGCTAATACATAGCTTAAAGTAATCACAACTGTCAATGATAATATTATAATACAACAAGTTCTAGTGGGTTAAATCATCTCCTGCCATAAAGTCATTTTTAAAAATTCAAACAATCTGACAAACTTCCGCTTCTGGCACAGAGCAGATACAGAAGCATGATGTCCACTGTAAGCGAGATGCGAACGCTGACCTTTCATATTTGTACGATTTACGCTCTGGCCTGATCTGACATGTATCATAGATACAGGAACTCATTAGCATGATCGGAGATTGCATATGCTGATATATAACGTTTTTGGACGGCATATTGGCGTTCAACGTAAGCATGATCGGTGGCTGGTATTTCGTGCTGACCTGACGGAGAGAAAGTTCTCTCGACTCTATGACATCGCTATTCCAGACGATATGACTGAAGGCGAGATTGCCGGCTGGCTGGGTGACATTTTCCATGAAGCCGCAACCGATCGTTATCCAAATGTGGAACGCATCGAATAAGGATTTAATGGATAGCCTTACATTGTGCCCGCTCCTGGCACTAACCTGACATGGTGTTGCCAGCCATGCCCCAAAAAAAAGCCCGCAATCCGCGGGCTTAGAGATAATTTAGAACCTGTTAGTACCAGACGTTTCCGGTTGGGAGATCATTCCCACTCAATCGTAGCCGGTGGCTTACCGCTGATGTCATACACCACGCGGGAAATACCGTTCACTTCGTTGATGATGCGGTTAGACACGCGTCCCAGGAAGTCGTACGGCAGGTGCGCCCAGTGCGCGGTCATGAAGTCGATGGTTTCCACCGCACGCAGGGAAACAACCCAGTCGTACTTGCGGCCGTCGCCCATTACGCCAACGGAGCGAACCGGCAGGAACACGGTGAACGCCTGGCTCACTTTGTTGTACAGGTCAGCTTTGTGCAGCTCTTCAATGAAGATCGCGTCCGCGCGACGCAGCAGGTCGCAGTACTCTTTCTTTACTTCGCCCAGCACGCGCACGCCAAGACCCGGGCCCGGGAACGGGTGACGGTAGAGCATGTCGTACGGCAGACCCAGTTCCAGACCGATCTTACGCACTTCGTCTTTGAACAGCTCGCGCAGCGGCTCAACCAGCCCCATCTTCATCTCTTTCGGCAGGCCGCCCACGTTGTGGTGAGATTTGATGACGTGTGCTTTACCGGTGGCGGATGCGGCAGATTCGATCACGTCAGGGTAGATGGTACCCTGCGCCAGCCACTTCACGTCGTCCAGCTTCAGCGCTTCTTCGTCGAACACTTCCACGAAGACGCGGCCGATGATCTTACGCTTGGCTTCCGGATCGTTCTCGCCTTTCAGCGCGTCCAGGAAGCGCTGCTCGCCTTCCACATGAACGATGTTCAGACCAAAGTGGTCGCCGAACATGTCCATCACCTGCTTAGCTTCGTTCAGACGCAGCAGGCCGTTGTCCACGAAAACGCAGGTCAGGTTTTTGCCGATGGCGCGGTGCAGCAGCATCGCGGTCACGGAGGAGTCCACGCCGCCGGAGAGGCCGAGGATCACTTTGTCATCGCCAACCTGCTGGCGGATACGCTCAACGGCGTCGTCGATGATTTTAGCCGGGGTCCACAGGGCTTCACACTGGCAGATGTCACGCACGAAGCGCTCCAGCATGCGCATACCCTGACGGGTGTGGGTCACTTCCGGGTGGAACTGCACGCCGTAGAAGCGTTTTTCTTCGTTTGCCATGATGGCGAACGGGCAGCTTTCGGTGCTGGCAACGGTCACGAAGTCAGACGGGATGGCGGTGACTTTGTCGCCGTGGCTCATCCAGACGTCCAGCAGCGGCTTGCCGTCTGCGGTCAGGGAGTCTTCGATACCGCGCACCAGCGCGCTGTCGGTTACCACTTCTACCTGCGCATAGCCGAACTCACGCTCGTTAGAACCTTCTACGTGGCCGCCCAGCTGCATTGCCATGGTCTGCATGCCGTAGCAGACGCCGAACACCGGTACGCCAGCTTCGAACACGTACTGCGGCGCGCGCGGGCTGTTCTCTTCGGTGGTGCTTTCCGGGCCGCCGGACAGGATGATGCCGCTTGGATTGAATTCGCGAATCTGTGCTTCCGTGACATCCCACGCCCACAGTTCACAGTAAACGCCCAGTTCACGTACGCGACGCGCCACCAGCTGAGTGTACTGCGAACCGAAGTCCAGGATGAGAATGCGATGTTTATGAATGTTTTCCGTCATTGACGCTAATTCCGAGGCAAGTGAAACAAAAACAGAGCGCCCGGCAGAAGCCGGGCGCGGAAACTTATCAGGAGCCCAGACGGTAGTTCGGGGACTCTTTGGTGATCGTCACGTCGTGAACGTGGCTCTCCTGGATACCCGCACCGCTGATGCGTACGAATTCCGCTTTAGTACGCAGCTCGTCAATGGTACCACAGCCGGTCAGGCCCATACAGGAGCGCAGGCCGCCCATCTGCTGGTGAATGATCTCTTTCAGACGGCCTTTATACGCTACGCGACCTTCGATACCTTCCGGCACCAGTTTGTCTGCGGCGTTATCGGTCTGGAAGTAACGGTCAGAGGATCCTTTGGACATTGCGCCCAGGGAGCCCATACCGCGGTAAGATTTGTAAGAACGGCCCTGGTAGAGTTCGATTTCGCCCGGGGATTCTTCGGTACCGGCCAGCATGGAGCCCACCATCACGGCGGAAGCACCCGCGGCGATGGCTTTCGCGATGTCGCCAGAGAAGCGGATACCGCCATCAGCGATTACCGGAATACCGGTGCCTTCCAGCGCTTCTACCGCGTCAGACACGGCGGTGATCTGTGGAACGCCCACGCCGGTCACGATACGGGTGGTACAGATAGAACCAGGACCGATACCGACTTTCACCGCGCTGCAGCCAGCGTCAGCCAGCGCGCGAGCGCCTGCGCCCGTTGCCACGTTACCGCCGATGATCTGCAGATCAGGGTATTTAGCACGGGTATCACGAATACGCTGCAGCACGCCTTCGGAGTGGCCGTGCGAGGAGTCAATCAGCAGCACGTCAACGCCTGCGGCAACCAGCGCGTCAACGCGCTCTTCGTTACCTGCACCAGCGCCAACCGCAGCCCCGACGCGCAAACGGCCATGCTCGTCTTTACAGGCGTTAGGTTTACGTTCTGCTTTCTGGAAGTCTTTCACGGTGATCATGCCGCGCAGGTGGAAGTTCGCATCCACCACCAGCGCTTTCTCAACGCGTTTTTCGTGCATTTTTGCGAAGACCACCTCACGGGCTTCACCTTCGCGTACGGTAACCAGACGCTCTTTCGGCGTCATGTACACGCTGACAGGCTGGTTCAGGTCAGTCACGAAACGCACGTCACGGCCGGTGATGATGCCCACCAGCTCGTTCGCTTCGGTCACAACCGGGTAACCGGCGAAGCCGTTACGTTCGGTCAGGGCTTTCACTTCGTGCAGGGTGGTGGTCGGCAGAACGGTCTGCGGGTCAGACACGATACCGGATTCATGCTTCTTCACGCGGCGAACTTCTTCCGCCTGACGCTCGATAGACATGTTTTTGTGAATAAAGCCGATGCCACCTTCCTGTGCCAGGGCAATAGCCAGGCGCGCTTCAGTCACGGTGTCCATTGCCGCAGAGAGCATAGGAATGTTCAGGCGAATGGTTTTCGTCAACTGCGTGCTGAGATCGGCAGTATTCGGCAGAACGGTGGAGTGAGCGGGAACGAGGAGGACGTCGTCAAACGTCAGTGCTTCTTTAGCGATACGTAGCATGGGCAATATCTCTGACCTGGGTGGTTAAATATTGCCGTGGCATTATACAGAGCGTAACCGATTGCATCCACACTTTTTTATAAAAAAACCTTGCACTCCCCTCTCAGCAGGTTACTATCGACTGAATAACTTGCTGATTTAGAATTTGATCCCGCTCACATGTTATCCTCGCAATCCCCCTCAATTTTTACTGTCAGCCGCCTGAATCAGACGGTGCGTTTGCTGCTTGAGCAGGAAATGGGGCAGGTCTGGATCAGCGGTGAAATCTCTAACTTCACGCAGCCCTCCTCCGGCCACTGGTACTTTACGCTAAAAGACGATACCGCCCAGGTGCGCTGCGCGATGTTCCGCAACAGCAACCGCCGCGTCACGTTTCGTCCTCAGCACGGCCAGCAGGTGCTGGTACGCGCCAATATCACCCTGTATGAACCGCGCGGTGATTATCAGATTATCGTCGAGAGCATGCAGCCTGCGGGCGAAGGTCTGCTGCAGCAGAAGTATGAACAGCTAAAAGCGAAACTGACGGCAGAGGGTCTGTTCGACCAGCAGTTCAAAAAGCCCCTGCCCTCACCGGCCCACTGCGTGGGGGTTATCACCTCAAAAACCGGTGCGGCACTGCACGATATTTTGCACGTGCTCAAGCGTCGCGACCCTTCCCTGCCTGTCATCATCTACCCAACCGCCGTTCAGGGTGACGATGCGCCGGGCCAGATTGTGCGCGCCATTGAACTGGCGAACGCCCGTCAGGAGTGCGACGTCTTAATCGTCGGGCGCGGCGGCGGCTCGCTGGAAGACCTGTGGAGCTTTAACGACGAGCGCGTGGCGCGGGCAATCTTTGCAAGCCAGATCCCTGTAGTGAGCGCAGTCGGCCACGAAACCGACGTCACGATCGCCGATTTTGTCGCGGATTTACGTGCGCCTACGCCATCCGCGGCGGCGGAAGTGGTGAGCCGCAACCAGCTGGAGCTGCTGCGTCAGCTTCAGAACGGCCAGCAGCGTCTGGAGATGGCGATGGACTACTTCCTCGCCAACCATACCCGTCGCTTTACCCAGCTTCATCACCGTCTTCAGCAGCAGCACCCGCAGCTGCGTCTGGCGCGTCAGCAAACCGTACTGGAACGCCTGCGCCAGCGCATGAACTTCGCGCTGGATAGTCAGCTTAAGCGTGCGGTCTCGCGCCAGCAGCGCGTGACGCAGCGCCTTAATCAGCAGAACCCGCAGCCAAAAATTTATCGTGCGCAAACGCGGATTCAACAGCTGGAGTATCGTCTGGCGGAGACTGTTCGCGCGCGTCTGAGCACCACCCGCGAACGTTTCGGTAATGCGGTGACCCATCTTGAAGCGGTCAGCCCCCTCTCCACGCTGGCGCGCGGCTACAGCGTGACGACGGCGACGGACGGCAAAGTGCTGAAGCAAACCAAACAGGTGAGCGCCGGTGATGTGCTGACCACCCGCCTGTCGGACGGCTGGGTCGAAAGCGAAGTCAAATCAATTAAACCGGCGAAAAAGCCGCGTCAGCGAAAAACCGGATAATTCTTCGCCGGTTAGAAACTATACTGCTGCTATTCCCTTTTATTCGGCCTTGCCAGAACTAAGGAGAGCAGCATGTCCCATCTTTACAGTGTCATTCCCCCCTATATTCTTCGTCGTATTATCGAAAGCGGTTCAGAGCCGCAGCAGCGCTGTGCCCGCCAGACCCTGACCCATGTCCAGACGCTGATGGCGCACATGCCCGGCAAACCTGCCGCGCCGCACGTAAGCAAAGCCGGACAGCTGGAGCGTGATATCTACGATGCGAAGCAGACCCAGGAGCTACCGGGTACGCAGGTGCGTTATGAAGGTCAGCCCTCGAACGGCGATGTGGCGGTCGATGAAGCCTACGATTATCTGGGTATCACCCATGATTTCTTCTGGAAAGAATATCAGCGTGATTCGCTCGATAATAAAGGGCTTATTTTAACCGGCACCGTGCATTACGGCCGGGAATATCAGAACGCCTTCTGGAACGGCCAGCAGATGGTCTTTGGCGATGGGGACGGGGAAATCTTTAACCGCTTTACCATCGCCATTGACGTGGTGGCGCACGAGCTGAGCCACGGCGTCACCGAGACCGAAGCCGGGCTTATCTATTTTGAACAGTCGGGTGCGCTGAACGAGTCGCTGTCAGACGTGTTTGGTTCGCTGGTTAAACAGTACCATCTGAAGCAAACCGCCGATAAAGCAGACTGGCTGATTGGCGAAGGTCTGCTGGCAAAAGGTATCAACGGCAAAGGGCTGCGCTCGATGTCTGAACCGGGTACCGCCTACGACGATCCGCTGCTCGGCAAAGACCCGCAGCCCGCTCACATGAAAGATTTCATCAAAACGCGCGAGGATAACGGCGGCGTGCACCTGAACTCCGGCATCCCCAACCGGGCGTTTTACCTGGCCGCGACGGCGATCGGCGGCTACGCCTGGGAAAAAGCGGGTTATGCCTGGTACGACACAGTTTGCGATCGTAATCTGGCGCAGGATGCGGATTTTGAGGCCTTCGCAAAACTGACGATAGCGCACGGAGAGAAACGCTCCGGTAGCGATGTTGGGGCGGCCATAAAACAAGCCTGGGAACAGGTGGGAGTGCTGTAAATGCAGGTTCCGGAACTGACGGATGACGCCGTGGTTGAGCTGGCCCGGGAAGGCGGCGTCGCTTTTATTCCTAAGCTGAGCGGCCAGCGTACCATCGCGCTTTCGTCCCTCAACGAGGCCCAGCGCCAGCGTCTGGTGAGCATCCTTGAGCAGGCCTTTCCGCGCGGCCAGCCGCCGGGACAGGCCTCGTCACCCGGCAGCGGTGACCAGCGCTATTTCCGCATCCAGATTATCTGGACCGGGCAAAATCAGGCGCACTACACCGATATCATCGTGCTGGTGCCGGAGCAGGAAGCGCCCGAGTCGCTGGTCGAGCTGTGGAAGAAAGGCGAAGGCTGCGTGTGTGATTAACCTTCGGCCCGAACAAACTCCACGCGTTTTTTAGAGATAAGACCGTGGCCGTTCTGGCAGAAATAGTCCACCGCCCCGCAGGCTTTTAAGACCTGGAGTGGCTGATGACACTCCGGGCAGCGGGCTTCGAGCGCAATATCTTTATTACAGCTCGCGCAGTGCGCTACCCCATTCTGCGGCTCAAGCGGTGCCTGGCAATCCGGGCAGGTAATCGTCATGGTGACTCCTTCAAAGCGTTGAGGTCTGAGGTGATTTTACCACGTCGCGGTCAGTGCGGGCCACGCAGCTGTTGCTGTAACGCCAGCAGCAGCTCCACTTCCGCTATCCTGCGGCGCGTCGTGCGGCTCACCTCGTGCGGATCCCGCTCAAACAGGCTTTTGGCACCCAGGATCTGCTCTGCAAGGCAGTGTTCGTAGATCGTGCCGGGAATTGTCCAGCATTGACGCGTCTCACCATCGATCACCTCCAGCACATCTTCACTGCCGCGCCGGTCATGACTGATGATGCGCCCGTCGCGCAGGCAGAGGCGTATCCCCTTTATCCCGCCCGCCGGTCCCGCATATTTGTTAAGCCAGATATCCACCGGCACGCCGCTGATACGCCCCTGAAGATGCGCCTCGCCTTCCGCCGTGGTCAGGTCGCCTTCTGCGATAGCGCGACCCAGGCGGTCTTTAGCCGTGACGATCCGCAGCGTCATATCGTCATTGCCGCCAAGATAGCGCACGGTTTCTCGCAGCATCGCCAGCACATGTGTACCAATATCCAGGATCACGCCGTCAGGGTGGCGAAGCGTGCGGGTATCCGGCTCGCCGGTGGCAAAGTTAAGCGCGATGGGTTCACCTGCGGCGTTATATCCACTCGGCTCCTGTAAATAACCGTCGATTTTGACGATGTCAGAGACGCTGCTTACCAGCGACCTTTTCACCGTTTCGAGGCGCGCCATCCAGTGGTCGAGCGCCAGCACGCGGGGCACCACGCCGGGGCGTGCCAGCAGCGCGTTGAGCTTTTCGATTTGTGAAAGCGTGGCGACAATCGGTTTTTCAATCACAATCCGCGCAACGGGCGAGGCAATGGCCTGCTCCAGCACCTCGAGGTGGTGCAGCGAAGCGGTGGTGATAAACAGAATATCAAGCGGTGCGGCAAGAAGCTCCGCAAGCGAGGCGCAGCGCGTGACGCCTTCAGGGTGCTTTGTGGGGAGAACATCAAACCCAAAACAGCGAACCGGGTGACCAAAAAGGTGACGCAACGCGGGGAGATATGCGGTTTCCACGACCGCGCCAAGACCAACAAATCCTAACTGCATAGTTTCACCTCGGGAAAAAGCATGCCGGGGCGTAACGCCAGCCCCGGCACGCTGAGGTGTTATGAGGCGTTAGCAGCCGGTTTAGTCTGCGCATTTTCCAGCATGCGGCGCACCGGAACAATGAGGACGATCAGTACCGCGGCACAAATCAGCAGCGCGATGGAGCAGCGCGCGAAGAGATCCGGGAGCATATCCAGCTGGTCGGCCTTCACGTGGCCGCCAATCAGGCCCGCCGCCAGGTTACCCAGCGCACTCGCGCAGAACCACAGCCCCATCATCTGGCCGCGCATTCTTTCAGGCGCCAGCAGCGTCATGGTCGCCAGACCAATCGGGCTCAGGCAGAGCTCACCCAGCGTCAGCATCAGAATGCTGCCCACCAGCCAGAACGGCGACACGCCCGCCCCGCCGCTGCTCAGCACGTTTTCGGCCGCCAGCATCATCAGGCCAAAGCCCGCCGCGGCACACAGGATGCCGATGACAAACTTGGTGATACTGCCCGGGCGAATGTTCATACTCGCCAGCTTCGGCCATGCCCAGCTGAACACCGGTGCCAGCAGAATAATAAACAGGGCGTTGATCGACTGGAACCACACCGCCGGAATTTCAAAATCACCGATCATGCGGTTAGTGTAGTCGTTGGCGAACAGGTTGAACGAGGTTGGCTTCTGTTCAAACGCGGACCAGAAGAACGCGGCCGAGATCAGCAGGATAAAGCAGACCAGCAGCCTGGCGCGCTCTTTGCGGTTCAGGCCTGCAAAAACAAACAGATAAATAAAATAGAGGGCAACGGATGCCGCGATGACGTAAACCAGCACGCTGGCTACCGCAACCGGGTTAATCACAATCACGCCTTGCGCAATCAGCGTCACGAGAACCGCAACACCTACCGCCAGGGCCAGCAGCCAGGCACCTACGCCGTTACGTTTCACGACCGGGCTGTTCCAGGTGGAATCCAGCCCGACTTCGCTGTCATAGCGTTTCATTGCCGGAACGGCAAATACGCGGAAGATAATCAGCGCGACCAGCATCCCGATACCGCCAATGCCAAAGCCCCAGTGCCAGCCGTGGGTTTTGATCAGCCAGCCGGAAATCAGCGGCGCGATGAACGACCCCATATTGATGCCCATATAGAACAGCGAGAAGCCGCCGTCACGACGCGCGTCGCCTTTTTTATACAGGGTACCGACCATCACCGAAATACAGGTTTTGAACAAGCCGGAACCGAGAACGATGAACATCAGGCCGATAAAGAACAGGTTATCGCCCATGATGGCCGACAGCGCAATCGACAGGTGACCGAGCGCAATCAGAATGGAACCGTACCAGACGGCTCTCTGCTGGCCGAGCCAGTTATCGGCCAGCCACCCACCCGGCAGCGCGGCCAGGTACATGGTACCGGCAAAGATCCCGACTATCGCCGAGGCGTTTTCACGCGCCAGCCCCATCCCGCCATCATAGACGGTGGCGGCCATAAACAGGATCAGTAACGGACGAATGCCGTAAAACGAGAAACGTTCCCACATCTCGGTGAAAAACAGCGAGCCGAGGGGATACGGATGGCCGAAGAACGTTCGGCTCTCTTTTTGATTAACAGAGGATTGCATAATTCTCCCGAAAGGTATGTCGTCGTGCTTGTAAACACCAGCAGGTACGCCGGCCAGTTACGTATCTGGCCGATTTTTTACCTGTGGCGAAAAGTTGGTTAACCATTTGATAACCAGGCGCTAGTTTTGTCTAGTACCAGACCCTGGACTTTAAGATGAAAATTCGACGATTGTCTACTTTCTTAGATTTAAACATGGTTAAAAGTGAATAGTGATTGACATCACACAGAGAAAACCGGCGGTATGATTGGGCAAAAAAAAGCCCGCGATAAACGCGGGCTTTCGTAAGTTCAGCAAAGTTTATTTGCTTTTCTTAATGTGCTTAATCAAACGCTTACGCTTACGCATCTGGTTTGGCGTCAGGGTGTTGCGCTTGTTGGCGAACGGGTTTTCCCCTTCCTTGAACTGGATACGGATAGGCGTGCCCATTACGTCCAGCGATTTACGGAAGTAGTTCATCAGATAGCGCTTGTAGGAATCCGGCAGGTCTTTCACCTGGTTGCCGTGAATCACCACGATTGGCGGGTTATAACCACCGGCGTGAGCATATTTCAGCTTCACGCGACGGCCGCGCACCAGTGGCGGCTGATGGTCTTCAGCAGCCATATTCATGATACGGGTCAGCATGGCGGTACTCTGACGACGGGTGGAGCTATCGTAGGCTTCACGCACGGACTCGAACAGATTACCCACACCGCTGCCGTGCAGCGCAGAGATGAAGTGTACGCGGGCAAAGTCGATAAAGCCCAGACGGAAGTCGAGGGTCTCTTTCACCTGCTCACGCACTTCATTGCTCAGGCCATCCCATTTGTTGACCACGATGACCAGTGAGCGCCCACTATTGAGGATAAAGCCGAGCAGAGAAAGGTCCTGATCGGAGATACCTTCGCGCGCATCAATGACCAGCAGCACCACGTTGGCATCTTCAATGGCCTGCAGGGTTTTGATAACGGAGAATTTTTCCACCACATCGGTGATTTTCCCGCGCTTACGCACCCCGGCGGTGTCGATGAGAACATATTCACGCTCATCGCGCTGCATCGGGATGTAAATACTGTCACGGGTGGTGCCCGGCATGTCGTAAACGACCACGCGCTCTTCACCCAGAATACGGTTAGTAAGTGTAGACTTACCTACGTTTGGACGACCGACGATGGCCAGCTTGATCGGCAGATCCTGCGGGTTGAAGTCCTCTTCAGGCTCTTCTTCTTCGCCCGCTTCGCCGTCTTCAAACTGCGCCCAGTATTCCGCGTCTTCGTCCACCTCTTCCGGCGGGTTAACTTCGTCAACCCACGGCAGCAGAACGGTTTCCAGCAGGCTGGTTACGCCGCGGCCATGCGATGCGGCAATCGGGTAGATCTCACCCAGACCCAGTGACCAGAAGTCAGCGATAGCCTGATCGGCATCGATACCGTCAGTTTTGTTCGCCACCAGGAAGGTCGGTTTTTCACGCGAACGCAGGTGTTTGGCGATAGCGGAGTCCGCCGGCATCAGGCCAGCGCGCGCGTCCACCATGAACAACACCACGTCGGCTTCTTCAATCGCCAGCAGCGACTGTTCCGCCATGCGGGTTTCTACGCCATCTTCCGTACCGTCAATACCACCGGTATCAATACAGATGAACTCGCGTCCTTCTACTTCTGCACGACCGTACTTACGGTCACGCGTCAGCCCCGGGAAATCCGCAACCAGCGCATCACGGGTGCGTGTTAAACGGTTAAAAAGAGTGGATTTTCCAACGTTAGGGCGCCCGACAAGCGCGACCACAGGTACCATGTTTGAAGCCTCATAAAATTCAAAATAACGTCGCTTTCGCAGCGTTTTTAAAAATGTCAAAACGGCTCCTGAGTGAACAGGAGCCGTTTAGTATACTACAACCGCCGGGTAATTAACGCGTGATCGCGTACAGCGTGCCGTCTTTTGCCTGAATCAGCAGTTTGCCGTCAGCCACAACCGGGTCGGTCAGGAAACCAGAGCTGTCGACTTTTTGCTGCGCAACAAAGCGGCCATTATCTGGATCGATCCAGTGCATATACCCTTCGCTGTCACCGACCACCAGGCTACCGTTGTACAGTGCCGGCGCAGTCAGCAGACGGTGCAGCAGATCGCTTTGCGTCCACAGCGTCACGCCGCCTTCGGTGCTCAGCGCCAGCAGGCGATCGTTCTGGTCAACCATATAGATGCGGTTACCGTCAACGATGAAATCATTCACCGAGCCCAGCTCACGTTTCCACATGATCTGGCCGCTGCGCAGATCCAGCGCGGTCAGGTTGCCGTTATAGGCCAGAGCGTACACCACACCGTTAACGATAACGGGCGTGGTGTCTACGTCGCTCAGACGGTCAATTTCCGTTGAGCCAGTGGCCTGGGAGATACGCTGCTGCCAGATCATCTGGCCCTGCTGCATCAGCACGGCGCTCACACGACCGTTGTCACCGCCCACAATGGCAGCACCAAATGCGGTAGCCGGTGCGGATTCACCGCGCAGGGAGAGCGCAGGCATATCCAGGTTAACGGTCCATTTCACCAGACCGTCCGCTTCGTTCAGCGCCTGCAGCTGGCCGTTGCTGGTATGAATCAGCACCAGGCCGTCGCTCACCACCGGACGAGACAGGGACTCACCCGCCACGGTCGTTTGCCAGGCGATGGAGCCGTCGCTACTGTTCAGGGCATAAACCTGTGCTTTTTCGCTGCCCACGTAAACGTGGCCACCGGCAACGGTCAGGCCGCCAGACAGCAGTGCAGGTTTACGGGAGAACCAGCCGTCTTTTTCCGCCAGGTTAACAGACCACACTTCTTTTCCATCATCGGCGTTCACCGCTTTCACGGTACCTTTGCGGTCAGCCGCATAGATTACGCTGTCGGCAAAAGCCGGATGCAGGTTGGAATAGAAGTCACCAATCCCATCGCCCACGGAGGTGCTCCATGCGGTGGAGGGAGTAAACTGGTTTTCAACCGTCGGCAGTGGGGACATTTTCACAACGTCTTCTTCGCCACTGAACAGTGAACAACCACTCAATAACGTAACAGAAAGCAGTCCTGGCAGAAGTAATTTACGCAATTGCATCGGGTCCCTCTCAGACGGACAAATTATTTATTTTCATCTGCATCATTTCGCTCAGCGCAGGTGATGCTTTGCTATCCACGCCAGCTTGCCACGCTTTACGCGCACCCGCTTTGTCACCTTTGCTCAGCAGTGCTTCACCGCGCAGATCGGCAACGATGGCAGCAAAACCTTCGCCTTTGATGGTATCGAGCGTTTTCAGCGCATCGTCAGCTTTTTTCTGCTGAACCTGAATACGTGCCAGGCGCAGGTTGATCACCGCTTTCAGGTTTTCATCGCTGGCCGCAGCGAGGCCCTGAGTCAGCTGAGCAGCGGCTTTATCCAGTTCGTTTTTATCAACGTACTGCTGAGCCACTTCCAGCGCAGCCAGTGCACCGTAGGTGTTTTTGTTGTCAGCGGCAAATTTTTCTGCCGCCGCCAGCGTTTGCGGCTGATCGGCACGAATGGCACTCACGGTATTTTCATAGGTCAGAGACGCGCCGCGCGCGGAATCCGCCTGATGATTGTTCCAGTAGCGCCAGCCAATCAAGGCACCCACACCTAAAATAACGCCAACCACCAGTGCTTTGCCGTTTTCAGCAAAGAAGCGTTTGATCGCGTCGACCTGATCGTGTTCGTTCTCGTAAATTTCCACGCAGTCCTTCTCCTTAGCCCAATAGAGTGCGCAAGTGCGCCGCAACGCCGTCCTGCGTTACCGTTGTCTGCTCACCAGAGCGCAGGTCTTTCACCACTACTTCGCCGTTAGCCACTTCGGACTCACCCAGCACCAGTGCAATACTTGCGCCCCACTTATCGGCACGAGCAAACTGTTTTTTGAAGTTGCCGCCGCCATGGTTGGTCATCAGCTTCACCGTCGGCAGCGCATCGCGCACGCGTTCGGCAAGCTGCATCGCCGCAGACTGCGTTTCCGCGCCTGAGGCTACCAGGTATATATCGACAACGGAATCTGCTTTAAATTCCGGATTAACTGCCTGAACCAGCAAAACAAGTCGCTCAAGGCCCATCGCGAAGCCAACCGCAGGCGCGGCGCGACCGCCAAGCTGCTCTACCAGACCGTCATAACGACCGCCTGCACACACGGTGCCCTGCGAGCCGAGGCTGGTGGTAACCCACTCAAACACGGTGCGGTTATAGTAGTCCAGACCGCGCACCAGACGCTGGTTCACGGTGTAGGCAATGCCCGCCGCTTCAAGCAGCTTGCACAGACCTGCGAAGTGTTCGCGAGATTCATCGTCCAGGTAGTCACCCAGCGCAGGCGCATCGTTCAGCAGCGCCTGGACATCTGCATTTTTTGAATCCAGTACGCGCAGCGGGTTGCTGTACATACGACGTTTGCAGTCTTCGTCCAGCTTATCTTTATGCTGCTCCAGGAACGCCACCAGCGCGTCACGGTAGTTAGCGCGCGCTTCCAGCGAACCGATAGAGTTCAGTTCAAGAGAAACGTGCTCAGAGATGCCCAGCGCACGCCACCAGCGGGCGGTCAGCATAATCAACTCGGCGTCGATGTCTGGCCCCTGCAGACCAAAGACTTCCACACCCAGCTGGTTGAACTGGCGATAACGACCTTTCTGAGGACGTTCGTGGCGGAACATCGGGCCGATATACCACAGGCGCTGCTCCTGATTGTACAGAAGACCATGTTCGATGCCGGCGCGTACGCAGCCCGCCGTACCTTCCGGACGCAGGGTCAGGCTGTCGCCGTTGCGGTCCTCAAAGGTGTACATCTCTTTTTCAACCACGTCGGTCACTTCACCGATCGCGCGTTTGAATAACGGGGTCTGCTCTACAATCGGCAAACGGATTTCGCTGTAACCGTAGCTGCCGAGCACCTGCTTCAGCGTGCCTTCAATGCGCTGCCAGATGGCGGTTTCGCCAGGCAGATAATCGTTCATGCCGCGGATGGCTTGAATGTTTTTTGCCACGTTTATTCTCTTTCTATATACAAAAAAAACCCAAAGAATGGGTTCAATCATACATGGGAAGCTCGCGGCTTCCCATCACGTTATTTTTCAACCTGCTGAACGCTGATACGCTGTGTCTCGTCCATCATGGCGGCTTTGGCACGGATACGGGCTTCAAGCTGGTCGATCATGTCACTATTATCCAGACGATCTTTACGAACGCCATCTTCATAGAGACCACTTTTCTTGTTACCGCCGGTAACGCCCAGGGTTGACACCAGTGCTTCACCCGGACCGTTCACCACGCAGCCGATAATCGAGACGTCCATCGGGGTGATAATATCTTCCAGACGTTGCTCCAGGGCATTCACCGTACCGATCACATCAAACTCCTGACGTGAGCAGGTTGGGCAGGCAATGAAGTTGATCCCGCGCGAGCGGATACGCAGTGATTTCAGGATATCGAAACCGACTTTGATCTCTTCAACCGGATCGGCCGCCAGCGACACGCGCAGGGTATCGCCGATCCCTTCGGAGAGCAGCAGCCCCAGACCGATCGCGGATTTTACAGAACCGCTACGCAGGCCACCCGCTTCGGTGATCCCGAGGTGCAGAGGCTGATCGATCTGTTTTGCCAGCAGACGGTAAGATTCCACCGCAAGGAAAACATCGGACGCTTTCACGCTGACTTTGAACTGATCAAAGTTAAGACGATCCAGATGATCAACGTGACGCATTGCGGATTCAAGCAACGCCTGCGGCGTAGGCTCACCGTATTTTTCCTGCAGATCTTTTTCCAGGGAACCGGCGTTGACGCCGATACGGATAGGAATATTTTTGTCACGGGCGCAGTCCACAACCATGCGGATACGCTCTTCGTTACCGATGTTGCCCGGGTTAATGCGCAGGCAGTCGACGCCGTATTCGGCCACTTTCAGTGCGATACGGTAGTCGAAGTGGATATCCGCGACCAGAGGAACGCTGACCTGCTGTTTGATCAGCTTGAATGCTTCGGCGGCATCCATGGTCGGGACGGAGACGCGAACGATGTCCGCGCCTACTCGCTCTAATGCTTTGATTTGATTGACCGTGGCTTCCACATCGGTGGTGCGCGTATTGGTCATCGACTGAACGGCGATAGGTGCCCCATCGCCGACTGGCACATTCCCAACGTAAATCCGTTTCGATTTTCTACGTTGAATCGGAGCCTGGTTATGCATGAAAAATCTCCCGCGTTGCCCGTCTGTTACTGTGCTGCTGATTGTTCGGCATTAACGGTAAGACGTGCAACCTGGTTAGTTCTGATAAAGCGGCTCAGGTCGACAGGTTTTCCTTGATACTGGATCTGTACCGCTGCCGGAGCGCCGATTTTAAGTTTATAAGGCGCCTGGCCGGTTAGGTTTAACGTGCCATCTTTACGCTGCAGGCCGCTGAACAACTTTTTACCTGTCGCGTCAGTCACTTCCAGCCAGCAGTCGGCGTTGAAGTTCATCACCAGTGCGTTGGGATCGGCTTCAGGAGTTGCAGTACCTGCCGGGTTGGTTGGCAGAGACGCTGCGGTATTGTCTGCAGGCTGCGTGGCCGCTGGCGCGTTTGCCGCAGTATCCACATTCGCCTGGGAAGGAGAGACCACCGTGTTTTGATCCTGAGCCTGAGGCGCAGCGGTGCTAGCCGTTGCCCCCGGAGCCGGTGCTGTACCGGTCGCCGGCGCGTCTGTTGCCGGGGTCTCTGTCGCGGCCGTCTGTGGCTCGCTGGAGGAGGCCGCGCCGTTGGTATTCAGCGGCACGTTCTGGGCGTTATCCGTTCCGGCCTGGTTGAGTTCGGCCGAGGATTGATCGGCCATCGTGGTAATCTCTTCCTGCTGTGCCTTATGGTTTTGCCACCACCAGGCACCGGTCAGACCGACCACCACAAACAGCACCAGCCAGGTAAAGCTCATCAGCCAGCCATCACGTTTTTTACGACGTTTCCCCAGGGAGAAGGTCTGCATCGGCGCAACTTTTGCTGCACGGACCGGTGCCTGCTTCTCCATCATGGGCAGTAATTCGTTTTCGGGGATGTGCACCAGTTTTGCGTAAGAGCGGATATAACCGCGCAGGAAGGTTGAAGCCAGATCGGCAGGCGCCTTATCTTCTTCAATATCGCGAACCGTGGAAACCTTCAGGCACAAGCGTTCCGCAACGGCTTGCTGGCTGAGTCCGAGTTGTTCACGGGCGTTGCGAAGACGAACGCCAGTGGAGAGTGCTTCATGTTGGTCGTGAGTGGCTTCAGTATTCATTCGCTACAACTACTGGTACGTGAAAAATAAGGGTTCAGGTGCCGGTGAGTCACAATGCCACCCGCACCGCGAAACTTCTGGTCAGTTAACCTTGAACAGACAGTATAAGACTGTCAGCCGGGAGATGACAGTACAGACTGCCCGAACGGCTAAACTGTTGTTACGTCGTTACATACTGCCCGAAAGTCGGATGAAACGCACCGTAATTATTATTCAGTCATCACGAATCTGACTGATTATTCAGTAAGATTATGCTTCACGGCGCAAATAATGCGCCGTGAGTGCATATTAATCAAACAGCTTTAACCGCGATGGCCTCACCCTGCATGCGTTTACGCAGGGTACGTTTGGTACGGTCAATCACATCACCTGCCAGCTGTCCGCATGCGGCATCAATGTCATCACCACGGGTTTTACGCACGATGGTGGTGAAACCATACTCCATCAGCACCTTGGAGAAGCGGTCGATACGGCTGTTCGAGCTACGGCCATACGGCGCGCCCGGGAACGGGTTCCAGGGGATCAGGTTGATTTTGCATGGCGTATCTTTCAGCAGCTCCGCCAGCTGGTGCGCATGCTCGGTACCGTCGTTGACGTGGTCAAGCATCACGTACTCGATGGTCACGCGGCCCTGATTGGCGTTGGATTTTTCCAGATAGCGACGCACGGCAGCGAGGAAGGTTTCGATATTGTACTTTTTGTTGATCGGCACAATTTCGTCACGAATTTCATCGTTTGGCGCGTGCAGGGAGATCGCCAGCGCAACGTCAATCATGTCGCCGAGCTTGTCCAGCGCAGGCACAACGCCTGAGGTAGAGAGCGTCACGCGGCGCTTGGACAGACCAAAACCGAAGTCATCCAGCATGATTTCCATTGCCGGCACCACGTTAGTCAGGTTCAGCAGCGGCTCACCCATCCCCATCATTACCACGTTGGTGATGGGACGCGTACCGGTCACTTTTGCCGCACCGACGATTTTCGCGGCACGCCAGACCTGGCCGATAATTTCTGATACGCGCAGGTTACGGTTAAAGCCTTGCTGCGCAGTTGAGCAGAATTTGCACTCCAGCGCACAGCCCACCTGAGAGGAGACGCACAGTGTGGCACGGTCTTCTTCCGGGATGTAGACGGTTTCAACGCGCTGATCGCCAACCGCAATCGCCCATTTGATGGTGCCATCGGCGGAGCGCTGCTCTTCCACCACTTCCGGCGCGCGAATTTCAGCCACTTCTTTGAGCTTATTACGCAGAGCCTTGTTGATGTCAGTCATGTCATCAAAATTGTCGCTGCAGTAATGGTACATCCACTTCATGACCTGATCGGCACGAAACGGCTTTTCGCCCATCTCTTTGAAGAACTCGCGCATCTGCTGACGGTTCAGATCCAGCAGGTTGATTTTTCCATTTTTATTGGGAACCGCAGGAATGGCGACTTCGGAGGTATTCACTAATTCAGACATAATATTTACCGGCCTCGTTGTTACACGTTATGGCCCATGGAGGGTTGAATAGAAACGCCCCGGAAAGCGGTCTGCTCGTCCGGGGCGTTGCATTGTACAAACTCTGACGCAGGGATGCCACGTCTGGACGTGGCATTTACGAAAATAATGTGTAAACGAAACCGTTAAATTAACGGGTACGTGGACACACTTCGCCTTCAGCGAAGAAGAAAGCGATTTCGCGCGCAGCAGATTCAACGGAGTCAGAACCGTGAGTACCGTTCTCGGTGAAGCTGTCAGCGTAGTCAGCGCGCAGGGTACCTGCCAGCGCGTTGTCCGGGTTGGTGGCACCCAGCAGGTCGCGGTGACGCTGTACTGCATTTTCGCCTTCCAGTACGGAAACCACGATTGGGCCAGAGGTCATGAACTCAACCAGGCCGTCAAAGAATGGGCGACCTTCGTGCTCAGCGTAGAAACCACGAGCCTGTTCAACGGTCAGGTGCAGCATTTTGGTGCCAACAATTTTGAACCCTGCTGATTCAAAGCGAGCGAAGATGCTGCCAATAACGTTTTTTGCCACCGCGTTTGGTTTGATGATGGAAAAAGTACGTTCAATAGCCATGATAACCTCTGTCAATGTTCTGTTGTTTTGCATACCTGAGTATGGTGTGGCGCGGATTATAATGAGCAATGCCGCCATTGCCTATGGATTCAGGTAACATTTTTTTAAAATAAGACGAGTTTCAGCAACAGCTCACCGCTGAAAGCTGTTTTTTTGTCACTGTAACGCGAAATTCACTGTCACAACCTGCCCGGTCTCATCCATAACGAGTAACTGATAATCGCCCGCTTTATCTAGTTGTAATGTGTAAACTTTCCCTTTCACATTCAGCGGTTCACCGTTCAAAAACCACCAGCGCTCGCCGCTAATGCCGGTCACCTGAAGCGGCAGCGAAACGCGGGATTCTCCCGGCAGGCGTTTAATCACGGCGCCTTCACGTATGCCGGTCAGAATGAGTGGCGCAGGCGCGTCCTGCGAGAGCGGCGGACAGTCTGGTGATGAGGGTGGGACGCGTACCGCACGACGCTCGTTTGCAGGCAGCCAGGGCTCCAGCGGCAGCGGCCAGACGTCAAGGTCTTTCTCTGTTGCATCCGGGCAATCTGCCGCCACACGTTTGCCCGTTTTATCCAGCCAGACCGGGAAACGAATCCCGCGAATGCCTTCCTGCTCCGGCAACAGCAGCGTGGGCGGCTCACTCCCCTCCAGCAGCCAGGTCGAGAGACGACGTCGACAGTTTTCACTGCCTTCCGGCAACGACTGACCGCCAGGCCAGCAAATCACGCCCCGCCCGACGCTTGCCGGACGCGGATCGCGCGGGAGGCGGGCTTCGTCGATCGTTGAACGTGACTGAAGCAGGTTATTCACCTGGTTTAACAGCGGCACGGCGCTGGCAAAACCAAACTGTCCCGCCACGGGCGTACCGTCCGGTCTTCCGGTCCAGATGCCTATCACGTAGCGGGCATTCAGACCGATGGCCCAGGCATCGCGGTAGCCGTAGCTGGTGCCCGTTTTCCAGGCCAGCGGCGCAACCTGCGGCAGCGCGTTATCCGGTAGCGGCTGCGCCTCGTTGGCCAGAATACGGCGAATAATCCACGCCGAGCCCGGAGACAGCAGCGGACGCTCAATGAGCGGATCGCCAGGCTGTAGCCGCAGCCTTCCCGCCTTACCGTGGCGGGCAAAGGCGCTGTAGGCCGCGGCGATATCGGCCAGCCGCGCGCCTGCCCCGCCGAGGATCAGGGACAGATTCGGCTGCGCCCCCGCGGGCAGGATCAGCGGCAAGCCTGCGTTACTGAGCATGCCGGTAAACCGTTTAGGCCCGTAGGCTTCCAGCACCTGCACAGCGGGCAGGTTGAGGGAGCGCACCAGCGCTTCGCTCATGCTGACCGGCCCGTGGAATCCGCTGTCAAAATTCCCCGGGCGATAATCGCCGGTTTTTCTTGGCACGTCTTGTAGCAACGAGGCGGGATGGATCAATCCCTCATCCAGCGCCATGCCGTAGATAAAGGGTTTTAACACCGATCCCGGAGATCGGATCGCATTGACCATATCCACGTGGCTAAAACGCGTGTCATCGTTAATATCCACCGACCCGACCCAGCCGCGCACTTTCATATCGGTATGATCCACGACGATCATCGCCAGCGAGCTGCGGGCCGGCAGGCGGGATTTCCAGTTCATCGCCAGCTCTTCCAGCTGCCGTTGCAAACCGGCATCCAGCGTGGTGACAATTTTCGTGTCGTGGCTTTTACTGAGCATCATGCGTGCAAAGAGCGGTGCCAGCTGCGGCATCTGCCGGGGCGCCAGCCATATCGACTCTTCACGGGATTCCTGGACCTGCTTTGCGGACCAGACGCCCTGCGTCGCCATGCGGTCGAGCACCTTATTGCGCGCCGCTTCAGCCCGTTCAGGCCAGCGGTCCGGGCGTAAACGGCTTGGTGCCTGAGGCAGCACCGCGAGCAGCGCCGCGTCGGAGTAGCTGAGCTGTGACGGGGGTTTTCCCAGATAGGTCCAGCTTGCCGCCCCCACGCCCTGCAGCGTGCCGCCAAACGGCGCACGGTTAAGATAGAGCGTGAGAATATCGCGCTTGGAAAGATGCCACTCCAGCTGCAACGCCCGCCAGAGCTGACGAATTTTGCCCCCCAGAGTCCGCGGATGCGGATCCAGCAACCGTGCCACCTGCATGGTGAGCGTACTGCCGCCAGAGACAACCTTTCCGGAAGTTAAATCCTGCCAGGCGGCGCGCAGAACAGAGAGCGGGTTGACGCCAGGATGATCCCAGAACCAGCGATCTTCGTACTGGATCAGCGCCTCAAGATAACGGGGGGAGACCTCTTCGATCGTCACCGGATAGCGCCAGATGCCGTCGCTATCGGCAAAACGCCAGAGTGGGGTGCCCTTCTCATCCACCACGACCCGGGCGGGGTTAACCTCTTTCAGAGGCAACGGCCACAGGCGGTCAGCAGACAGAATCAGCCCCCATAAAATGAGAAGCGCTCCCGCCAGCCACAGCCAGCGGGAGCGTATCAGACGAGCCATCAGCATATTACGGAACAACAATCAGCGGGCCACTGGCCGCCCCCGTGGCTCGCCACTGCGGCACGTACATAGACTCCACCATCGGAACCGGCACCTGATAGGTGCCCGGCGTCACCGCGCGCGCCAGATAAACCAGCGTGACCGGCTGACCTTCGTTCACCGGCACTGCTGCGACAAAGCGGTCGTCGCGGAATTCCATATGCTGAATGTCCGCCTGCTGCATCTGGCTCAGCAGGTTCTGCACTTCACTGCCGCTGTCCTGCAGGCTGGCACTGCTGCTTGCCAGGTTCTGGTTTTCCAGCTCCAGACCAGCAGGGAGAAGATCCACCACCAGCGCGTCCGGCACGTTCTGGCTGGCTTTCACCTCCAGCCAGACCAGCACCAGCTCACCACTCTTCAGTGAGGAGAGCGATTTCGTGCTGCCGTCGGTTGCCAGAATATGACGTTCAACCTGCAGCACGTTCGAGCTCGGCTGCGGCGCATCTTCAGGATAACCTGTGCTGTCCAGGCGAACCCACAGCGGGGTTGTGCCGGTATTAGTGACCTGCAATGCACCAAGCTGGTCACCGGTGAGGTTTTGCACCTGCGCCTGATCCCCACCTGATGCGGTATCAGACAGCGAGGTTTGAGCCTGCCACGCACCGGACAAGGTTTGCAGCGAACGTCCGGCCAGGAACAGCGCGTTGCTCTCCTGCGTTGACAACCAGCGCTGGCTGAAGGCCTCTTCAGACAACGCATTCAACAGCGTATTTTGCGCATCCGGCAACAGCTTGTACTCCTCGAGAAGGGAGAGCATCAGCGCGTTATCGCGAAGCGTGCTGCCGTAATCGGCCATCCAGGTTTTACTGTCGTTACGCGGCGTTTTGAGCGCCAGATCCAGCGCCTGCTGGCTGCGTGGGGCATCGCCCATCAGCTTAAGCGCCATACCGAGCTGCATCAGCGGCAGACCGGAAGCCGCCTGATCGTGACGATCCCAGATTTCACGCAGCGCACCCAGCGGTGCTTTTTGCTGACGCGCCAGCACCAACGAGGCATAGGCCTGCACAGCGAACTTGCTGGCCTGCGTATCGTCACTGTAGCGAATGGACATCATGCCCGGGTCCTGCAGATAGCGCAGCAAACGGCTATTCGCGTTATTGACCGCGTCGGCCGGCACGCTGTAACCCTGCTCGCCTGCGCGCACCAGGAAGTCAGTGACATAGGCGGTCAGCCAGTACTCTTCCGGACCGTTTTTATCCCACAGCGCGAAACCACCGTCATCACGCTGCATCTGCAGCAGACGGGAGATGCCGATATCAATGGCGGTACGGCGTTTGTCGTCCGTATCACCTTTGATGCCAAGCGCCTTCAGCTGTGCCGCGTTGGTATAGAGCGACGGGAACAGGCCGCTGGTGGTTTGCTCAAGGCAACCATAAGGATAAGCCTGCAACTCGCGGATATAGCGCGCCAGATTGAGCGGTGGTTTACCGCTCAGCAGCAGTTGCCCCTGCAGCGTTGCAGGAGAGAAGCCGTTGATATGCTGCCCCGGTGCTGTCCAGGACTCACCCGGATTCAGCATGGCCCCGGTATTCACCGTCTGCGCCGGGAACGCCGGACGGACACCGATTTTCCAGCTCTTCTGCTGCGGGGCAAAGGTCTCGCCCGGAAGCTGCAGGCCGGTCATCTGCGCAGTCACTTCACCGTCTCCGTAGCCGTCCAGCGCGCGCACCGGAATAAACAGAGTTGTCCGCGCACCTGGTGGCAGTCGCACCGGCTGCGGCTGCGCCCCTTCCAGCGTCAGTTTGCCGGTCGCGGTTAACGCCACGTTCAGCGTTTGCGGCTGATCGGTCAGGTTGGTGAGGTCCAGTGTTAAGCGTGAAGTATCGCCGCTTGCCAGGAAGCGCGGCGTATTCAGTTCAGTAATCACTGGCGCGGCAACAATCACTTTGCTTTCGCTGCTGCCGAAATCGTCTTCTGTCCAGGCCTGCGCCATCAGACGCAGCTCGCCGTTGAAGTCGCCAATCGGCAGCGTAACGGTGCCTTCCCCGTTGGCATCCAGCGTTACCGGCTGCGCCTGCTGGGCTATAATGGTGACGTGGTTCACCGGCGGTTTGCCGCCGCGCTTCAGCTCATCCCCGTCGCCACCAAAACGCAGCGCGGCGAGGCGGCCCTGGCCTTCAATGACCTGACCATAGATATCGTAGATATCCGCGCCGTAGCGCTTCTGACCAAAGAAAGCCTGCCACGGATCTGGCGTGACGTAGTCGGTAATGTTTAGCACGCCGCTGTCCACCGCCGAGACCAGCACGTTCACTTTCTGCGGCACCGCGCCCTCTTTCACGCTGGCTTTCACCTTCACAGAGAGCGTCTGGTTTGGACGCATTTTCTGCGGGTTATCCAGCGCAATATTCAGGCGGCGATTTTCGTCGCCCATCGGCAGATGCAGCAGGCCGACCGCACGTTTCGGCGTGGCGGATTTGGATTTATCACCAGGGCGTACCACCAGCGTGCTGAGATAAAGATCGTGACGTTTCCAGGCTTTATCGACCGGGATAGCGAGATCCAGCCCGTTTGCCGGAACGTCGATCTCTTTCCACCACAGCGGCCCTTCGCTGGATTCGATCATGGCATAGCCCTTGCCGGCGGCCGGTGCAGCAATGTGCAGGTTGATAGTATCGCCAGGCTGATAACCCGGTTTATCCAGCTTCAGGGTGACGCGGTCAGGGCGCGCAGCCCCGGTGCCGTCGCTATTATCCTGCCAGCTGTAGCCCGCCCAGAAGCGCACGCTGCTGACCATGTCGTCCGGTGCTTTAACCTCCAGACGATAGGAACCCCACTCAACCGGGAAAGTGACTTTGCCGGTTTCATCAGCCTTGAGGGTCAACTCCTGCTCGCCTTCGATCAGATCTTTTTGATCAAACTGCGACTGCCAGCCCTCGCTTTCGGACCAGTTCCAGTAATAATCCCGACGTTCGCGGATCAGACGCACCTGTAACCCGGAAACCGCCTTTTTTGCCCCACTGGCATCGGCATAGACAATATCGAAACTGGCGTTGCCGTTCTCGTCGACAATCGGCTGGTTGACGGTGGTATCGGTGCGGTAGTCATAAACCGCCTTGCTGGCGAACTGAGGACGGATGCCCGGCAATTCCGCAGCAGGCCAGATAGCCTGCTCAGCACGACGCGTCACCGGACGACCACCTGACTCCAGCAGGCTGGCCTGCAGGATCAGCTGTAAAGGAGAGTGCACCTCTTTCCACTGGCTCTCCGTAGAGACCTCGCCACGCCCCTGTTCATCCAGCGTAAGCTGAACTTCATCCAGACTGCGGCTCAGGTTTTCCTCGGCGATATCACCAAACTGGAAGCCCGGCAGTGCCGGAACCGCGTCGCGCAGTGGACGCAGGAAAAGTTGTCCCTGCAGAGCGTTACCGTTGGCCGGGGCACCATAGAGGTAATAGCCCACCACAGAAAAGTCGACGTTATCCTGCGGTGAAACCGGCGCTTTTTGCCCCGTCAGGTTAAGTGCCATCCGCTCAGGCATAAAATCTTCGACGTGGAAGTCCCACAGACGCTGCAGGTTATCGCCCGTATTGGCGCGGATATGCCACATGCCGGTCTGCGCCCCGCTGTCCAGCGGGTAGTTAAAGCGATAGAGACCGTTTTCAGGCTGCACGACGACGCTACGCGCCACCTGTCCGTCCGGACGCAGCACGTCAAGCTTCACCGGCTGATCGGGCAGTGGCTTACCGTCGCTGTCGCGCAGCAGACCGTTCAGGATCACTGTTTCGCCCGGACGGTAGAGATCGCGCGGGCCAAACATAAAGAATTGCTTGCTGTAGCCAGGGCTCCCTGCAATGTCGAACTCCGCCAGGTCAAGGGCCGGTAGCTTGAGGTCAAGCAGCGTGGTCTGACCGTCTTTGCTGGCCAGGATCAGCGCGGCTTCTTTGTCGGTTTCAAGTTTAGCGTGACCATCGCCGTCGCTGTTCGCTTCGGCAAGGGTCTGCCCTTTGTCGTTCAGCAGGGTCACGGTCACGCCGGATTGCGCCGCGCCGTTCTCCAGGCTCTGGGTAAAGATATCCAGGCGGTTATGATAACGGTGAGCGGACAGCCCAATATCACTTAAGGTAAAGAGCGTTGCGGCGTTGCTGTAGTTGTAATGCCCGGCCTGGTTCATGACCGCGATATACACGCCAGACTGCTGGAGCGGTTTAATATCCTTTAGCGGCAGCAGCAATTTTTCACGCGTATTGCGCGCCGGATTAAGATCGAAGCGACCGGTGTACACCAGCTCCGCCATCTTCAGCAGGTTGTCGGATTCCCAGTTGGTCAGCGCGTTGCGGTATTCCCACTGGCTGACAAAGGAGGCCAGCGATTCAGGCTTCACGCGATAGAAATTGACGTCCACGTTGTTAACGTTGAGCGCCATCACCGGCAGACCTTCGACCACTTTGCCCGGCAGCAGCGAGCCGCGGCTGGCAAAGCCGACGGTAGGCTCGACGTCCCGGGTGGTCAGGGCTTTTTCATAATCAGTGCCGAACGTCGCCTTATTCAGCCCCTGCAGGCCACGTTCAACGGTGACGACCAGGTTGCGGTTGGGCTCCAGATGGCGCAGACGAAGCTCTTTCAGGTTAGGCGCAAGTTCCCACGCCCCGTCAACTTTGCCGCTTTTCTTGTCCACGACATGCACCGTTTTCGCGAAATCCTGATCGGGATTCAGCGGAACCGAGAATGTCAGCACCAGCGTGGCCGCGCCGTCCAGCTGCACTTCTGAGGCATCCAGCAGGGTTAACGCTTTGCCCTGACTCTGCGCCGCCAGTTTTGCCAGCTTGTCAGCGTCGGGCTTTTCCGCAGCTTTCGGTGTTGATGGGGTGGAAGCGGCGGGAGCCGCAGATTGAGTGTTATCGTCGCTGTTATCACAGCCGACAAGCGTAAATGTGGTAAGCAGCGCGAGAGAGATCGCGGCTAAGCGAAACGGTTTCATCCTTTGTCCCTGGCCCACGGGGCCCGTTGGTCGTCGTCCGGATAAGTATTATCCGCAAGTTTCATTAATTCAAAAAGTCCAATTTTAGAATCTGGAAAGCGCCTCGCAGAGTGAGTCAAACCGGCAACCCGCTGGTGCTACGCCGATCACAGGGTGAAACGTTACATGTAACGTTTCACGTCATTTGTTTTTAAAACAACAAGATAGCTGGATAAGCTCGCCGGGAGCCTGCTAGTTTTAAGCTCAAGACGCACCCCGAGTGCGCGGTTCAATAAGAGAGAAAGCCATGAAACGAGCCGTGAACGCCCTACAAAATTTTGGAAAATCATTGTACGGACCGGTACTGATCTTACCGATCGTCGGTCTGTTTATCGCCTTTGGTAACGTGCTGGGTAACGGTAATCTCGCGGAGTATCTGCCGTTTCTTGGTCATCCTTATATTCAGCATCTTGGTCAGCTTATCTCGAAATCGGCCGTGTCGGTGCTGGTCAACCTGGCGCTGGTGTTTGCCGTCGGTATCCCGATTGGCCTCGCGACGCGCGATAAAGGCTATGCCGCGCTGATTGGCCTGGTGACCTTTGTGGTGTTTATCAACGCCATGAACGTCACGCTGCAACTCCAGGGTGCGCTGGCCGCGGCGGATCAGATGAAAGCCGCCGGGCAGACGATGGTGCTGGGCGTGCAGGTGCTGGAGATGGGGGTTTTTGCCGGGATCCTGACCGGTGCGCTTTCCGGCTATCTGTACAACAAATACTCCGGCGTACAGTTTAACGGCGCGATGGCAATCTACTCCGGCCACTGCTTTGTTGCCATTGTGATGCTCCCGGTCGCCATGCTGCTCGGCGTGGTAATGAGTGAAGTGTGGCCGTTTGCCCAGCACGGGATTAGCGCGATGGCGCTGGCCATCAAGGGCTCCGGGCCTTTGGGCGTGGCCATCTACGGGTTCCTGGAACGTATTCTGGTGCCTACCGGCCTGCATCATCTGGTCTATACCCCGTTCCTGTATACCGAGCTAGGCGGCACGCAGGAGGTGTGCGGCACGGTTTACCAGGGCGCGCGCAATATCTATTTTGCCGAGATGGCCTGCCCGGAGGTGAAACAGCTCAGCAGCACGGTGGTGTGGGACGCCCGCGGCATCAGCAAGATGTTCGGCCTGCCTGCCGCCGCGCTGGCGATGTACATGACCGCAAAGCCGGAGCGTAAAGCCATTGCGAAAGCCATTCTGATCCCGGCAGCGCTCACCTCTCTGCTGGTCGGCGTGACCGAACCCATTGAGTTCTCCTTCCTGTTTGTCGCCCCGCTGCTGTTCGTGGTGCACGCGGTCCTGACCGGCATCGGCATGATGCTGTTCTCGCTGCTGGGCGTTCACGCCATCGGCGCTAACGGGATCATTGATTTCATCCTCTACAACCTGCCGCTGGGCACGGAGAAATCCAACTGGCCGGTGTACCTCCTGGTCGGGCTGATCATGTTCATCCTCTACTTCGCGGTGTTCCGCTTCCTGATCCTGCGCTTCAACATGAAGACGCCGGGCCGTGAGGATGACGATAAGGAGACGCGCCTCTACAGCAAGCAGGAGTATCAGGCGAAGGGTAACAACGACGGGCTGGGCGAATCCATCGTGGTGGGTCTCGGCGGTCGGGAAAATATTGACGTGGTGGATAACTGCTATACCCGCTTACGCGTCACGGTGAAGGACGTCACCCTCATCGACGAACCGCGCCTGAAGGCGACCGGCGCGAAAGGGATTATCAAACAAGGTAACAACGTTCAGGTGGTCTACGGGCTGCATGTCAAAAAAATGCGAGAAGCCGTTGAGACGTTTCTCTGAAAGGAGCTAAAGATGTTTACACCCCCATTCATTCTGTCGATTGCCGGCGGCGGCAGCACCTACACGCCGGGTATTGTGAAAAGCCTGATGGTGCGCCTGCAGGATTTCCCGCTGGCTGAAATCCGCCTCTACGACATCGACGAGACACGTCAGAACACCATTGCGCCGGTCGTCGAGAAGGTCATTCGTGACCACAGCCAGAGCATTAAATTCACCGTCACCGGTGACCCGGAAGTGGCCTTCAGCGGCGCGCATTTTATCTTCGCCCAGATGCGTGTCGGCCAGTACAAGATGCGCGAGCAGGACGAGAAGATCCCGCTGCGCCACGGCGTGGTTGGCCAGGAAACCTGCGGACCCGGCGGGCTGGCGTATGGTCTGCGCACCATTCTGCCGATGGTAGAGCTTATCGATCGGGTAGAACGCTACGCGCACGAGAAGGCGTGGATCGTGAACTACTCCAACCCGGCGGCGATCGTCGCTGAAGGGGTGAGACGCCTGCGCCCAAACGCACGCGTGCTGAACATTTGCGATATGCCGGTGGCGGCGATGCGTAACATGGGGGCGATTCTGGGTGTCGATCGCCGCAAGCTGGAGGTCGACTACTTTGGTCTGAACCACTTCGGCTGGTTTACCCGCGTGCGGGTGGATGGCGAGGACAAGCTGCCGGAGCTGCGTAAGCATATCGCGAAGTTTGGCCTGTTGACGGAAGATGCGGCCAAAACCGATCCGCAGCATTCGGATCCGTCATGGGTGAAAACCTGGCGCAACATTAAGCCGATCATGGATAACTTCCCGGAGTACCTGCCGAACCCGTATCTGCAGTATTACCTGATGCCGAACCAGATTGTGGCGCATCAGAACCCGGACTATACCCGCGCCAATGAAGTGATGGACGGGCGCGAGAAAAAGCTGTTCGCTGCCGCCGAAGAGTACAAGCGCACCGGGATCCTGCCGGATGCCTTCCACGTGGGCGTGCACGGTGAATTTATCGTCGACGTCGCCTGCTCGCTGGCCTTTAACCTGCACAGCCGCCATCTGGTGATGGTGGAAAACCGCGGCGCGATTACCAACCTGCCTTACGATGCCGTGGTGGAAGTGCCTGCTTATATCACCTCCGAAGGGCCAGAGCCTGTCCGCATCGGTCAGGTGCCGCTGTTCCATCAGACCCTTTTGCAGCAGCAGCTCGCCTCTGAACAGCTGCTGGTGGAAGCGACGATTGAAGGGAGTTATGAGAAAGCCCTTCAGGCCTTCACTCTCAACCGCACCGTGCCGACCATGGAACACGCGAAGGCGATACTGGATGAGATGATCGAGGCTAACCGCGACTACTGGCCAGCGCTGCAAAAAGCCTGGCAGGACGGCGAACCGGTGAAAAAATAGGGGCTTGCTCGCGAGTTGAACGTGGTTTGCTTGTCGGTGTCAGAAAAAACACCGACAATCCTTTTTTACGGAAAAGAATGGAGGCAACCCATGTCCACCTCATATTTTGTCGCTGCCGACTGGCTGATTGAGCACGGCGACGATCCGGAAGTGCAGATTATTGACGCGCGTATGGCCCCTCCGGGACAAGAGCATCGTGACGTTCCCGGTGAATACCGCGCCGGACATCTGCCAGGCGCGGTGTTTTTTGATATTGAAGCCCTCTCCGATCACACCTCTCCCCTGCCGCACATGCTGCCGCGTCCGGAAGCGTTTTCCGTGGCGATGCGCGAGCTGGGCGTCAGCAAAGACAAACACCTCGTTGTTTATGATGAAGGTAACCTCTTCTCAGCCCCGCGCGCGTGGTGGATGTTGAAAAACTTCGGCGTGGAAAAAGTCTCGATTCTGGCAGGCGGCCTCGCGGGCTGGAAGCGTGACGAACTGCCGCTTCAGCAGGGCGACGTGACGCTGCCGGAAGGCGAGTTCGATGCCACGTTCGACGCACACGTAGTGAAACGCCTGACCGATGTGCTGGTTGTAAGCCACGAAAAAACGGCCCAAATCGTTGATGCCCGCCCTGCGCCACGTTTCAATGCCGAGGCGGATGAACCGCGTCCGGGGCTTAGGCGCGGACATATTCCCGGTGCGCTGAACGTGCCATGGGGCGATCTGGTGTTTGAGGGCGAGCTGAAAACCACCGACGAGCTGCGTGCCATCTTTGCGCGTCAGGGCGTGGATTTACACCGTCCGATTATCGCCAGCTGTGGCTCCGGCGTCACGGCCTGCGTGGTCATTCTGGCGCTCGCCACGCTCGGCGTTAACGACGTCACGCTCTACGACGGTGCCTGGAGCGAATGGGGTGCGCGTGACGACCTGCCGGTTGAACCGGCGAAATAATGGATAACCGCCTGGCCACGCTGTTAACACGCGGGGAATCGCTTACCCGCGCGGAGTATCGGGTCCTCGCCCACCTGACAGAGCACCCGCTGCTGGTGGGCAAGATTACGGTTCGCGAGCTGGCGCAGGCGACGTTCGTCTCTACCGCCACCATTATGCGGCTGTGTCAGAAGCTGGGGTTCAGCGGATTTAGCGAGTTTATCTGGCATTGCAAACAGCTACTCTCCGACACCCCGCATATTGCCGCTCAGGGGCAATCGCGCCCTGAACTGCCAGCGCTTTTTAATCAGTTTATCGCCAACTATCAGCACACCTTTCAGTGGGTGACGCACGATAAGCGCCAGCAGTTTGCCGACCTGCTGCGCCAGAAAGAGAGCTTCTTTCTCTATGGCGCCGGGTTTTCCTATCTGTTTGCGGAGTACCTGACCAAGAAATTGCAGGTGCTGGGCAAAACGGCGTTTATCTCCGGCCCGGGCGACAGCCGGAACATCTTTCTCAGCAATGCCGCCCGCTATGAGGTGTTTATTGCCGTCTCGCGCAGCGGCGAAACGGAACAGGTGCTGGATAAAGCGCGGATCGCCAAAAACGTCGGTATGACGATCGTCGCGTTTACCCGCGCCTCGGCCAATACGCTGGCGGGGATGGCGGATGTGCACTTTGCCCTCTATGACGAGGCGGTACATTTCGCCGCCGAAGCAGCAGGCGTGACGTCGTTTGAGTCGAATCTGGTACTGCTGATGGATTTACTGCTGCTGGAAGCAACGGGGTGATGGTTCACCCCGCTGTCATCAGATAATGCGGTTGGTTTTGAGATCGCGCAGGAAGCCGCCCCAGCGACGTTCGTAGAACGGCGTGATGTGCTCGGTAATAAAGTGGCTAATGCCCTTCTCACCGTTCTTCACCTGGCAGATATCAATCGGTTCATCCCCCGGCAGCGTGTCGGTGGCCACGCTTCCCGCCGCCTGAACGATCTCGTCGAAATCACCATCTGCTTCAATACCGATCAGCAGCACCGGCTTTTCGTCTGCACGCTCTTTGATCGAGCAAAGGAATGCGCGTCGTACCGGCTTCAGGGTTTTGAACAGCGTGGTCAGGGAATCGATCATCTGCGCAGGCGGCTCGGCCACTTCAGACAGCAGCAGCGTTTCGCCCCCTTCCAGCACTTCCTGGGTGCTGAGCGGGTTACCCTCTTCACCGATCAGGTGACTAATTTCACGCGGGGTGAACTCTTTTCCGGTCGGCAGCTTCGCGTTGAGGAACAGCGTCTGGCCCAGGGTCATTTCAAACAAGGTGCGCACCGGCATCACCACGAATGCCTGTTCGTCTTCTACCGCTTTCTGCAGCGCTTCCAGCGAGGTAAAGAACGGGATCACCGAAGAGCCGTCGTCTTTCTCCCAGTGCAGGAGATCCAGCGCGCTGTCTTCCACAACCTGCTCCCCTTCCGCGGCCGTGCCCGGCACCCAGACGGTGGACTCCAGCAGCGTGCGGAAGAATGCCGGACGGTGAGCGGGTTCGGTCGCCGCCTGCTCCAGCAGGGTTTCTAATTCGTTTTTGGTTTCGGACATAACAATTCCAGATGTCGAATTTCCCCCTCACCCTAACCCTCTCCCCTTGGGGAGAGGGAATTTGAACACCCTCTCCCCTTGGGGAGAGGGCTGGGGTGAGGGGCAACAATTACTCAGCCGTCAGCAGGTTCGCCACGGTACGCACGCCGAGACCGGTCGCGCCTGCGGACCACTGCTCAACCGCCGCTTTACGGTACGTCGCGGAGCAGTCGATGTGCAGCCAGCCTTCGCGGTAGTTCTCAACGAAGTGGGACAGGAAACCGGCTGCGGTGCTTGCCCCTGCCGGGTACGCCGCGCTTGCGGTGTTGTTCAGTTCGGCAAAGTTAGACGGCAGCTGGCTGCGGTGGAACTCGGCCAGCGGCAGGCGCCAGAACGGCTCGTTCTCTGCCGCCGCACTTGCCAGCAGGCGGGCAGCCAGCTTGTCGTCGAAGCTGAACAGCGCATGGTAGTCGTTACCCAGGGCGGTTTTCGCCGCACCGGTCAGGGTCGCCATGTCGATAATCAGCTCTGGCTTCTGGGCTGAGGCATCGATCAGGCCATCGGCCAGCACCAGACGGCCTTCCGCATCGGTATTCATCACCTCAACGTTTTTGCCGTTGCGATAGCGAATGATATCGCCCAGTTTAAAGGCGTTACCGCTCACCATGTTGTCGGCGCAGCACAGGTACAGCTTCACGCGTTTTTTCAGGCCACGGGTAATCGCAAACGCCAGCGCGCCGGTAATGGTCGCCGCGCCGCCCATGTCGGACTTCATGGAGTCCATGAACGCGCTCTGCTTCAGACTGTAGCCGCCGGTATCGAAGGTGATACCTTTCCCGACCAGGCAGGCAAAGACCGGCGCATCTTTATCGCCGGTTGGGTTGTAGTCCAGCGCCAGCAGCACCGGAGGACGCTCAGAACCACGGCCCACGGTGTGGATCCCCATATAGTTCTGCTCGCGCAGATCCTCACCTTTGGTGATGCGGTAAGACATTTTATCGCCGGCCACGCCGCACAGCAGGTCAACGGCGCGCTGCGCCAGCTGTTCCGGTCCCAGCTCTTCCGCCGGTGCGTTAATGGTGTCGCGCACCCAGTCGATGATGTTCAGGCGGCTTTCCAGCTCTTTTTGACCGGCTTCGTCAAGGTTGGCCCACTCAATTTTGCGGGTGCCTTTCGGTCCTTTATAGCCAGCCCAGAACGCCCAGCTGCGGTCGGTGTCCCAGCCCTCGCCTGCCAGAGAGACATGCTTAATGCCCAGGCCGTCAATTTTACGCGCGGCGCGCTGGATCAGGCCCAAATCATCGTTGCCCGTCAGGTGCAGGGTAATACCGTCGTTGTTGATGCTGTACGTGGCTTTCTCGCCCCAGCGCGCGTCGGCAGGCTGATTCGAGAGCGTAATCTTCATCGCTTCGGTCATTTTATTTTTCCTTATTAGCAACTAGCAAACGGGCCGCCTGAAGGCAGCCCGTTATGTTATTTATTCTGCTTCATCTAACCAGACTAACAGAATCGCCTCCAGAATTTTTTCATTGGATGCGTTGGGATCGTCGTCGAAATCCTCTAAATCGCAGATCCACTGATGCATGTCGGTGAATCGTACGGTCTTTGGATCGAGATCCGGGTTCGCGTCGTAGAGCGCTTCGCCGATTTCACGGCTGTCAGTCCACTTCAGTCCCATATTAGTGCTCGCGTGCGTGGTTGATGGTATAGCGTGGGAATTCCACGACCAGATCTTCATCGGTCACCGCGGCCTGGCAGCTTAAGCGGCTGTCGGGCTCCAGACCCCATGCTTTATCCAGCATATCGTCTTCGTCTTCGGTGCTCTCGGCGAGAGAGTCAAAACCTTCACGCACGATGCAGTGGCACGTCGTGCAGGCACAGGATTTCTCGCAGGCGTGTTCCACTTCGATACCTGCACGCAGGGCAACATCGAGAATGGTTTCACCGGTCTTCGCTTCCAGAACAGCGCCATCCGGACAGAGGTCCGCATGAGGCAAAATAACAATCTTTGGCATATTAAACCTCGTCCACGGACTGGCCTTTCAGCGCGACGCGGACAGATTTGTCCATGCGGCGAGCAGCAAAGTCCTGGGTTTGTTTATCAACGTTTTTAATGGCTTCTTCTATTGCGTCAGCGTCATTGCCCTGGGCGACCACGCTTAAGTGCGCGGCAGCCTCGTCAATCACCTGACGCTCAGCGGCGCTTAACAGCGCGGCATCGGCAGCGAGCGCGCCGTTCAGGCTTTCCAGCACGCGTGCGGCTTCCACTTTCTGTTCCGCCAGCATACGCGCCTTCACATCCTGCTCGGCGTAACTCATTGAGTCCTGAATCATGGAGGCGATTTCGCCATCGGTCAGGCCGTAGGACGGCTTCACCTGGATGGACGATTCCACGCCGGTGGATTTCTCCATCGCCGTGACGCTCAGCAGGCCGTCCGCATCCACCTGGAAGGTGACGCGAATATGCGCCCCGCCCGCCGGCAGCGCCGGAATGCCCCGCAGCGCAAAGCGCGCCAGAGAGCGGCAGTCCTGTACCAGCTCACGCTCGCCCTGCATCACGTGGATGGACATCGCGGTCTGGCCGTCCTTAAAGGTGGTGAACTCCTGCGCGCGCGCCACCGGAATGGTGGTGTTACGCGGAATGACTTTCTCCACCAGGCCGCCCATGGTTTCTAGCCCCAGCGACAGCGGGATGACGTCCAGCAGCAGCATTTCGCTGTCCGGCTTGTTGCCGACCAGTATATCGGCCTGAATCGCGGCGCCCACAGCGACCACTTTGTCCGGATCGATGGCGGTCAGCGGCGTGCGGCCAAAGAACTCACCTACACGTTCACGCACCAGCGGCACGCGGGTGGAGCCGCCCACCATGACCACTTCCAGCACCTCGTCAGCCTCAACGCCGGCATCTTTCAGCGCGCGACGACAGGCCAGCAGGGTACGCTTAACCAGCGGAGCGATCAGATCGTTGAACTGGTCGCGGGTGATTTCACCCTGCCAGCCCGCCACGTTCACGCTGGCTGACTGCGCATCGCTGAGGGCGATTTTGGCGTCAATGGCCGCATCCAGCAGTTCACGCTGTACGCGGGCATCGCTGCGATCGGCAATACCCGCCTGCTCGCGGATGTAATCCGCCAGCAGATGGTCGAAGTCATCGCCGCCCAGCGCGGAATCCCCGCCGGTGGCCAGCACTTCAAACACCCCGCGGCTTAAGCGCAGGATCGAGATGTCAAAGGTGCCGCCGCCGAGATCGTAGACCGCAATCACCCCTTCCTGACCGGAGTCAAGGCCGTAGGCAATCGCCGCCGCCGTCGGTTCGTTCAGCAGGCGCAGCACGTGCAGGCCCGCCAGACGCGCGGCGTCTTTGGTGCCCTGACGCTGTGCGTCGTCAAAGTAGGCCGGAACGGTAATGACCACGCCGTCCAGATCGCCGCCAAGGGTCGCCGTCGCGCGCGCCGCCAGCGCTTTGAGGATATCTGCAGAAACACGGATCGGGTTCAGCAGACCGGCCGCGGTGGCAATCATCGGCAGGCCGTTTTCACTTGCCTGCAGCTGATACGGCAGATGCGGGTAACGGGTCTGAATATCGGCCAGCGAGCGGCCCATCATGCGCTTTACTGAGCTGATGGTGTTGGCCGGATCGCGCGCCGCGTTGGCGCGAGCGTCATAGCCGACCGCGTGACCCTGCTGCTGGTAGTGGACCACGGAAGGCAGCAGATGGCGGCCCTGCTCGTCAGCCAGCGTTTCCGCCTGGCCGCTACGCACGGTCGCCACAAGTGAATTGGTGGTGCCCAGGTCAATACCGACCGCCAGACGACGCTGGTGCGGTGCGGCACTTAAGCCAGGCTCACTAATTTGTAATAAGGCCATAATTGCTTCCGAAATTAAAAATCGAGCAGCTTTTCTTCGAGTTGTTCAGCACTGCTTCGCAGTTTATCGAGAAAACGGAGTTTGCGCACAGTATCTGCCGCCACGTCCCAGGTCTCGTTGTTCAGTTGCTCCACCATCTGCTGATGGCGGGTATCGAACATACCCTTTACGCGCGTGATAAAGCGTTCCAGACGCGCTTCGTCTTTGGCCTGTTCAATCTCATCAAGCTCTTCGCGAAGCTCCAGCTGCTCCATCAGAAACGCCGTGTCGCGCACGGTGTGCTGCTCGCTCGCGAGATCAAACCCGTGGAGCGAAAGCAGATATTCTGCACGCGCCAGCGGATGGCGCAGCGTCTGCCAGGCCTGGTTGATGGTCGCAGATTGCGATACCGCAGCCAGCTGCTCCGCTTGCGTACCACTGGCGAATTTATCCGGATGGTACTGACGCTGCAGGTCCTGAAAACGGGTAGTCAGCGCCTGGAGATCAATCGGGTATTGAGCGGGTAGTCCGAAGAGAGTGAAGTAATCCATAACAATCTCAGGGGTAGCCTGTTAGAACAAACCCCACGCGTGGCGGGTAACGCCACGGTGGGGTTTCGGATAACGCGCGATTAAACGTGGAAGCTTTCGCCGCAACCACACTCGTCTTTGACGTTCGGGTTCGTGAATTTGAACCCTTCGTTCAGGCCTTCTTTTACAAAGTCCAGCTGAGTGCCGTTGAGGAATTGCAGGCTTTTGCCATCGACCACCACCTTCACGCCCTTGTCTTCAAACACGGTGTCATCAGACGCCGGCTCGTCAACAAACTCCAGTACGTAAGCCATACCAGAACAGCCGGAGGTACGTACGCCCAGTCGCAGGCCAAAGCCTTTACCACGGTTCGCCAGAAAAGAGCTTACTCGCGCGGCAGCGCTGTCGCTAAGGGTAATCGACATACTCAAACCTCAATTATTTTGCTTCACGTTTGCTTTTGTAATCCGCAATGGCGGCTTTGATCGCGTCTTCTGCCAGAATGGAACAGTGAATTTTCACCGGCGGCAGTTCGAGCTCTTCAGCAATGTCCGTGTTCTTGATTGCCTGTGCTTCGTCCAGAGACTTGCCCTTCACCCATTCGGTCACCAGGGAGCTGGACGCAATAGCAGAACCGCAGCCGTAGGTCTTGAAGCGCGCGTCTTCAATGATACCTTCATTGTTGACTTTAATCTGCAACTTCATCACGTCGCCACACGCGGGTGCACCGACCATGCCGCTGCCGACAGATTCATCGCTGTTGTCAAAAGAGCCAACGTTGCGCGGGTTTTCGTAATGATCGATGACTTTTTCGCTGTATGCCATGATTGAATTCTCCTTATGTACCGATTAGTGATGTGACCATTCAATGCTGTTCAGATCCACGCCCTGCTTAAACATTTCCCACAGTGGAGAAAGGTCGCGCAGACGGCCGATGGAATTGCGAACCAGCTTGATGGTGTAGTCAATCTCTTCTTCGGTAGTGAAACGACCTAAAGAGAAACGGATAGAGCTGTGGGCCAGCTCGTCAGTCATACCCAGCGCGCGCAGCACGTAGGATGGCTCCAGGCTTGCAGACGTACAGGCAGAACCGGACGAAACCGCCAGGTCTTTCAGGGCCATGATCAGCGATTCGCCTTCAACGTAGTTAAAGCTCACGTTGAGGATGTTCGGTGCGCCCTGCTCGAGATCGCCGTTCAGATACACTTCTTCCATATCTTTCACGCCGTCCCACAGACGGTTACGCAGCGTACGCAGGCGTGCCATCTCGGTTTCCATCTCTTCTTTCGCAATGCGGTACGCTTCGCCCATGCCCACGATCTGGTGAACAGGCAGGGTACCGGAACGCATGCCGCGCTCGTGACCGCCGCCGTGCATCTGTGCTTCGATGCGGATACGTGGCTTACGACGAACGTACAGTGCGCCAATGCCTTTCGGGCCATAGATTTTGTGGCCGGAGAAGGACATCAGGTCCACTTTCAGCTGGCTCAGGTCGATAGGCAGTTTGCCCACGCTCTGGGTCGCGTCAACGTGGTAGATGATACCGCGCGCGCGGCACATTTCACCGATGGTTGCGATGTCCTGTACCACGCCGATTTCGTTGTTGACGTGCATGATGGAAACCAGAATGGTGTCATCACGCATGGCCGCTTCGAGCTCTTTCAGGTCAATAATGCCGTTGCTCTGTGGCGCCAGGTAAGTAACTTCAAACCCTTCTCGCTCGAGCTGACGGCAGGTGTCCAGCACGGCTTTGTGTTCGGTTTTGCTGGTGATGATGTGCTTGCCTTTTTTCTGATAAAAGTTGGCTGCACCTTTGATCGCCAGGTTGTCGGATTCGGTCGCACCGGAGGTGAAAACAATCTCACGCGGGTCGGCACCCACCAGGTCAGCAATCTGATTACGGGCGATATCAACCGCCTCTTCAGCATGCCAGCCAAAACGGTGTGAACGGGAAGCTGGGTTACCAAAGTTTCCGTCCAGGGTCAGACACTGCATCATTTTCTCGGCAACACGCGGGTCCACCGGCGTGGTTGCGGAGTAGTCGAGATAAATCGGTAATTTCATTGCTCTATAAACTCCGTACATCGCTTCAATGCAAGGAATCAGGCAACCGGCTGGATGTACGACCGAGTACACGGGGCATGTTTTTGCCCCGGCCTGATTCTGAAATACTTATCGTTTTATTACGCGCGTAATTTGACGTCGATAGCGTCCTGCGCGCGAGTGCTGCGTTGGGAATCATGGCTATGCTGACGACCGGATACGTCCAGAACTTCCTGGTTATTCACCAGTTCACCGAGGGTGATGTTGTTCAGGAAGCCGGTCAGACGGTCGCTCAGATCGCGCCACAGCGCGTGGGTCAGGCACTTATCGCCGCCCTGGCAGCCGCCTTTACCCTGGCAACGGGTCGCGTCAACGGATTCGTCTACGGCGCTAATCACTTCGCCGACTGCAATACTGCCCGCGTCTTTACCGAGCAGATAACCGCCGCCCGGACCACGAACGCTGGAAACCAGTCCATTTTTACGCAGTCTGGAGAACAGCTGTTCAAGATAAGAGAGGGAGATCCCTTGTCGTTCAGAAATATCAGCCAACGGAACCGGGCCCGCTTCGGAGTTGAGCGCAACGTCCAGCATCGCGGTTACGGCATAACGCCCTTTAGATGTCAGTCTCATGTCTTACTTAACCTCAAACTCGCCCCTGCCCGGGGTTTTTTATAGTAAAATGGGGTATTGCATAGCAGGGCCAAGTCTGACATTCCTGACTAAAATGGTCAACTATTTACTTGACTGTTTTAGTCAGGTATTTAACCTTCTGTGCCTTCATAATATCGGTGCGGCCTGATGCCCTCACCCCAGCCCTCTCCCACGGGGAGAGGGGGAAATCGGCACTACTCTTTATTCTTCTGCTCAATCGACGCCAGAATGCCGCGCAGGATGTTCAGCTCCTGGCTTTCCGGACGGGCGCGGGTAAACAGACGACGCAGCTTGTTCATCACCTGACCCGGGTGGCCTTCACGGATAAATCCGGTAGAGAGCAGGGTCTGCTCCAGATGCCCATAGAAGCGCTCCAGATCGTCCACCAGCGGATAGGCCGTCTCTTCCTTTGGTTCTGCCGCGTTCTCCTGCGTCGCCAGCCAGGCCATACGCACTTCGTAAGCGATAACCTGCACCGCCATCGCCAGGTTCAGCGAGCTGTATTCCGGGTTCGCCGCAATGGCGACGTGATAGTGGCATTTCTGCAGTTCGTCGTTGGTCAGGCCAACGCGCTCGCGGCCAAACACCAGCGCAACCGGCGCCTGTTCCGCTTCCGAGACACTTTTCAGGCCGCATTCGCGCGGATCGAGCATGGGCCACGGCAGCGTACGTGAACGCGCGCTCGTCCCCACCACCAGGCTGCAACCGGCCAGGGCTTCATCCAGCGTCTCCACGATCTGTGCATTGCCGATCACATCGCTGGCACCGGCCGCCAGAGCAATCGCCTGCGAGTCAGGTTTCACCAGCGGGTTAACCAGCCAGAGATTGGTTAAGCCCATGGTTTTCATAGCGCGGGCAACAGAGCCCATGTTGCCGGTGTGCGATGTTTCGACCAGCACGATTCGAATGTTTTGCAGCATAATTTTTAATGTCTGAATTCAGTGTCTGAAGAATATTCGGGCATATTATCATAAACGGGAGACATAATCCGATCCCGCTGCTATACTCTGCGCCGATTTTCCTGTTCTTTAACATCCAGTGAGAGAGACCGATGCATCCGATGCTGACCATCGCCGTGCGCGCAGCGCGCAAGGCGGGTAATGTAATTGCCAAACACTACGAAACGCCAGACTCCGTAGAAACCAGCCAGAAAGGCAGCAATGATTTCGTGACTAACGTCGATAAAGCCGCAGAAGCGATTATTATCGAAACGATCCGCAAATCTTACCCACAGCACACCATCATCACCGAAGAAAGCGGTGAACATGAAGGTACCGATCAGGATGTTCAATGGGTTATCGATCCACTGGATGGCACCACCAACTTCGTTAAACGCCTGCCACACTTCTCTGTGTCTATCGCCGTACGCATTAAAGGCCGTACTGAAGTCGCCGTTGTTTACGATCCAATGCGTAACGAACTGTTCACCGCGACCCGCGGTCAGGGCGCACAGCTGAACGGCTACCGTCTGCGCTGCAGCAATGCCCGCGATCTGGATGGCACCATCCTGGCGACCGGTTTCCCGTTCAAGGCGAAACAGCACGCGACAACCTATATGAATATCCTCGGCAAACTGTTCACCGAATGCGCGGACTTCCGTCGCACCGGTTCTGCCGCGCTGGATCTGGCCTATGTGGCAACCGGCCGCGTTGACGGTTACTTCGAACTCTCACTGAAGCCATGGGATTTTGCAGCGGGCGAGCTGATCGCACGTGAAGCTGGCGCGATCGTGTGTGATTTCACCGGCGGCCATAACTATATGTCTACCGGCAACATCGTTGCAGGTAACCCACGCGTTGTTAAAGCCATGCTGGCAAACATGCGTGATGAGCTGAGCGATGCGCTGAAGCGTTAATGCCGAAAATGCCCTCTCCCACAGGGAGAGGGCATCAGGCCGCCTCCTTTTAAAAAGGCCGCAATCCCCTTCCTACCGGCACGGCGCTCATCCACATCGTCACCGCCGCCACCAGCAGAATCACGCCTCCCGCCAGCGCAAGCGTTGTCCACCCTATCTGTCGCCACAGCACCGGCGTTTTACTGCCGCTGAGTTTTAACGCCAGCTGACGAAAGCTGTGAACCAGCAGAGCCAGCGACGAAATCGTCAATGACGTCCCGGCCGCCATGGCCAGCGCAGACAACATGCCCCAGCCGAACACGCCAATCACTTTACTGAACAGCAACACCATGATGGCTCCCGAACACGGGCGCATGCCCATCGAGAGCACAATCATCAACCGCGCGCGCCAGTCGTCGCCGCTCTGCAACTGTTCCTGCGTGGGCAGATGCTGATGACCGCAGCCGCAGTGGGCATCATGAACATGATGCGGTGTAAAGGATTTGTACGTCGGCTTTTTCAGCAGCGCGCGCAGTTTTTTTAGCGCCCGCCAGCAGAGGATCAGCCCCAGCACGCCCACCAGCGCATAGCTCCCCTTCTCCAGCCAGAAACTACTCATGTGCAGCTGGCGCGCGGGAAGCTGCAACAGCGAAAGAACCACCACCACCAGCCCGATAGCCACGCCTCCCTGCAGCAGCGAAGAGGCCAGCGTCAGACCGATGCTCGATTTAATCTTCGACGGATGGGTGGCAAGCCAGGTGGTGATGACGATTTTGCCATGCCCCGGCCCCAGCGCGTGCAGAACGCCATAGAGAAAACTGAACGCCAGCAGGGATCCGCCCGCTTTCGTTGGATTTTCTGCCACCGCTTTCAGTAACCCGCTCATCTGCTGGTTAACCTCACGCTGCCAGACAATGCTTTTCATCATTACCTGCGGCCAGGCCTGCCATAGCCACAGCGCGCCGCACACCGCGAACAGCAAAAAGAGGGCCAGCGGCCAAAGATGTAGCCAGCGGCGTGGTTTTCGAAGAGGAGAAGCAATCACTGACATTGTAAGGTCACCTCCTGCGCGAACTGTTTGCCCAGCGCCATGTCCTCAGGCGGGGCATCTTCTTTGTCGAGCGAAATCGCAAAGTTACGCGTCTCTTCGCTGGGGTTCGGGGTGTGAACAGAGAGTTTGCAGTTTTTTTGCAGCGCGGCAGGCAGCTGTACGTCGCTCTCTTTGGCGTAACTCATGTCGACGTAGTAGGTGGGATCAAAGGTCGAAAAGGTATATTTTTGCCCGGCCAGCAGCTGGGGATGCGCCAGCGGAAGCACAAACGTCAGTACCGCCTGATGCCCGTCACGCGTCATACCGTATTCCGTGGGACGGTTCAGAAATTTGACCTTTTGCCCGTTATGCCAGAACTCGGTGAAGTAGTGCTGGCCGAGCACGTTGGCCATCACTTCTGCTGCCAGCTTTTTCCAGATCGCATCGCCGGGTTTTGCGTTACCCGCATCATAGAGCAGGTCAGCCGAGGTGATCTCATCCATCGTCCAGCGCATTTTCAGGCCGCTCAGCTGCGTGCCGTCGGTGACCAGCTCGGTTTTAAGGCCAATAAAACTGTGAGGGTGTGCGCTGGCAGTGAAGCCGATCGCCGCCAAAAATAACGTCATCGCGCATTGTTTAACTGTTTGCATCAATTCCTCACGTCAAAAATTCTGTGATGTTCCCCAGCAATCCTGAGTGAAAGGCCTGCCGGCGCGCTTTTCAGCGCCCATCCTTTAGCTATTCTTATCAAACATTCACACTGGATACCCGACAGATGATGACGACGCTTGAAATTCCATCTGTGCTTTCCAGTTCGCAGCGCCGCTGCCAGGTGCTTTTGATGCTTTACCTGCCCGATGCTGCCGTCACCGCACAGAGCATAATCGCTGCCAACGGCGTGGACGACGCGATGGCACGGCAAGATATAGCCGAGACGCGCGATGAAATCCAGCGCTATCACCGGCTGGATATCGTCACGCACCAGGACGGCAGTTACCGGCTTGAAGGCACAGCCCTTAATCAGCGTTTATGCCTGCTGCACTGGTTGCGCCGGGCGCTGCGGCTTTGCCCGCAGTTTGTCTCGCACCAGTTTACCCCTGCATTAAAAACCGCGCTTAAACAGCACGGCATTGCACGGCCGCTTTACGACGACGCGAACCTGCGGGCGCTGATCAACTTCTGTTCGCGCAAGCTCCAGCGCCAGTTTGAATGCCGCGACGTGCAGTTTTTACAGCTCTATCTGCAATACTGCCTTATTCAGCATCAGCTGGGAAACACGCCCCAGTTTTCTCATTCTCAGCGCAGCTGGACCCAGTCGAGAGGGGAGTATTTCACGGCGCAGGAGATCGTGCGGCACTGGAAACGGCGCGTCCCACAGGGGGCTCACGGGGATGAACAGCTGTTTCTGGCGCTGTTGTTTATGATGCTCCGCACGCCCGATCCGGTGCTCGATAAACACCAGCAGGATCAACGTTTGCGCCGGGCCATCGTGCGCATGGTGGCCCGTTTCCGCTCGCAGACCGGGATGAACTTCAGCGATGAGCAAGGCCTGACCGATCAGCTCTATATCCATCTTGCACAGGCGCTGGACCGTTCGCTGTTTGAGATCGGCATCGACAATAGCCTGCCGGAGGAGATCCACCGTCTCTACCCTCGCCTGTTACGCACCACCAAAGAAGCGCTGTTTGAGCTGGAAGCGGAGTTTGGGCTGCGTTTTTCCGATGAAGAGATGAGCCTTGTTGCGGTGATTTTCGGTGCCTGGCTGATGCAGGAGACCGATCTGCACGAAAAGCAGGTGATCCTGCTGACGGGTGACGATAAAGCCAGTGAGGATCGGATTGAACAGCAGCTTCGCGAGCTGACGCTGCTGCCGCTCAACATTCGCTACCTGACGCTGCAGGCGTTTCAGAAAGAGGGGGCGCCGCGCGAAGCTGCGCTGGTTATCACCCCCTACCCGACTGCCCTGCCGCTGTTCTCACCGCCGCTCATTCATGCCGTTGAGACACTGAACGCGCAGCAGCAAGAGCATATTCGCGCCATGCTGGAATCATAGCGTTACGCGAGGGGTCACTTTAGGGCGAATAACCATAGCAGGTAAGGCCACCAGCGCCATGACCCAGAAGACACCGTGCCCCAGGTGCTGATAGAGGAACCCCGCAAAGACCGTCATGATCGCGATACTGCCTCCCATTGCGACCGCTGAATACACCGCCTGCAGACGAATAACGTCCCCGCCTTCGCGCGCCGCGATATAGCGCATCGCCGCCAGATGACAGACGGTAAACGTGCCGCAGTGAAGAATTTGCGCCACAATCAGCCACGGCAGATCGGTCGTCCAGCCCATAATGCCCCAGCGCGCCACGCCGCACACGGCGGAAAGCAGCAGCAGGTCACGGGCGCCAAAGCGGCGGAACAGCTTTTTGCTCAGGGCGAAAATCACAACTTCGGCCACCACCCCCAGCGACCACAGATAGCCCACGGCAGAGGCCGAATATCCTGCGCCTTGCCAGTAGATGGCACTGAACCCATAGTACGCCGCGTGAGCCCCCTGAAGCAGACAGACGCACGCCAGAAAACGCCAGCTTTGTGCAACCAGACTCCGCCACGCGGGCCAGCCTGCGCTCTCCTGATGGCGGCTTTCTCCCTGAGGCATTACCGATGGTCGCAGCAGCATGCCCAGCAGCATCGAGGCAATACCGATGCTCAACAGAGCAAGAATGGCACGGTAGTCGTAAAGGCTGACCAGTTTACCCACCAGCGCCGAGCCAATCACAAACGCAATGGAGCCCCACAGGCGTACGCGACCGTAGTCCATGGTGATCTGCTTTTGCCAGGTGTTCGCCAGCGCGTCCGTCAGGGGCACCAGCGGCGAGAAGAACAGGTTAAAGCCAACCATCACCACCATCAGCCAGGCAAACTGGTGGTTGATCCAGAAGCAGGCCACAAAGACCAGGGTCAGCAGAGCCAGAATACGCACAGCCTTGATCAGTAAGGAGGGATCGCTGACGCGCGGGGCGATCAGCAGGCTACCGAGAAAACGCGCTACCAGCCCGGCCCCCAGCAGGACACCAATGGTTTCGGGGGTCAGGCCGATCCCCTTGAGCCAGACGCTCCAGAAAGGCAGAAAAATACCGTAGCTAAAGAAATAGGTGAAATAGCTGAGCGCCAGCCAGCGCGTGGAATGCAAGACCATGAATCCCTCCCGAAATCGAGGCCATAGTCTGGCGAGAATATAAAAATTAAGCAAGTCGATAGCCTGCTATAAATTAACGAAAAAATAACATTTTGTGCAGTCGTCTGGCTTATGGCAGGGAATGAAAATGTGTATTACGTTTAAATTACTCCACTTGCAGAGGTATTTCTGCCATGAACTCACTTCGCTATCTCGATTTCGGTCAGTCACGTCATCTGCTGCTGCTGATTGGGCGCATCGCGCTTGTCGTACTGTTTATTATCTTTGGTTACCCAAAACTGACGGGGTTTAGCGGGACCGTACAATACATGACCTCGCTGGGCACGCCGATGCCCATGCTGGCGGCCATTATTGCGGTGGTCATGGAAGTGCCTGCCGCGATCCTGATTGTGCTGGGCTTTTTCACCCGTCCTCTCGCCGTGCTGTTTGTGTTCTATACGCTGGGCACGGCGATTATTGGCCACCATTACTGGGATATGACCGGTGATGCGGTCGTACCGAATATGATTAATTTCTACAAGAACGTCAGTATTGCGGGAGCCTTTATATTGCTGGCGATTGTGGGTCCGGGCGCCATCTCCCTCGATCGGCGTTAAGCCATAAAAAAAGGCCGCAAGCGCGGCCTTTTTTATTTCTGCGAAGCAGAGGAATTATGCGTATACCGGGAAGCGTGCGCAGATATCCAGCACTTTACCTTTGACGCGCTCGATAACCGCTTCGTCATTGATGTTGTCCAGAACGTCACACATCCAGCCAGCCAGCTCTTTCACTTCCGCTTCTTTGAAGCCGCGGCGAGTCACAGCCGGAGAACCGATACGGATACCGGAGGTCACAAACGGGCTCTTCGGATCGTTTGGCACGCTGTTTTTGTTCACGGTAATGTTGGCGCGGCCCAGGGCAGCGTCAGCTTCTTTACCGGTCAGGTTTTTATCAACCAGATCCAGCAGGAACAGGTGGTTTTCAGTACCGCCGGATACCACTTTGTAGCCACGGTTCAGGAACACTTCCACCATCGCTTTGGCGTTCTTCGCCACCTGCTGCTGGTAAACCTTGAACTCAGGCTCCATCGCTTCTTTCAGCGCGACCGCTTTTGCCGCGATAACGTGCATCAGCGGGCCGCCCTGCGCGCTTGGGAACACAGCGGAGTTCAGTTTTTTGTACAGCTCTTCATCACCGCCTTTCGCCAGGATCAGGCCACCACGTGGACCTGCCAGGGTTTTGTGGGTGGTGGTGGTCACAACATGAGCGTGTGGAACCGGGTTCGGGTAAACGCCCGCAGCAATCAGACCCGCAACGTGCGCCATGTCGACGAACAGATAAGCACCGATGCTGTCTGCGATTTCACGCATTTTTGCCCAGTCAACGATACCGGAATAAGCAGAGAAACCACCGATGATCATCTTCGGCTTGTGCTCTTTGGCCTGCTTAGCCATGTCTTCGTAGTCAATTTTACCGGACTCATCAATACCGTAAGGGATGATGTTGTACAGTTTGCCGGAGAAGTTAACCGGGGAGCCGTGAGTCAGGTGGCCGCCCTGCGCCAGGTTCATACCCAGAACGGTGTCGCCCGGCTGCAGCAGCGCGGTGTAGACCGCGAAGTTAGCCTGAGAGCCAGAGTGCGGCTGAACGTTTGCGTAGTCAGCGCCAAAAAGTGCTTTCGCGCGGTCGATAGCCAGTTGCTCTACGATATCAACGTACTCGCAACCGCCGTAGTAGCGCTTGCCCGGGTAACCTTCAGCGTATTTGTTGGTCAGCTGAGAACCCTGCGCCTGCATCACGCGCGGGCTGGTGTAGTTTTCGGAGGCGATCAGTTCGATGTGCTCTTCCTGACGTACTTTTTCCTGCTCCATAGCCTGCCACAGTTCGGCATCATAATCGGCAATGTTCATTTCACGCTTTAACATCCGCATCTCCTGACTCAGCTAACAAGTAAATTTTGGCCTGAAAAGGCAGTCCTGTTGGACGACGGGCAACAGTATAACTGATTAGTTCTGTGATAACAGGTCTTGACAAACGATTTTACGCAAACGTTTTCCTACCCGCCACGCAAGGGTTTGAGGAATAAAGATCTCGCGATTTCCAGCGGATTTCTTTTCAGGTTTGTGATGCATATTTTTCATCTTGCAAAGAACCATTTACAACGCAGGGGTATTTTTTATAAGATGCATTTAAAATACATCATTAAAGTAACATCAGAAGGACACGCTCATGCTCGACGCTCAAACCATCGCTACCGTTAAAGCCACCATTCCCCTGCTGGTCGAAACCGGCCCCAAACTGACCGCCCATTTCTACGATCGCATGTTCACGCACAACCCGGAGCTCAAAGAGATTTTCAACATGAGCAACCAGCGTAACGGCGATCAGCGCGAAGCCCTGTTCAATGCCATTGCGGCCTACGCCAGCAACATTGAAAACCTGGCGGCGCTGCTGCCTGCGGTGGAAAAAATTGCGCAGAAACATACCAGCTTCCAGATCCAACCCGAGCAGTACAACATTGTTGGCGCTCACCTGCTGGCAACGCTGGACGAGATGTTCAGCCCGGGTCAGGAGGTTCTGGACGCATGGGGCAAAGCCTACGGCGTGCTGGCCAATGTGTTTATCAACCGTGAAGCACAGATTTACAACGAAAACGCGAGTAAGAAAGGCGGCTGGGAAGGCACCCGCGCGTTCCGCATCGTTGAGAAAACGCCGCGCAGCGCTTTAATCACCAGCTTCGAATTTGAACCGGTAGACGGTCAGCCGGTGGCGGATTATCAGCCAGGGCAGTATCTGGGCGTATGGCTTAAGCCTGAAGGTTTCCCGCACCAGGAGATCCGCCAGTATTCCCTCACCCGCAAGCCCAACGGCAAAAGCTATCGCATTGCGGTGAAGCGCGAGGACGGCGGACAGGTATCCAGCTGGCTGCACAACGACGCTAACGTGGGTGACGTGGTCCACCTGGCCGCGCCGGCGGGCGACTTCTTTATGACCGTTGAGACGACTACCCCGGTCACGCTGATCTCCGCTGGGGTGGGACAAACGCCAATGCTGGCGATGCTGGATACGCTGGCGGCGTCAAAACACGCTGCCCAGGTAAACTGGTTCCATGCCGCCGAGAACGGTGACGTGCATGCGTTTGCTGATGAAGTGAAAACCCTGGCAGCGAGCCTGCCCCACTTTACCGCCCACACCTGGTATCGCCAGCCAACGGAAGCCGACCGCGCGGCCGCTCGCTTTGACAGCGAAGGTCTGATGAATTTACGTCAGATGGAAGGGGCATTCAGCGCGCCGGATATGCAGTTCTACGTCTGCGGGCCGGTGGCGTTTATGCAGTATGCCGCGAAGCAGCTGATCGAGCTGGGGATAAATAAAGACAACATTCATTACGAATGTTTCGGGCCGCACAAGGTGCTGTAATGCAAAAAGCCCCTCATTAGAGGGGCTTTTTTTTCCGTCGGATGATACCCGGCCTGGCAACGTTTTAAATCGCCGCGTCGTCTTCTTCGCCGGTACGGATACGGATCACGCGCGCCACGTCAAAGACGAAGATTTTACCGTCGCCAATTTTGCCGGTCTGCGCCGTACGGATAATGGTATCCACACAGGTGTCCACGATATCGTCGCTCACCACGATTTCAATTTTCACTTTCGGCAGAAAGTCCACCATGTACTCTGCGCCACGGTAAAGCTCGGTGTGGCCTTTCTGACGACCAAAACCTTTCACTTCCGTCACGGTCATCCCGGTGATGCCGACTTCCGCCAGCGCTTCACGTACATCATCCAGTTTGAAAGGTTTAATAATCGCATCAATCTTTTTCATGGTGGGTCCTTAAACTCTTGCCTGTAAGCTGCTTCGTAATCGGTTGCTCACAGTACCATACGGCATTACTCTTTAAAATCGTTTGCTTCCAGCTCATGGCGTGACAGCAGCTTATAAAACTCAGTGCGGTTGCGTCCGGCCATGCGCGCCGCGTGGGTCACGTTGCCTTTGGTGATCTGCAATAGCTTGCGCAGATAGTTCAACTCGAACTGATTCCGCGCTTCGGCAAAGGTCGGCAGCGCCGTGTTTTCCCCTTCCAGTGCCTGCTCCACCAGCGCGTCGCTGATCACCGGTGACGAGGTCAGCGCCACGCACTGCTCAATCACGTTGACCAACTGACGCACGTTACCCGGCCAGCTTGCGGCCATCAGCCGCTTCATCGCATCGGTGGAAAACGCGCGCACGAAGGGTTTGTGACGATCGGCCGCCTGACGCAAAAGATGATTCGCCAGCAACGGAATGTCTTCCGCTCGCTCGGCCAGTGCGGGTATCTTCAGATTGACCACGTTCAGACGGTAGTAGAGATCTTCACGAAACTCGTTGCGGGCCATTACCTTCGGCAAATCCCGGTGCGTGGCGGAAATAATACGCACATTAATGTCGATGTCGCGGTTGCTGCCCAGCGGGCGAACTTTCCGCTCCTGCAACACGCGCAGCAGTTTGACCTGCAGCGGTGCGGGCATGTCACCAATCTCGTCGAGGAAAAGTGTGCCGCCCTCCGCTGCCTGAAACAGTCCTTCCCGGCTGCTGACCGCGCCGGTGAATGCGCCGCGGGCATGGCCAAACAGTTCAGATTCCAGCAGCTGTTCCGGGAGCGCGCCACAGTTGATCGCAATAAAGGCATTTTTGCTGCGCGGGCTGGCGTTATGGATTGCCTGCGCCAGGATCTCTTTCCCGGTTCCGCTCTGACCGTTAATCAGCACGCTGACGTCTGACTGTGCGACCATCCGGGCCTGCTCGAGCAAACGCAGCATAATCGGGCTGCGGGTGACGATAGACTCCCGCCACGCTTCATCCCCCGCCGGAGCGGCATGCTCCAGCGCGCTGTCGATCGCCTTATAAAGCGCGTCTTTGTCCACCGGCTTGGTCAGGAAGCTGAATACCCCCTGCTGGGTCGCCGCAACCGCATCCGGGATCGAGCCGTGCGCCGTCAGGATAATCACGGGCATACCCGGTTGCTGCTTCTGGATCTCCGCGAACAGCTGCATGCCGTCCATTTCATCCATCCGCAGGTCGCTTATCACCAGATCAATTTTCTCGCGGCCGAGAATTTTTAGCCCCTCGACCCCGCTTTCCGCGGTCACCACGCTGTAGCCTTCACTCACCAGACGCATCCCCAGCAGCTTTAACAGCCCGGGATCGTCATCCACCAGTAAGAGATGGGCAGGTTTACGGCTCGTCATGCTTCACATCCTCTTGTTTCGGCGTATCGCTGTCCGGTACAGCGGATGAACTTCCCGGCTGATATTTACGCGACGAGAGCTGTCTTTCGATATCGGTCAGGTTTTCCAGCTTACGGGTCGTGGTATCCAGTTGCGTACGCAGATGTTGCTGCTGCTGACGCAACGTATCAAGCTCGCTGTCGGTGGACTGCTGCAACTTACTGTAGCGGGAGCGCTCTTCAGAGAGCTGAAGTTGTAATGTCTGTCCATCACGCCAGAGCTGGTATACCGGGCGCACCTGTCCCGGCAGGTTGACCACCAGGGTGTCCAGTCGGGTCACGTTGGCGCGGCGTTCAACGGGGGTGATTTTGGCATCAGCCAGTAAAATGCCGCGCTTGAAAGCGTCCTGCCAGGTGTCGTCATCCAGCATCGCCGCTTTCGAGCGGGCCTCGACCGGCGCAAGACGCTGGGCGCAATCTATACCACGCAGCCAGAACAGCGGGTTGCTTTCGACGTCGTGGCCTGACAGGTTCCAGATATCGTCGCAGCGGGTTGAGAGAAAATCTGCCAGCTGGTTATCTGGCCATTTATCTTCTTGTTTACCGCTAATCGCACTTTGCGGCACATGAGAAACACAGCCTGCCAGCACTAAACAGGGCAAGCCCAGGCGAAACGTGTTGCGGGAAAACACCGCGCGTATGGCGCGGAAAAAGACGTGTGACATACTCACCAGACATAGATTCATTTTATTGATTTTTCCGGCTCAGGGGCAGTTCGATACGGAAGCAAACATCGGAACGTGCGTCAGTGGCAATGTTTAGCTCACCCTGCATGCGTCGTATACAGTCCCGGGCGATGCTTAAGCCCAGACCGCTGCCTTTCACCGCGCCTTTCCGCTGATGACTTCCCTGGAAAAAGGGTTCGAAGATCATGGTTTTTTCGTCATCAGGGATCGGGGTGCCGGTATTTGCGACGTCAATAAACACCCGTGAACCATTCGTATAGCTTCGGATATAAATGTTACCGGATTCAGTACCATAGTGCACCGCATTGGAGTAAAGATTATCCAGAACGCTCATCAGCAGCATGGGTTCAGCCAGGCACGCCGGCGCATTAAGTTCTACGTCGGTATGCATCATTTTAGCTCTTGCTGGCAAGCTATGGGCGGAGATCACCATATCCACCAGCGGCTCAATCTCCACATCTTCCAGTACAACCGCCCCATCCGCCAGCTTGCGGTTGTAATCCAGCAACTGCTCAATCAGCTTTTGCAGATTGCGGCTGCTGTTATCCAGGATCTCGACAATTTCTTTCTGTTCAGAAGTGAGGGGCCCAGCCACTTCGTCCGCCAGCAGCTCTGTCCCTTCACGCATGCTGGCGAGCGGCGTTTTAAGCTCATGAGAGATATGGCGCAGGAACTGATGACGCTGTGATTCAAGCCACGCCAGGCGCTCGGAAAGCCAGATAATGCGCTGGCCCACGGAGCGTAGCTCTCGCGGGCCTTTAAAGGCAACCGTATCCCCAAGCGATTTCCCCTCCCCGAGGCGGTTGATCATGCGCTGGATGCCCTTTACCGGGCCGATGATCATGCGGGTAAAGAGTAGTACCAGCCCAAGACTTACCAGGAATAGCACCAGCGCCTGCCAGCCAAAAAACTGGCCGCGCTCGGCAATCTCCTGCTGGAGTTGCTGGCCGCGAGAGAAAATGACCGTGCGCGTTGACTGCACCATCTCGGTGTTGGCGGTGGCAAAGGCTTCAAGACGTGCGGCGGCGGAGGCATCCGGCCCGCTATTGTGGCACTGCAGCTGCGCAAGATCGTTCAAATCCTGACGTAACGCCTGATACAGCTTGTCGTCAGGCAGTACCCCCGCGTGCGCGTCCAGCATTTCGCTGTAGCGTTTACGCTGGCTCTGATAAACCTTTTCCAGGGTCCGATCGTCAAGTACGCAATACTGGCGGTAGCTTCGCTCCATCTCCAGCGCGGCGTTGGTCATCGCCTCACTGCGTCGGGCGTCGATAAGCGTCGTACGGTTGGTCAATGCCGCCTGCGCACTCAGCGCGTTCAGACTTTGCCAGGCCTGCCAGGCCAGGATTAGCAGCGGCAGCAGGATCAGCAGGAAGGCCATCATGACGAGCTGTCGCAGTGAGCGGGGAAAAACGGGCCAGCGTTTCAACGCATTACTCTCTTAATGGGGGTTTACGCAGAGCGTAACTGAGTCTGCCCTTCAGATACAACAAAGCCGGGTAAAAACCCGGCTTTGTCATGGAATGAGGCGGTGCCTAACTCGACGTTTCGCCCTGGCCTGATAAAGCATCGCTATGATCAGTAGTTGGACGGCAGGCACCTTTTTGTGCGTCATTCGAAGTTTATGTAGCACGTCCCGAAGGGGCTGACATAAGAAGGTGAATGAGCCACTGGTTAATATTATGCAACACCCGTGCCAGAATGCAAAACAAAAAATTAAGTCGTTGAAATATATGAATTTTATCCGACCAGCCCGTTCGTTATCGGTTGAATAATTTCCAGGCTAAGTGTCGCCATTAAGCAACACCCTAACAGGAACCTTTCCTGTTATATATAAATCAACAAGTTACATGTCTCCATTTAGAGACAGTCGCAAACCTTCTTTGTCGCAATTTTGCGACACGCATAAAAAAGCCCGGTAGCGCTCACGCTTACCGGGCCTGCAGGGAGTGCGCTAAAACTTAACCCAGCTGTTTACGCGCATTGCGGAAGATACGCATCCACGGGCTGTCCTCGCCCCAGTTTTCCGGGTGCCAGGAGTTGCTCACGGTACGGAACACGCGCTCCGGGTGCGGCATCATGATGGTTGCACGGCCGCTCTCGCTGGTCACCGCCGTAATGCCGTTGACGGAACCGTTCGGGTTAGCCGGGTAGGTTTCCGTGACCTTGCCGAAGTTATCGACAAAGCGCAGCGCCACCAGGCCTTTGCTTTCAAGCTGGGCCAGATGCGCGGCATCACGCACTTCGACCTGACCTTCACCGTGGGAAACGGCGATTGGCATCTGCGAACCGACCATCCCCTGCAGCAGCAGAGACGGGCTCTGGGTCACTTCAACCAGGCTGAAGCGCGCTTCGAAGCGGTCAGACTGGTTACGCACAAAGCGCGGCCAGGCTTCACTTCCCGGGATCAGCTCACGCAGGTTAGACATCATCTGGCAGCCATTACACACGCCCAGGGCCAGGGTTTGCGGACGGTGGAAGAAGGTTTCGAACTCGTCACGCACGCGGCTGTTGAAGAGAATAGACTTCGCCCAGCCCTCACCCGCGCCCAGCACGTCGCCGTAAGAGAAGCCGCCACACGCCACCAGCGCCTGGAAATCTGCCAGGCCGGTGCGGCCCGCCAGCAGGTCGCTCATATGAACGTCGATAGCATCAAAGCCCGCACGGTGGAAGGCAGCGGCCATCTCAACGTGGGAGTTAACGCCCTGTTCGCGCAGCACGGCCACTTTTGGACGCGCCCCCGTCGCAATGTACGGCGCAGCGATGTCTTCGTTGATTTCGAAGGAGAGCTTCACGTTCAGGCCTGGATCCTGATCGTTGGCCTTCGCGTTATGCTCCTGATCGGCACATTCCGGGTTATCACGCAGGCGCTGCATCTGCCAGGTGGTTTCCGCCCACCACATACGCAGCGTGGTGCGGCTCTCGCTGAACACGGCGTGACCGTCTGCTTCAATGACGAAGCGGTCGCCCTGAACGGCTTTACCGAGATAGTGCACGCACTCTGCCAGGCCATGCTGCGCAAGGAGGGCTTCGACGGCGTCGCGATCTGCCGCACGCACCTGAATCACAGCACCCAGCTCTTCGTTGAACAGCGCCGCCAGATGATCTTCGCCCAGCGTTGCGATGTTCGCTTCAACGCCACAGTGACCGGTGAAGGCCATTTCGGCCAGGGTGACCAGCAGGCCGCCGTCGGAACGGTCGTGGTAGGCCAGCAGCTTGCGCTGTGCCACCAGCGCCTGGATGGCATCATAGAAACCTTTCAACTGCGCCACGTCGCGCACGTCGGCAGGTTTATCGCCCAGCTGACGGTAAACCTGCGCCAGCGCGGTGGCACCCAGCGCGTTATGCCCTTTACCCAGGTCAATCAGCAGCAGGGCGTTGTCTTCGGTCTGGAGCTGTGGCGTCACGGTATGACGCACGTCTTCCACGCGCGCAAACGCGGAGATGATGAGCGACAGCGGAGAGGTGATCTCGCGCTGCTCGTTGCCTTCCTGCCAGCGGGTCTTCATCGACATGGAGTCTTTACCCACCGGAATGGTCAGCCCCAGCGCAGGACAGAGCTCTTCACCCACCGCTTTTACGGCTTCATACAGGCCCGCGTCTTCACCCGGGTGACCGGCTGCGGCCATCCAGTTTGCGGACAGTTTAATACGTTTGATATCGCCAATCTGGGTCGCGGCAATGTTAGTCAGGGCTTCACCAACGGCCAGACGGGCAGAGGCGGCGAAGTCCAGCAGCGCTACCGGCGTACGTTCGCCCAGCGCCATCGCTTCACCGTAGTAGCTGTCGAGGCTCGCGGTGGTCACGGCGCAGTTCGCCACCGGGATCTGCCACGGCCCCACCATCTGATCGCGTGAGACCATACCGGTCACGGTACGGTCACCGATGGTCACCAGGAAGGTTTTCTCAGCGACAGCCGGCAGGTGCAGGACGCGATTAACCGCTTCCGCCACGGTGATGCCCTGACGATCCAGCGCTTTGCCTGCCGCTTTACGCGTCTGCACGTCGCGGGTCATCTTCGGTGTTTTACCGAGCAGCACATCCAACGGCAGATCGATTGGCTGGTTGTCGAAATGGGTGTCGCTCAGTGTCAGGTGCTTCTCTTCGGTTGCTTCACCGATGACGGCATACGGCGCACGCTCGCGGCGGCACAGCTCGTCAAACAGTGGCAGCTGATCTGCGGCAACCGCCAGAACATAACGTTCCTGAGATTCGTTACACCAGATTTCCAGCGGGCTCATCCCCGGTTCGTCGCTCAGGATATCGCGCAGGTTGAAACGACCGCCGCGACCGCCGTCGCTGACCAGCTCCGGCATGGCGTTAGAGAGACCGCCCGCGCCAACGTCATGAATAAAGAGGATCGGGTTCGCGTCGCCCAGCTGCCAGCAGCGGTCGATCACTTCCTGACAGCGGCGCTCCATTTCAGGGTTGTCGCGCTGAACGGAGGCAAAGTCGAGATCCGCGTCAGACTGACCGGAGGTCATCGAAGACGCCGCACCGCCACCCAGGCCGATGTTCATCGCCGGGCCACCGAGTACGATCAGCTTCGCGCCAACGACGATCTCGCCTTTCTGCACGTGATCGGCACGAATGTTGCCGATCCCGCCCGCCAGCATGATCGGTTTATGGTAGCCACGCAGCTCTTCGCCGTTGTGGCTCTCCACTTTCTCTTCATAGGTACGGAAGTAACCGTTCAGGGCCGGGCGACCAAATTCGTTGTTAAACGCCGCACCGCCCAGAGGGCCGTCGGTCATGATATCCAGCGCGGTAACGATGCGCTCCGGCTTGCCGAAATCTTCTTCCCACGGCTGCTCGAAGCCCGGAATACGGAGGTTGGAAACGGAGAAACCGACCAGACCCGCTTTTGGTTTAGCACCGCGACCGGTCGCCCCTTCATCACGAATTTCACCGCCGGAACCGGTCGCCGCACCCGGCCACGGGGAGATCGCCGTCGGGTGGTTATGGGTTTCCACTTTCATCAGGATATGCGCAGGCTCCTGATGGAAGTCATAGCGCCCTGCTTCGCGATCGGCGAAGAAGCGGCCCACCTCAGAACCTTCCATTACCGCGGCGTTGTCTTTGTAGGCAGACAGCACATGGTCAGGAGTTTTCTCCATGGTGTTTTTAATCATTTTGAACAGCGACTTCGGCTGCTGTTCGCCGTCGATGATCCAGTCGGCATTGAAAATCTTATGGCGGCAGTGCTCAGAGTTCGCCTGCGCGAACATGTAGAGTTCGATGTCGTTCGGGTTGCGGTTGAGCTTAACAAACGCATCCTGCAGGTAGTCGATTTCATCTTCTGCCAGTGCCAGGCCGAGACGCAGGTTGGCGTCAATCAGCGCCTGACGGCCCTGCCCCAGCAGGTCAACGCTCTGTACCGGCGCAGGCTGATGGTGGGAGAAGAGCTTCTGCGCGTCATCGAGAGAGGCAAACACGCTCTCCATCATGCGATCGTGCAGTTCAGCCGCAACCGCCTGCCACTGTGCGTCGCTCAGGGTTGACGCTTCCACATAGTACGCCACGCCGCGTTCCAGACGGTTAATCTGGCTCAGACCACAGTTGTGGGCGATGTCGGTGGCTTTGGAAGACCAGGGGGAGATGGTGCCCGGACGAGGCGTCGCAAGGATCAGTTTGCCGGTTGGCGTATGGCTGCTCAGGCTTGGGCCATACTTGAGCAGGCGTTCCAGCTGTACGCGCTCCTCTGCATTCAGGGGGGCATTCAGGTCAGCAAAATGGACATACTCAGCGTAAATATTGCTTACCGGAAGGTCGGCCGCCTGAAAACGTGCCAGCAGTTTGTTAATACGGAAGGCAGACAGTGCAGGCGAACCACGCAGAATTTCCATCATAAGTCTCTCGTCTTCGAAGCGCCGGGGCGCTTACAGTGTGCGCAAGGGGGGAAAACGGGCGTCATTATAGAGAATCCTGAGCGCCGACGAAACCGTTTGCGTCGAAATAAAATCGACGTCGCCTTTTAACAATAGTTGTGACCTGTCTCTCTAATTGGTTGCCAAGTGGCGCAAGTTTACGCAAAATGCCGCTCATTCAATGGCAAACCTTATTGTTAACATGGCTACAGCAGACTGAGGCAACCGGCGTCGCAGAGAATTAACTAATTGAAAAAATTAAAGATTAATTATCTGCTCATCGGCATTGTGACGTTGCTGCTGGCAGTGGCCCTCTGGCCTTCCATCCCCTGGTTCGGTAAAGCCGAAAACCGTATCGCCGCCATTCAGGAGCGGGGGGAACTCCGCGTCAGTACCCTCAACTCTCCGCTGATTTACAGCGACATCAACGGCAAAATCATTGGTCTGGATTATGAACTGGCGCAACAGTTCGCCGATTATCTTGGCGTGAAGCTTAAAATCACCGTCCGTCAGAATATCAACCAGCTGTTTGATGACCTCGACAACGACGATGCCGACATCCTCGCCGCCGGGCTGGTGTATAACAGCGAGCGCAGCAAGAACTATCAGCCGGGCCCGACCTACTACTCCGTTTCGCAACAGCTTGTCTATCGTGTCGGGAGCCAGCGTCCGCGCTCGCTGGCGTCGATTAACGATCGACAGCTGACGATTGCCCCAGGCCATGTGGTGATTGACGATCTGCGCGAACTCAAGGAGAAGAAATACCCGGACCTGAGCTGGACGGTGGAGGCGAAACTCGGCACGACGGAGCTGCTGGAGCAGGTTAAAGATCAGAAAGTGCCGTACACCATCGCCGATTCGGTCGCGATCAGCCTTTTCCAGCGCGTGCATCCTGAAATCGCCGTGGCGCTGGACGTCACGGACGAACAGCCGGTCACCTGGTTTACCCAGCTCGACAACGACCAGACCCTCTCTGCCGCGATGCTCGATTTCTTCAACACCATCAATGAAGACGGTACCCTTGCGCGTCTCGAAGAGAAGTACCTCGGCCATGGTGATGACTTTGACTACGTTGACACCCGCAGTTTCCTGCGCGCGGTAGACAGCGTCCTGCCGGACCTGCAGCCGCTGTTCGAAAAATACGCCCAGGAAATTGACTGGAAACTGCTGGCGGCTATTTCGTATCAGGAATCCCACTGGGATACCCAGGCCACGTCTCCGACTGGCGTACGTGGTTTGATGATGTTAACCAAAAATACCGCGCTGAGCCTGGGCGTGAATGACCGTACCGATGCCGAGCAGAGCATCAGCGGCGGCGCGCGCTACCTGCAGGATATGATGGCTAAAGTACCGGAAACGGTGCCGGAAGAAGAGCGGATCTGGTTTGCGCTGGCGGCTTACAATATGGGCTACGCGCATATGCTGGATGCACGCACGTTGACGGCGAAAACCAAAGGTAACCCCGACAGCTGGTCAGACGTAAAACAGCGCCTGCCGCTGCTGAGCCAGAAGCCCTGGTATAACAAGCTGACATACGGCTACGCGCGCGGCCATGAAGCGTACGCCTACGTGGAAAATATCCGTAAATATCAGATTAGCCTGGTCGGATATCTGCTGGAGAAAGAGAAAGAGGCAACAGAGGCAAAACAGCTGGCAGAAAGTTACCCGGTCGTGGCACCGGACGAGCTTAATCGTCCGAGCGCTTCAATTCTGCCTTTTGTTGCTTTTTCTGCTGACGGCGCATTCGAAAGAAATCGCTTAATAGCGCCGAACACGCTGGTGCAAGTACCCCACCGATAGTCTTCACCTGGTGGTTCATTCCAGGATGACCCAGCACGTCCATCAGTGAACCGGCCGCACCGGTTTTTTCATCCCGCGCGCCAAAGACCAGGGTACCGATCCGGCTGTGCACCATCGCACCGGAACACATTACGCACGGCTCAAGCGTGACATATAGAGTGGTATCAAGCAGACGATAGTTTTGCAGCACCAGACCGCCCTGGCGAAGCGCCATGATTTCGGCATGGGCGGTCGGATCGTGGCGTCCAATCGGGCGGTTCCACCCTTCTCCAATCACCTGATTGTTGTGAACCAGCACGGCGCCCACGGGCACTTCGCCTTCGTCCCAGGCACGCTGCGCGAGCGTAAGCGCGTGGCGCATCCAGTATTCATGACTGTATTCAGGGTTTGGCAACGGTTGATACTCCACTCGAAAAGCGGGCGGCATTATACACACCCCTTATGGATAAGACTATTCGAGTTGCTGAAGTTCTCCCGCGGGAGTGACGCGCCAGCGATGCTGGCAGAAATAGAGCAGCGGGTTGTCCTGTTTGCTGTCGCTGTAGCCGCTGTACAGGCGCAGCGGCGTACCGATGCGTTTCTCCAGCTGGACCACTTTTTCATGCCCCAGACAGCGCATGGTCAGCACCCAGCCGCCGTAACCCCGCGCTATTTGCGTGGCGATAAGGTTGACGCGGGGAAGCCAGGGGGTATCAAAGTAAACCTGCTCCACCAGCGTCTGCGGGGAGCCTGTAATCAGCCAGATGTCGGCATCGTTGGCATCGAGGTAACTGGTGAGGCGCGCCTGTACGACAGGAAACGCGGCGACATGACCGCGAAACCAGTGGGCAAAATCCTGCTCAAGCTGTTTGAGCCGCGCTTCGCTGTGGCCAAACGTGCATCCCCAGAGCAGCAGGCTCATCGGCCATCGCGCTGCACGACCTTTCACCAGCAGCGCGATACCGATCACCGGTAAGAGCGGTAATACGAGCAGCGCATTCAAAGGCTGACGCCGCAGCAGGTAACGCATAAACGTGCCAAACATATCCTGCTGATGCAGCGTTCCATCCAGGTCAAAAAAGACAATGCGACGCGCGTGCTTTGCCAAACCTTACTCCTCTGGGTCGTTGAAGCCTAACAGCCAGGTAAACAGGAACCCGGCGATCACTGCTACTAAATAGCCTAACAGATAGAGCATGACTTTTCCGGTGACGATGGTTAACGCCAGCGGTAAACCGGAGAGTCCAAAGGTGATCACGGTGGCGACTTTCCAGTAGCTGATCAGCGCCCCGCCTACCGCACCGCCCAGACATGCAGCAAGAAACGGTTTACCCAGCGGCAGCGTGACGCCAAAAATCAGCGGTTCGCCAATACCGAGCAGTCCGACCGGAAGAGCGCCTTTAATCACTTTTTTCAGACGTGCATTGCGGGTTTTCATCAGTACGGCAATCGCCGCGCCGACCTGCCCTACCCCCGCCATCGACAGAATAGGCAGCAGCGGGTTATAGCCGTGCGCCTGCACCAGCTCGACGTGGATCGGTACCAGCCCCTGATGCAGGCCGGTCAGTACCAGCGGCAGGAAAGTACCTGACAGCACCGCCCCCACTAACAGGCCGCCACGGTCAATCGCCAGCGACGCACCGTGGGCAATAGCTTCGGAGATCCACCCGCCTAACGGCTGGAGAGCCACTACCGCGACGCTACCGGTAATGAGCGTGGTCAGCAGTGGGTTGAGGATAAGCTCAATCGAGCCGGGCAAAATCGCGCGCAGCCTTTTCTCGATCCAGCACATCAGGATGACCACCAGCAGCACCGCAATCACCCCGCCGCGCCCCGGCTGCAGCGCCTCACCGAACAGGGTTATCTGCGCCAGCTGCGGGCTGGACAAGATCCCCGCCATCACCCCACCCATGGCCAGCGAGCCGCCAAACACCTTCGCGGTATTGACCCCGACCAGAATGTTCATGATGGCAAACACCGCGCTGCCGAAGATCCCAAGAATCCCCAACAGGTTTGGATACTGCGTGGCGAAATCCCCCACAATATCCGGTCGCTTGAGGATATTGATGATCCCGGTGATCAGGCCCGAGGCAATAAACGCCGGGATCAGCGGAATAAAGACGTTTGCCAGCTGTCGCAGTGCATCGCTCATGGGGGCTTTGTATTTGGCCTTTGCCTGCGCTCTGGTGCGTTCAGCATCGTCCATCGACACGCTCGCCCCACCGCCCATCAGCGCACGCATGGCATCAACAACCTGCGCCGCTTTTCCCGGCCCGACGATAAGCTGATGTTGCTGGCCCTGTTTTACGTAGCCGCTGACGCCGGAGAGTTGCTTCAGACGCGGCACATCAAGCTGGTCGTCGTTATGCACCTCGACGCGCACGCGCGTCATGCAGTTTTCGAGACGCTGAATATTTTGTTCCCCACCAATCCCCTGCAGGATATCGCTGGCGAGCGCTGCTGTTTTGTCCATACACGCCTCTGTTAGTTTTCTAATGCCGCCCGTAAGAAGCCATGATGCGCGTCGAGTCGGGCTCTCGCCGCCGCCGCATCCAGCCCGCTTAAGATCATCAAAATGGCCGGTTTAACGTCATGATCGGTCTGTTTGAGGACCGCTTCAGCTTCTTCACGGCTGGCGCCCGTCGCTTCCATCACCATGCGACAGGCTCTGTCCACCAGCTTGACGTTGGTGGCCTGCATATCCACCATCAGGTTCTGATACACCTTGCCAAATTTCACCATTGCGCCGGTGGAGATCATATTGAGCACCAGCTTTTGCGCGGTCCCGGATTTCAGGCGTGTGGATCCGGTGAGCGCTTCCGGCCCAACCACCGGCGAGATGGCGATAGCCGCCACCTGGGCAATCGGTGAGCCCGGATTACAGGAGATGGCCACCGTCGTGCAGCCAGTCTGGTTAGCGTACTCCAGACCGCCAATGACGTATGGCGTGCGCCCGGAGGCCGCCAGCCCGACCACCAGATCCTGCGCTGTCAGGTTCAGCGCCTTCAGGTCATCCTCCCCCAACTGTTTATTATCTTCCGCCCCTTCAACGGCTTTCAGCAGCGCACCAGGTCCCCCTGCGATCAACCCGACCACCAGGCCGTGCGGCACCCCAAAGGTCGGTGGACACTCAGAGGCATCCAGCACCCCAAGACGTCCGCTGGTGCCCGCGCCCATGTAAATAATGCGTCCACCGGCCTTGAGGGCTTCCGCCGCCGCATCGACCGCTTTCGCCACCTCAGGCAATGTCTCTTTCACTGCCTGCGCGACCAGCGTATCCTGTTGATTAAAGCGGTTAACCAGCTCCAGCGTGGAAAGAGCATCCAGATCCATGGTTTGCGGGTTACGGGTTTCTGAAACAAGTGAGCCCAGATTCATCTTTTGTACCTCAAGAATTTTTAATTCATAATAATCTCACTATAATGGAATATAAAATTCATTCAGGCGAGCACTATTCGTATTTGCGCAGACAATCACATTTTCGCCAGGAGAACCTATGAACTGTTTAATTCGCATTCGCCAGCGTTATGCAGGCTTTGCTCAAAGCGACAAAAAACTGGCGGATTTTCTGCTTTCTCAACCCGATCGCGCGCGCCATCTCAGCTCGCAGCAGCTGGCGAGCGAAGCCGGGGTGAGCCAGTCGAGCGTGGTGAAATTTGCCCAGAAGATTGGTTTTAAGGGGTTCCCTGCCCTCAAACTGGCGATCAGTGAAGCGCTGGCAAGCAACCCCAACCCGCAGTCTATGCCGGTGCATAATCAGATCCGCGGTGATGATCCGATGCGGCTGGTGGGCGAAAAGCTGATCAAGGAGAACGTCGCAGCGATGCATGCGACGCTTGACGTGAATACCGAAGAGAAGTTGCTGGAGAGCGTGGCGATGCTGCGCGGCGCACGGCGTATCATACTGACCGGCATCGGCGCGTCCGGACTGGTGGCGCGTAACTTTGGCTGGAAGCTGACAAAAATTGGGCTTAACGCCATCGTCGAGCAGGATATGCACGCCCTGCTGGCGACCGTACAGGCGATGGATCCTGACGATCTGCTGCTGGCGATCTCCTATTCCGGCGAGCGCCGTGAAATCAATATGGCCACCGATGAAGCCCTGAGCGTCGGCGGTAAAATTCTGGCGATTACCGGTTTTACGCCAAATGCCCTGCAGCAACGGGCTACGCGCTGTTTATATACCATTGCAGAGGAGCAGGCCACGCGCAGCGCCGCGATCTCCTCGACGAGTGCGCAAATGATGTTGACCGACCTGCTGTTTATGGCGCTGGTGCAACAGGATCTGGAGCATGCGCCAGATCGTATTCGTCACAGTGAAGAACTGGTAAAGAAACTGGTTTGACGCGTATAATGCCCGCCCAGTTTGTGTTGTTTCTGAGAATTTCCTGATGGCGCTGTTAATTACCAAAAAATGCATCAATTGCGATATGTGCGAACCGGAGTGTCCGAACCAGGCCATTTCGATGGGCGACTGCATTTATGAGATTAACAGCGACCGTTGCACGGAGTGCGTCGGCCACTATGAAACGCCGACCTGTCAGAAAGTGTGCCCGATCCCGAATACCATCCTGAAGGATCCGGCACACGTTGAGAGCGAAGAGCAGTTATGGGATAAGTTTGTTCTGATGCACCATGCGGACAAACTCTAGCTTTCAATAATCACCGTCGCGCAGGCATAGTGCCGTTCATCGGCAAGCGTCACGTGCATGTGATTCACGCCCAGCCTTTCCGCCAGCTTTTGCGCCTCGCCCCATAAACGCAGGCGTGGCTTACCCAGCTCATCGTTAAACACTTCAAACTGGTTAAACGCCAGACCATTACGAATGCCGGTTCCGAAGGCTTTAGCGGCGGCCTCTTTGACCGCAAAGCGCTTCGCCAGAAAACGCACCGGCTGCTGATGCGCTTCCCAGATAGCCCATTCGTTATCGCTCAGCACGCGTCTTGCGAGGCGATCGCCACTACGGGCGATCACCGCTTCAATGCGGGCTATTTCAACGATATCGGTGCCTAAGCCCAGAATGGCCATTACTGACGCGCTTCCAGCATCAGGCGTTTCATTTCTGAGACCGCCTCTTTCAGGCCGCTCATCACCGCACGGCCAATGATCGCATGCCCAATATTCAGCTCATGCATTTCAGGCAGGGCGGCAATGGCTTTCACGTTGTGGTAGGTCAGACCGTGTCCGGCGTTAACCTTCAGCCCCAGGCTCGCGGCGTAAGTCGCGGCTTTTGCGATACGCTCCAGTTCTTTGGCCTGCTCTTCATCGTTTTTGGCATCAGCGTAGCAGCCAGTGTGAATTTCGATATACGGCGCACCCACGTCGGCCGCCGCTTTAATCTGGGTGAAATCGGCGTCAATAAAGAGAGACACCAGGATACCGGCATCCGCAAGGCGTTTGCAGGCATCGCGCATTTTATCGAGCTGGCCGGCAACATCCAGACCGCCTTCGGTCGTCACTTCCTGACGCTTTTCAGGTACCAGGCAGCAGAAATGCGGCTGGGTTTCGCAGGCAATGGTCAGCATCTCTTCGGTGACCGCCATCTCCAGATTCATGCGGGTATCCAGCGTCTGACGCAGGATGCGCACGTCGCGGTCAGTAATATGGCGGCGATCTTCACGCAGGTGAACGGTAATGCCGTCGGCGCCAGCCTGTTCAGCGATAAACGCCGCCTGAACCGGATCGGGATACGCAGTGCCGCGCGCATTACGCAGTGTGGCGATGTGATCAATGTTGACGCCTAACAGTAATTCAGCCATGACAATCCTCGGTTTTCTTTTCGATTCTGTGGTCTAACGTTTCGGCATAAACTGCCTGAATAATTCGCGGCTCTTTAAGGGCTTGCCGCCAAGATACGGCTTGAGCGCAATCCGGGTAAAGCGTTTTGCTGCGCGCAGGGTGTCCTGGTCGGGAAACTCACGCTCATACAGCGCCCGGAGCTGGCGTCCGGTAAAGGTATTGTTATCAATCACGACGCTGGCGATAAACCCTTTTTCTTCGCGATAGCGATAGGTCATCGTCTCATCAACCTCTTCCCCACTGCCCGCGCAATGAAGAAAATCAACACCGTAGCCCAGGTGGCCCAGCAGGGCCAGCTCAAAACGACGCAGGGCGGGTTCAGGCGAGCCGGTTGCGCCAGCCAGGGCCTGGATACAGTGCAGATAATCGAAAAACAGTTCAGAGAAGCGCGTCTCATGTTCCAGAACCCGTGAGATGAGTTCATTGACGTACAGACCGCTATAGAGTGTGATGCCGGAAAGGGGGAGCGCCAGGGAGACGGCTTCGGCACTGCGTAGGGTTTTCACTTCCCCGCGCCCGCCAAAGCGAACCAGCAGCGGCGTGAAAGGCTGTAAGGCGCCTTTCAGATTAGAACGTTTCGAACGTGCGCCTTTGGCAACAAGGCGCACACGACCCGACTCTTCCGTGAAGACGTCCAGCATAAGGCTGGTTTCGCTCCAGGGACGACTATGAAGGACAAAGGCACGCTGCCATCCATCCATATGCTCGTCGTCTTAGGTTACTGATCTTCGCCGTAACCGAGGCTGCGCAGAGCACGCTCATCATCGGCCCAGCCAGATTTTACTTTCACCCACAGTTCGAGGTGAACCGGCGCTTCGAACATCTCCTGCATGTCTTTACGGGCTTCAATACCGATGGTTTTGATCTTGGCACCTTTGTTGCCGATCACCATCTTCTTCTGCCCTTCACGCTCAACGAGGATCAGGCCATTGATGTCGTAGCCGCCACGCTCGTTGCTCTGGAAACGCTCGATCTCCACCGTCACAGAGTACGGCAGTTCAGCGCCCAGGAAACGCATCAGCTTTTCACGGATGATTTCAGACGCCATAAAGCGTTGAGAACGATCGGTGATGTAGTCTTCCGGGAAGTGGTGAATCGCTTCCGGCAGGTGCTTACGCACGATACCCGCGATGGTATCCACGTTCAGGCCGGTCTCAGCGGACAGCGGAACGATGTCGAGGAAGTTCATCTGGCTGCCCAGCCACTGCAGATGCGGCAGCAGGTCGGCCTTTTCCTGCACGTTGTCAACTTTGTTAACCGCGAGGATGACCGGCGTTTTGCCGTCACGCAGCTTGTTCAGCACCATCTCGTCGTCCGGCGTCCAGCGGGTGCCTTCAACAACGAAAATCACCAGCTCTACGTCGCCAATGGAGCTGCTCGCTGCCTTGTTCATCAGACGGTTGATGGCACGCTTCTCTTCCATATGCAGGCCAGGGGTATCGACGTAGATCGCCTGATACGCGCCTTCCGTATGGATGCCCACGATGCGGTGACGCGTGGTCTGCGCCTTACGCGAGGTAATGGAAATCTTCTGCCCGAGCAGATTATTTAACAGGGTGGATTTGCCAACGTTCGGACGTCCGACGATAGCAATAAATCCGCAATAGGTTTTATCGATGCTCATTCCAGCTCCAGCATTTTTAACGCCTGTTCGGCGGCAGCCTGTTCAGCCTTACGGCGGCTTGAACCTGTGCCCACCACCGGTTCACTCAGGCCACTGACCTGGCAATGGATGGTAAATTCCTGATCGTGCGCTTCGCCACGAACCTGCACCACCAGATACGATGGCAGCGGCAGATGACGACCCTGCAAATATTCCTGCAGACGCGTTTTCGGATCTTTTTGTTTATCGCCCGGGCTGATTTCGTCCAGGCGGGTCTGATACCAGTTGAGGATCAGCTTTTCTACGGTCTGGATATCGCTGTCCAGGAACACACCACCAATTAATGCTTCGACCGTATCGGCAAGAATAGATTCACGACGGAAGCCGCCGCTTTTCAGTTCACCCGGCCCAAGACGCAGACATTCGCCCAGTTCAAATTCACGCGCGATTTCCGCAAGGGTATTACCCCGAACCAGCGTGGCACGCATGCGGCTCATATCACCTTCATCCACGCGCGGGAAACGATGATAAAGCGCATTCGCAATCACGAAACTTAAAATAGAGTCGCCTAAAAACTCGAGACGCTCATTATGTTTGCTGCTGGCACTGCGGTGGGTTAATGCCTGTTGCAACAACTCCTGATGATGAAAAGTGTAGCCCAGCTTCCGTTGAAGCCGATTAATTACGATGGGGTTCATGCGATACCAATAAATGAATGCGTCAAAAATGCAGCACACGAAACCGACCTGAGAAAACCAACGCGGTTTCGTGTGCCGTGGCACCCTTGCAGGGCCAACCTTAAACTTCGGGGGAATATTCTATACACAACGACAGGGGATGTCGTTAGTTCGAAGAGATTTATCGTGGAAATAATTCACGTAGCCGCGAAATAACGCGGCTACGTGTTCTTTTAATGCGAATTAATGGATTCCGCCAATACGATTCAGGCGTACGCCGGTCGGCCATTCGCCTTCCTGCTTCTCAAAACTCATCCAGATCGCGGTTGCTTTACCAACCAGATTCGCTTCCGGCACAAAGCCCCAGTAACGGCTGTCCGCAGAGTTATCGCGGTTATCACCCATCATGAAGTAATGTCCAGGCGGTACGATCCAGCTCGCCAGTTGCTGGCCTGGCTGTTTGTAATACATACCCAGCTGATCCTGCGCGATCGGCACAGTGAGGATGCGATGAGTCACATCCCCCAGCGTCTCTTTGCGTTCAACCAGACGGATACCGTCCTCTTTGGTTTCGCCTTTCGGGACCTGGAAGAACCCGCTGGTCGCTTCACCGCCGTTACGACGGGCAAAGGTCTGCACAAAATCGCTTGGCTCAACGTTGGAGTAGGTGATTGGCAGCGCATTTTCACAGGCGGTACCGGAGCTGCAGCCTGGCTGAACGGTGACTTCCTTCGCAACCGGATCGTAGGTCACTTTATCACCCGGCAGACCTACCGCGCGCTTGATGTAGTCCAGGCGCGGATCTTCCGGATATTTGAACACCACGATGTCGCCGCGTTTCGGATGACCGGTTTCGATCAGCGTTTTCTGGTAGATAGGATCTTTAATGCCGTAGGCAAACTTCTCTACCAGAATAAAATCACCAATCAGCAGCGTTGGCATCATGGAACCGGATGGGATCTGGAACGGCTCGTAAATAAACGAACGTACCACCAGCACAATCGCCAGCACCGGAAAGACCGAGGCGCCTGTTTCCAGCCAGCCCGGTTTCGGGCCTACTTTTTTCAGGGTTTTCGCGTCAATCCCGTCGTCAGTGGCTGCCTGCGCGGCAGCCTGACGTTCGCGACGTTTTGGGGCGAAGATAAACTTATCCAGACACCACAACAGACCTGTCACCAGGGTAGCAATGACCAGGATCAGGGCAAACATGTTCGCCATGCCAACTCCTTAGGGTTATTTGCCGTCTTTACCAACATGAAGGATGGCAAGGAATGCTTCCTGCGGCAGCTCGACGTTACCGACCTGCTTCATACGCTTCTTACCTTCTTTCTGCTTCTGGAGCAGCTTTTTCTTACGGCTGACGTCACCGCCATAACATTTCGCCAGAACGTTTTTACGCAGCTGCTTCACGGTAGAACGCGCGATGATGTGGTTGCCGATGGCCGCCTGGATCGCGATATCAAACTGCTGGCGTGGGATCAGATCTTTCATCTTCTCAACCAGCTCGCGACCACGGTATGGCGCATTGTCGTTGTGAGTGATCAGCGCCAGCGCATCCACACGCTCACCGTTGATCAGCACGTCCACACGTACCATGTTGGAGGCCTGGAAACGCTTGAAGTTGTAATCCAGCGACGCATAGCCACGCGAGGTCGACTTCAGACGGTCGAAGAAGTCGAGAACCACTTCCGCCATCGGGATTTCATAGGTCAGCGCCACCTGGTTACCGTGGTAAACCATGTTGGTCTGCACGCCACGCTTCTCAACGCACAGCGTAATGACGTTACCCAGGTACTCCTGCGGCAACAGCATATGACACTCTGCAATTGGCTCACGCAGCTCATGAATGTTGTTCAGCGGCGGAAGCTTGGACGGGCTGTCGACGTAGATCACCTCTTTCGACGTGGTTTCAACTTCATACACTACCGTCGGTGCGGTGGTGATCAGATCCAGATCGTATTCACGCTCCAGACGCTCCTGAATGATCTCCATGTGCAGCAGACCGAGGAAGCCGCAGCGGAAACCGAAGCCCAGCGCCGTTGAGCTTTCTGGCTCGTAGAACAGGGAGGCATCGTTCAGGCTCAGTTTGCCGAGCGCATCACGGAAGTTTTCGTAGTCGTCAGAGCTGACCGGGAACAAGCCCGCGTAAACCTGCGGTTTGACCTTTTTAAAGCCTGGCAGCGCTTTTTCTGCCGGGTTACGTGCACCGGTCAGGGTATCGCCCACTGGCGCGCCGAGGATGTCTTTGATGGCGCAGACCAGCCAGCCTACTTCGCCGCATGTCAGCTCGGTACGGTCGACCTGTTTTGGCGTGAAAATACCCAGACGGTCGGCGTTGTAGACCTGTCCGGTACTCATTACCTTGATTTTGTCGCCTTTACGCAGGGTGCCGTTTTTAATACGCACCAGGGAGACAACGCCCAGATAGTTATCAAACCAGGAGTCGATAATCAGCGCCTGCAGTGGAGCATCCGGATCGCCTTCCGGGGCCGGAATATCACGCACCAGGCGTTCCAGCACGTCGGTCACGCCGACACCGGTTTTCGCCGAGCAGCGCACAGCGTCGGTCGCGTCAATGCCGACAATATCTTCAATCTCTTCCGCTACGCGCTCAGGATCGGCGGCTGGCAGGTCGATCTTGTTCAGAACCGGCACAACTTCGAGATCCATTTCCATCGCGGTGTAGCAGTTTGCCAGGGTCTGGGCTTCTACGCCCTGCCCGGCGTCGACCACCAGCAGCGCGCCTTCACAGGCCGCCAGCGAGCGTGAAACCTCATAAGAGAAGTCAACGTGGCCTGGGGTGTCGATAAAGTTCAGCTGATAGGTTTCGCCATCAGCCGCTTTGTAATCCAGCGTGACGCTCTGCGCTTTAATGGTAATACCGCGTTCGCGTTCCAGGTCCATGGAGTCCAGAACCTGGGCTTCCATTTCACGATCAGACAGGCCACCGCAAATCTGGATAATACGGTCAGACAGCGTCGACTTACCGTGGTCAATGTGAGCAATGATCGAAAAGTTACGTATGTTCTTCATATAGTTAAATAATTATGCCTTACGAATTCCTGGAGGCCGCTGTTCTTAGCCTGACGTTTTTCAGTGCGAAAACGCAGCATTCTACACTACATCCTCGCTACCTGGAAATGCACTTAGAGACAGGTATAGCGTGAAGAAAGGACGTTTTCTGTTTAAGGACGTAAAAAATGATAAAGCCCGATGGATCACCGGGCCTCAGAAGAGAGCGTTTCAACGCGAAGCTGGTCTGGCGCAAGGCCAACGCTAAGAATGACAGGCTGCCACTCCTCACGCGTCGCGAGCTTCGGAGAGAGACCTTTGGCAAGCCAGAATCCCCCCACGCCACCCAGTGCAGCACCGCACATGGCGGCCACATCGGTAGCAAACAGCATCTGGAACAGGCCGCCCATAATAAACAGCCCGACCAGCGGAGAGAGATAAACCAGCATCGCGGAACTGAGCAAGCTCCCTTCGGCAATACCCAGCTCTACCTTCTGCCCTGCCATCAGCGGTTGCTCACTTGGCACAGAAATCGTGTGCGTAGTTTGCGGCCCGAGCTTATTCAGCACGCGGCTGCCGCAACCAGCTCTGGAGGCACAACTGTTACATGAGGCTTTTACATCACAGCTCACCAGCGCAATGCCATCCTGCCACGAGACAACCGTAGCCCACTCTTTAATCATTGTGCGGTCCTGAATTTAATGCTGTCGGAAATGCGCTTCGCCGTTTGCGGGGGAAGCTCGCCCACAATGGTGATCTCAGCGTTATCGCGTACCGTGGTACTGACCGTACGACGCCCGGTGCGCAGCATCTGTTCGGCGCTGTTTGCCGTTGCGCGATTAATATTCACCGAGAAGCTGAACAACCCGTCGGAATAGAGACGCGATTCCACTGGCGTTTCAATCGTTGGCAACTGCCGACGGCTGCTGGAAACCTCACTAAACCCTTGTGGGATCCATGACGGTACCCAGTTGAAATTCACGGAATCCCCGGCCGGAACAGAAAGCAGCGGCGGCAGGCTGGCTTTCGCCAGATTCTGCATGCTGTTACCCACCTGGTTGTTCACATTGAAGGAGATCACGCGGAACTGTTCCAGCGTTTCACCGTCACGGTCGAGCAGATCTACACGCATGGGGAGTTTGGTTTCCGCGTCAATCCAGACAATATAGCTGTAGCGCGTTCCGTCCCGGGCAACCACGCGGATCACCTCGCACAACCGGTCCGCGATGCGTGTACGCCCTACCGAAATAAAATCGTAGTAAGGAGCAAGCCGTTTAAAGTCGGTGTAAATCAGTGACGGCAGAGAATCAACGATGTAGTCGCCATTCAGCGTAAAAGGCTCCAGGCCTGGCTCGAAATAACTGATTTCGTTACCACGCTGGACCACTTCACGACGCGGACCATCCATCTGTAAAAGCTGGGCGAGTGGCTGGTTATCAAGACGGGCATGGCGATAGCGTAACGATTCGACGCCCTGCTTGTTGATGCTGATAAATGCCAACTCGTAATTGAGTGACTGGCTGGCCAGATTCATTTGCTGCAACAACGCCCCGGATGAAACATCAGCCGAGGCGTTGGCAGAGAAGAACAGGCTACCCGCCATCAGAGACATGGCGAACCAAAGTTGCTTCATTACTGCGATTGCGTTCCTAAAGTTTGGTTTCCGGGCACCTGCACAGCGGCTTGCTGTGTTTGCGCCTGCTCAAACTGAAGCTGTTCAGAGTGCAGACGACGCTGCAACTCGTAATCCTGCAACATCGCATTAATGCGACGGCGCTGCTCCTGGACCTGCTGTTGCTGGCCGCCGCTGGCGGAAGCATCAGCCGGTACGCCCAGACTAACCGGGCTGGCTTTGCCCATCATCGGCAGTGTATTAAACACTGGCGCTTCTGGCTGCTGATTAGTTTCAGACTGAGCATTATAGTGCTGGACGCCAACGATAACTGCAAGCGATACGCATGCAGCCACACCCATTTGGGTAAGCTGGCTGGCCCACGGACGCACCTTTTGCCAGAATGGCATTTTCTGCCACTGGTGGGGCGCGGGTTGAGCTTCAGGAATCAGCGGAGTGGTCTGATGAACAGGCTCATTCTCAATTGCCGCCATGACGCGTGCTGAGATATCGAAATGGAGAACCTCGCCGGTATCACCGCGAAGGGTGTCACGGATGAGATGATAACTCTCCCAGGTCTCTTGCATTTCGGGAGAATGAGACAGCTCGTTGAGCAGCTCATTATCGACCGTTTCACCATCCATTAAAGCGGAAAGTTTTTCTTTCTGCATGCCTAATACCTTTTCCAGTATCCCGCTATCGTCAACGCCTGATAAGCGGTTGAACTTTATTATCAATGGCTTCTCGCGCACGGAAAATTCGTGAACGTACCGTGCCGACCGGACAATCCATGATAGCGGCTATCTCTTCATAGCTCAGACCATCCAGCTCCCGTAACGTAATTGCCATGCGTAAATCTTCCGGGAGCGACTCGATCGTGCGAAAAACGATTTGTCTCAGTTCTTCTGACAACATTAAGTTCTCAGGGTTCGAAATTTCTTTCAGTGCGCCGCCACTTTCGAAGTTTTCGGCGTCGATAGCGTCCACATCACTTGATGGCGGACGACGGCCCTGAGCGACCAGATAGTTCTTTGCCGTATTGACCGCAATACGGTACAGCCAGGTGTAAAAAGCACTATCTCCCCGGAAAGAATCCAGCGCGCGATAGGCCTTAATAAAAGACTCTTGCACCACATCAGGCACGTCGCCTGACGGTACATAGCGGGAAACCAGGCTCGCCACCTTATGCTGGTAGCGCACCACCAGTAGGTTAAAGGCTTTCTGATCTCCCTTCTGGACCCGTTCAACCAGGACCTGGTCCGTTAACTGCTCGCTCATCCGAGGTAATGTCTCCCCAAACCTAAATTCCACGCGTTAGCGAAACGCCACTCTAAAAACACTGCACTTTGAGCAAGCACCGAATTAGAGTGTCTGTTCTTCAATAAGTTCCGTAACGCCTTTGTTTTTGTTCATCGCGCCGCAGACTGGTCATTTTCTCTCATTATAAGTCTGTTCACGATACGCACCACTTTCTGACAAGAAACATCTTTTTCCCGCCAGAAGAGTAACGCAACACAGTCTTTATTTCACCACAAAATCTGACGCTAACGATCTGCTTCGCAAAATAATTTCACTCATTTACCCTCCATTTACCTCGGCTTACTCGTTTAGCCATTGCAACAACCTTTAAAAAAAACGTGCGATATATCGCACACGGGTGCTATTCTGACTCAACAGTGTTTAGTAAATTAAACAACAATCATGAACACAACACCCGAACTCCATTGTGATGTATTGATCATCGGCAGCGGCGCTGCCGGGCTCTCTCTGGCGCTGCGCCTGGCCGAGCACCAGAACGTAATCGTTCTCAGTAAAGGGCCGATCAGTGAAGGTTCCACGTTTTACGCCCAGGGTGGCATTGCCGCCGTGTTTGATGAAACAGACAGCATTGCATCCCACGTCGACGATACGCTGATCGCCGGGGCCGGGATCGTGGATGCGCACGCCGCAAAGTTTGTCGCCAGCAATGCCCGTCATTGCGTTCAGTGGCTCATCGACCAGGGCGTGTTATTCGATACGCAGGTCCAACCCAACGGTGAAGAGAGCTACCACCTGACCCGCGAAGGCGGCCATAGCCACCGCCGCATCCTGCACGCAGCGGATGCCACCGGAAAAGAGGTAGAGACCACGCTGGTCAGTAAAGCGCTGAACCATCCTAATATTCGGGTGCTTGAGCGAAGTAATGCCGTTGACCTGATTATCTCCGACAAAATTGGCCTGCCCGGCACGCGTCGCGTGGTGGGTGCCTGGGTCTGGAACCGGAATAAAGAGAAGGTGGAAACCTGTCAGGCGAAAGCCGTCGTGCTGGCGACGGGTGGGGCTTCAAAGGTGTATCAGTACACCACTAATCCGGACATTGCCTCCGGAGATGGGATCGCTATGGCCTGGCGTGCCGGTTGTCGCGTAGCGAACCTCGAATTTAACCAGTTTCACCCGACCGCCCTGTTTCACCCGCAGGCACGCAACTTCCTGCTGACGGAAGCCCTGCGCGGAGAAGGGGCTTACCTGAAACGCCCTGACGGCACCCGCTTTATGCCGGACTTTGACGACCGGGGCGAACTGGCCCCCCGCGATATCGTCGCTCGCGCCATTGACCATGAGATGAAACGTCTTGGCGTGGACTGCATGTATCTCGATATCAGTCACAAGCCAGCAGAATTTATTCGTCAGCATTTCCCGATGATTTACGAAAAACTGCTCGGTCTGGGCATTGATTTAACCCGCGATCCGGTCCCCATTGTCCCAGCCGCCCACTATACCTGCGGTGGCGTAATGGTTGACGATCATGGTCGTACCGATGTGGATGGCCTGTATGCTATCGGTGAGGTGAGTTATACCGGCCTTCACGGCGCGAACCGTATGGCCTCTAACTCGCTGCTGGAGTGTCTGGTGTACGGCTGGTCTGCCGCAGAAGACATCACGAAACGCATGCCTTATGCCCGTGAGACAGAGCACTTACCGGCGTGGGATGAAAGCCGTGTGGAAAACCCGGACGAGCTGGTCGTGATCCAGCATAACTGGCATGAACTACGGCTGTTTATGTGGGATTACGTCGGAATTGTGCGCACCACGAAACGTCTTGAACGCGCGTTGCGCCGCATCACCATGCTGCAGCAGGAAATTGATGAATACTATGCCAATTTCCGTGTCTCCAACAATTTGCTGGAGCTGCGTAACCTGGTACAGGTTGCCGAGCTGATCGTTCGCTGCGCGATGATGCGTAAAGAGAGCCGTGGCTTGCACTATACCCTGGACTATCCGGATCAGCTTGCGGAATCCGGACCGTCAATACTCGCCCCGCAGGTTTACATAAACAGATAAAACGCCTGGGTCAGGGCAGTGTAATCTTCGGAATAACGCTGGTCTGGCCCACGGATCACCATTCGATCATTAAAGCACTCCCCCTCTTTCGGCGAGAGCGCCAGCAGCACGCGGTGCGGCAGCCGACCTTCCGTGTCCGAAATATCGGTACGCAGACGTAACGTCCAGCCGATCTCCTGGGCGATACCAATAAATGTGTTGCCCGTGCTTTCCGGCAGCACCACGCAGAAAAAACCGTCTTCAGAGATGAGTTCTGCCGCACTGATGAGCAGGGCTTTATGATCGAGGGAATGGGTATAACGCGCCTGCTCACGCTCAGGCGTACCGCACTCAACGCCGGGCTCGTAGTACGGAGGATTACTGACGATCAAATCGTATCGTGCGGTCTGTTCAGGCGCCCAGGCCAGCACATCCGCGCACTCCACTCTCATTCGGGCCGCCCAAGGGGATTCAGCCACATTTTCACCCGCCTGCTCTGCTGCCTGCGCATCCAGTTCGACGGCGTCAATGGTGACATGCTCTTCAGTACGTTGCGCCAGCATCAACGCCACCAGCCCGCTGCCGGTACCGATATCAAGAATACGCTTAACGCCTGCGACAGGCGCCCACGCTCCCAGTAAAATACCGTCTGTACCGACCTTCATGGCACAGCGATCGTGAGCGACAAAAAATTGTTTAAACGTAAAACCATCGCGGCGCAGCTGCGCTTTGAGTTGAGACATGTCAGGGCAACCTTCTAAGTGAAACTGGAGTAGCATAGGGGAAAGCGAAGTGGCCGGAAAGCGATATCCATACAAACAGATGAAGATTACAGCCGTAACGTCTATAATCAGCGCCCCACACAGAGGTAGAACATGACTGTAACGACTTTTTCCGAACTTGAACTCGATGAAAGCCTGCTCAATGCCCTTGAGAGCAAAGGCTTTACACGCCCGACCGCCATTCAGGCAGCGGCCATTCCGCCTGCGCTTGAGGGCCGCGATGTGCTCGGTTCTGCGCCAACCGGCACGGGGAAGACAGCAGCCTATTTGCTGCCTGTGTTGCAGCATCTGCTCGATTTTCCACGTAAAAAATCTGGCCCGCCGCGTATTTTAATCCTGACGCCTACGCGCGAACTGGCTATGCAGGTTGCCGATCACGCGCGTGAACTCGCGGCGAATACGCATCTGGATATTGCCACCATCACTGGCGGCGTTGCGTACATGAACCACGCCGAAGTGTTCAGCGAAAACCAGGACATCGTCGTGGCGACGACGGGCCGTCTGCTGCAGTACATCAAAGAAGAGAACTTCGACTGCCGCGCGGTTGAAACGCTGATTCTGGATGAAGCCGACCGCATGCTGGACATGGGCTTTGCCCAGGATATCGAGCATATTGCCGGTGAGACGCGCTGGCGTAACCAGACGATGCTGTTCTCTGCCACCCTCGAAGGGGAAGCAATTAATGATTTCGCAGAGCGTCTGCTGGATGATCCGGTTGAAGTGTCTGCCACGCCGTCCACACGCGAGCGTAAGAAGATCCACCAGTGGTACTACCGCGCAGACAATCTCGAGCACAAGGTGGCGTTGCTTAAGCACCTGCTAAAGCAGGAAGAAGCTACTCGTACCATCGTGTTCGTGCGTAAGCGCGAGCGTGTACACGAGCTGGCTGAAATGCTGCGTAATGCCGGCATCAACAACTGCTATCTTGAAGGCGAGATGGCGCAGATCAAGCGTACCGAAGGCATTAAGCGCCTGACCGATGGCCGTGTTAACGTGCTGGTTGCCACCGACGTTGCCGCACGCGGGATCGACATCCCGGACGTCAGCCACGTCATTAACTTCGATATGCCGCGCAGTGGAGATACCTATCTGCATCGTATTGGTCGTACCGGCCGCGCGGGTCGCAAAGGTATTGCGATTTCACTGGTCGAGGCTCATGACTACCTGCTGCTGAAGAAAATTGGCCGCTATGTTGATGAGCCGCTGAAAGCGCGCGTCATCGACGAGCTCCGCCCGACCACACGTGCGCCGAGTGAGAAGATGACGGGTAAACCGTCCAAGAAAGCACTCGCGAAACGTGCTGAGCGAAAAGAGAAAGAAAAAGAGAAGCCGCGCGTGAAACAGCGCCACCGCGATACCAAAAATATTGGTAAGCGCCGTAAGCCAAGCGCAGCCGCGACAGAGCCAAAAACAGAAGAGTAAAAAAAAGCCGGGGAATCCCGGCTTTTTTATTCCACCCAGCCTGAAGCCATTACAGGCTTTCAGTAAAGGTACGCGCGATAACGTCGCGCTGCTGCTCTGGGGTGAGAGAGTTAAAACGCACAGCATAGCCGGACACGCGAATGGTCAGCTGTGGATACTTCTCCGGATGCTCAACCGCGTCCATCAGCGTTTCACGGCGCAGCACGTTAACGTTCAGGTGTTGACCCCCTTCCACGCGTACTTCCGGTTTCACTTCCATTGGGATTTCACGGTACTCGATCTCGCCCAGTTTGCTCACTGGCACGATTTCGTCTTCAGCAAAACCTGCTTTCGCGACGACGCAGCGCGCTTCGTTTTTCTCACTGTCCAGCAGCCAGAAAGAGTTGAGCAGATCGTCATTTGCAGCTTTAGTAATCTGGATACCTGTAATCATGTGTTGCCTCCCTTAGGCTACATTAACTGATGCCGGCCTCGCGCGGCCAATTGGTAAAACCATTGTTTCTTGTGTGTATATATATCATTCACACCCCGGTGATTTATTGATTTAAATCAACAAAAACACCAACCACACAAAGAGTGTGGTCTGAATTTATTGTTTCAGATCAATTTTACGACCTTACCAATTCAACTTATAACGCATAATTTCAACACAAATTGAGTAACTTACGCCTATTTTCCGCCTCTGATTTTGCACCCGCGACTATAACGGTTAAGCTAGACGCAGAATGAGATCCGCAGGAGAGCGAGATGACCACCCCGTTGACATGGCACGATGTGCTGGCAGAAGAGAAACAGAAACCCTACTTTATTAACACCCTCAGTACCGTTGCGGCAGAGCGACAATCTGGCCAGACGATTTATCCTCCGCAGAAGGATGTTTTCAACGCGTTTCGCTATACCGAGCTGAGCGATGTTAAAGTCGTTATCCTTGGCCAGGATCCTTACCATGGTCCGGGCCAGGCGCACGGGCTGGCGTTTTCCGTACGTCCAGGCGTAGCTATCCCCCCTTCTCTGCTCAATATGTATAAAGAGCTTGAGGGAACCGTGCCCGGGTTTACCCGCCCCACGCACGGTTACCTGGAAAGCTGGGCGCGCCAGGGCGTGCTGTTATTAAATACCGTGCTCACCGTAAGAGCGGGCCAGGCGCACTCGCACGCCAGCCTGGGCTGGGAAACGTTCACCGATAAAGTCATCAGCCTTATCAATGAGCATCGTGAAGGGGTGGTTTTTTTACTTTGGGGATCGCATGCGCAGAAGAAAGGGGCGATCATCGACCGTCAGCGTCATCATGTCCTGAAAGCACCGCATCCGTCACCGCTGTCTGCACATCGCGGCTTCTTTGGCTGTAATCATTTTGTTCTGGCGAATGAATGGCTGGAAAAACGTGGCGAAACGCCGATTGACTGGATGCCTGTCTTGCCGGCAGAAAGCGAGTAAGGTTTGAATGTGCCGGGGCTGACCCGGCACATAAGAGGCTTATGCCTTATTCTGACGCCACCATTCGGCCAGCAGTACGCCGGTCGCAACGGACACGTTCAGACTTTCCACATTACCTGTCCCGTCGATAGATACGCTCAGATCCGCGCTGGAGAGCGCCGCGTCAGACAGACCATCGCGCTCCTGCCCCAGCACCAGAACCATTTTACGCGGCAGTGTCGCTTTAAACAGCGGCGTTCCGGCATGGCTCGACGTCGTGACAATGGAATAACCCGCTTTACGGAACTGCTCCAGGGCATCCAGAACGCTGTCGCCGGTGATCGGCTGAACGTGCTCGGCTCCGCCTTCGGCAGTACGGATCGCGGCGCCGGATTCCAACAGCGCAGCATCCTGCAGCAGCACGCCTTTCACGCCAAAGTGCGCGCAACTGCGCATCATTGCACCCAGGTTGTGCGGGTTGCCGACATCTTCCAGCGCCAGCACGCAGTCATCGGCATCCGCCTGGCTGACCCACTGCTGAACGGTTGTGCCGTTACGTTTTTTGATCAGGAAGCAAACGCCGCCGTGGTGCTCGGTTCCTGATGCTTTGGTCAGTTCGGCATCATCAACCACGTGGTAAGCTTTACGGTTTGCAGCCATCCAGCGCAGCGCTTCTTTAAAGCGCGGGGTTACGCTCTGGATAAACCAGGCGCGGACGATACACTCAGGACGGCTCTGGAACAGCGCCTGGCAGGCGTTCTCGCCATATACGCGGGTCTCTTCCGCACGCTGACGACGCAGCACTTCCGGGTCGATAAAGCTTTTACCGCTGATACCGCCGTGATCGGCTTTTTCTGGCGTCTCGTCACCCGGCGCGCGCGAAACGGTGCGCCACGGGGAGGCGTTATCACGTGAGAAGTCATCGCGTTTGCGATCGTCACGTTTACGGTCATCACGTTTGCGGTCATCACCGCGGTTGTTTCTGTCATCGCGGGCGGGGCGACGGCCACCGTCTGCACGAGAAGACGCCGGACGCCCGCCACCTTTTCCGGTACGCGGATTTTGGGTGCGTTTATCAGAGTCATCATCACTGCGGACATACATCACTTTGACCTTGCCGCTTTTGTTTTTCATTTCGTCGTTCATGCTTTTCTCCACCAGCGCTGCGCGAAGCGCGCAGATTACCCGATGTGCCAGCGCATAGCCATAATTTCGTACAAAAGCCTGTGACTATTGTTCTCATTGAATAAAACGCATTGTTGTTTCAAACAGGCTCATTGATAATATGTAACATATTGGAAACATAATCGGCGCACTGCCGCTGTCCCACGGCTCTATCAGAGGTTAGTTATGAATACCGTATGTGCCAACTGTCAGGCTCTTAATCGCATACCGGACGATCGGATCGAAGATGGTGCGAAATGCGGACGTTGTGGCCATGAATTGTTTGATGGCGATGTCATTAACGCGACGGGTGCTACGCTGGACAAACTCCTCAAGGACGATCTCCCTGTGGTGGTCGATTTCTGGGCACCATGGTGCGGCCCGTGCCGAAACTTCGCGCCAATCTTTGAAGATGTCGCCGAAGAGCGCAGCGGTAAAATGCGCTTTGTTAAGGTCAATACTGAGGCGGAGCGTGAGCTTAGCGAGCGTTTTCAGATCCGCAGCATTCCGACCATTATGATCTTCAAAAAGGGTGAAGTGGTCGACATGCTTAACGGTGCGGTACCAAAAGCTCCGTTTGATAGCTGGCTTAACGAATCACTGTAACATTCACGGGGCACATCTTGTGCCCCGTTCCCGCCTCTGCGAAAATAGGGTTTTTCCTCCATTTCGCCCATGACAAATAACGCTGTTCTTCAATTACGCGCCGAACGCCTTGCCCGCGCGACTCGCCCCTTTCTTGCCCGCGGCAATCGTATTCGTCGCTGTCAGCGCTGCCTGTTACCGCTGAAGGTTTGTCTGTGTGAGACGCTGGTCCCGGGTACGGCAGAGAGTCGTTTTTGTCTGGTCATGTTCGATACCGAGCCGATGAAACCCAGCAATACGGGACGCCTTATCGCCGATATTCTGCCTAATACCGCCGCGTTTCAGTGGTCCCGTACAGAACCCCCTCAGGCCCTGCTCGACCTGGTGGCAAGCCCGGACTATCAGCCGATGGTCGTTTTCCCCGCCTCTTATGCAGGGGCAGATCGCCAGGTGCTTTCGGTACCGCCATCCGGGAAGCCGCCGCTGTTTATTATGCTCGACGGCACCTGGACCGAAGCGCGAAAAATGTTTCGCAAGAGCCCTTACCTCGACGCCCTGCCGGTGATTTCTGTCGATCTTTCCCGCGTCTCCGCCTACCGGCTGCGTGAAGCGCATGCTGACGGGCAATACTGCACCGCCGAAGTTGCCATTGCGCTTCTGGATTTAGCGGGAGATACCGCGGCGGCAGGCGCCCTGGGCAACCATTTCTCACGTTTCCGGGAGCGCTATCTGGCGGGAAAAACCGTTCATAAGGGCAGTGTCACAGCAACAGAGCCAGAAAGCGTTTAAAATCATCAGGTCGCTTGCATTCACAGGAGGCCTGCATGAGCCAGCGAGGGTTAGAAGCGCTACTTCGTCCTAAATCCATTGCCGTCATCGGCGCATCAATGAAACCGGATCGTGCAGGCTATCTGATGATGCGTAACCTGCTGGCCGGTGGATTTAATGGCCCCGTCATGCCCGTCACGCCGGCTTATAAAGCGGTTCAGGGCGTACTGGCCTGGCCCGATGTGCAAAGCCTGCCTTTCGTCCCCGATCTTGCCGTACTCTGTACCAATGCGAAGCGAAATCCGGAACTGCTGGAATCACTCGGCAAGAAGGGATGTAAAACCTGCATTATTCTCTCGTCTCCCCCTGAGCAAAAAAGCGAACTTCTGGCCTGCGCCAGCCGCTATCAGATGCGCATTCTTGGGCCAAACAGTCTGGGCCTGCTCGCCCCCTGGCAGGGGCTGAATGCCAGCTTCTCTCCGGTACCGATCCGCAAAGGCAAGCTCGCGTTTATTTCGCAGTCGGCTGCGGTATCAAACACCATCCTCGACTGGGCGCAGCAACGTGAAATGGGATTTTCCTACTTCATTGCCCTCGGCGATAGCCTGGATATCGACGTTGATGAACTGCTGGATTTTCTCGCACGAGACAGCAAAACCAGTGCGATCCTGCTTTATCTTGAGCATCTTAGCGACGCCCGTCGCTTTGTATCGGCTTCGCGAAGTGCGTCGCGCAATAAGCCGATCCTGGTGATCAAAAGCGGTCGCAGCCCTGCGGCCCAACGCCTGCTGCATTCCCATTCCGGGATGGATCCCGCCTGGGATGCAGCCATTCAACGCGCGGGTTTGCTGCGGGTACAGGATACGCACGAGCTGTTTTCCGCCGTTGAAACGTTAAGCCATATGCGCCCGCTGCGCGGCGAGAAGTTAATGATTGTCAGTAACGGCGCCGCGCCTGCCGCGCTTGCGCTGGATGAACTGTGGCGCCGCTTCGGCAAGCTGGCAACCCTGAGTGAAGAGACGCTGCAGCGCCTGAGAGAGACGCTTCCGACCAGCGTGACGCCCGGCAACCCGCTTGATTTACGCGATGACGCCAGCAGCGAGCGCTATATTAGCGCTATCTCCATTTTGCTGGACAGCCAGGATTTCGATGCGCTGATGATTATCCACTCCCCCAGCGCGGTCGCACCGGGCAGTGAAAGCGCGCGGGCGCTTATTGATGCCGTGCGTACTCATCCGCGAGGCAAATATGTCACTCTGCTCACCAACTGGTGCGGCGAGTTTTCCTCTCAGGAGGCGCGACGCTTGTTCAGCGAAGCCGGGCTGCCAACCTACCGTACACCGGAAGGCACCATCACCGCGTTTATGCACATGGTGGAATATCGCCGCAACCAGAAACAGCTGCGTGAAACGCCGGCGCTGCCGGGTAATCTGACGGCGAATACCGTCGACGTTCACCGGCTTTTGCAGCAGGCTATCGAAGAGGGAGCGACGTCGCTTGATACGCATGAAGTTCAGCCCATTCTGGGCAGTTACGGCATGCAAACCCTGCCGACCTGGATCGCCAGCGACAGCGCGGAGGCAGTACACATAGCCGAGCAGATTGGCTATCCGGTGGCCCTGAAGCTGCGCTCCCCGGATATTCCGCATAAGTCCGATGTTCAGGGGGTTATGTTATACCTGCGCACGGCGACAGAGGTACAACAGGCTGCAGATGCCATTTTCGACCGTGTCAAAATGGCCTGGCCGCAGGCCAGGATCCACGGACTGCTGGTGCAAAGCATGGCTAACCGTGCAGGGGCTCAGGAATTGCGGGTCGTGGTTGAACACGACCCCGTGTTTGGCCCGCTGATCATGTTGGGAGAAGGCGGCGTTGAGTGGCGTCCGGAAGAGCAAGCCGTGGTGGCGTTACCGCCGCTGAACATGAATCTGGCGCGCTATTTGATCATTCAGGCGATTAAAAGCAAAAAGATCCGTGGCCGGAGTGCGCTGCGTCCGCTCGATATTGCCGGGTTAAGTCAGTTCCTGGTCCAGGTGTCTAACCTGATTGTAGATTGCGCCGAGATCCAGCGGCTGGATATCCACCCGCTCCTTGCCTCCGGCAATGAGTTTACGGCGCTGGACGTGACGCTGGATATCGCGCCATTTGAAGGAGACAGCGAGAGCCGCCTGGCAATCCGTCCGTATCCTCTGCAACTGGAGGAGTGGGTAGAGATGAAAAATGGAGAACGTTCGCTGTTCCGCCCTATTCTTCCGGAAGATGAACCCCAGCTGCGGGCCTTTATCTCTCAGGTCACGAAAGAGGATCTTTATTATCGCTATTTTAGCGAAATCAACGAATTTACCCACGATGATTTAGCCAATATGACCCAGATCGACTACGATCGAGAAATGGCGTTTGTGGCCGTTCGTCGCTCCGATAAGGGGGATGAGATCCTCGGCGTTACGCGTGCTATTTCTGACCCGGATAACGTGGATGCAGAGTTTGCTGTACTGGTACGCTCCGACCTCAAAGGTCTGGGGCTGGGAAGACGGCTGCTGGAAAAACTCATCAGTTATACGCGAGATCACGGATTGTTACGTCTCAATGGCATTACTATGCCTAACAATCGCGGTATGGTGACCCTGGCGCGAAAACTTGGATTTGATGTTGATATTCAGCTGGACGAAGGTATTGTTGCCCTGTCCCTGAGCCTGACATCAGCAGACAAACACGAGTAAGCTACTGGAAATGTTACCCACTTTGGACGGGACTGGTGGTATCATTGTCCGCTTATGTTGTTTGCATGGTACAAACAACCCTTCAATGAACAGAGAAGAAACGCACTGTGATGTTGTCAAAATTTAAGCGTAATAAACATCAACAACACCTTGCTCAACTACCGAAGATTTCTCAGTCAGTTGATGATGTAGAGTTCTTTTACGCTCCTGCGCATTTTCGGGAGACGCTTCTGGAAAAGATTGCCAGTGCCACGCGACGCATTTGCATTGTGGCGCTGTATCTTGAACAAGATGAAGGCGGGCGTGCGATCCTGAACGCACTTTATGAAGCCAAACGTCAGCGTCCAGAGCTGGATGTTCGCGTGCTGGTGGACTGGCATCGCGCTCAGCGAGGCCGTATCGGCGCTGCCGCTTCAAACACCAATGCTGACTGGTATTGCCGCACGGCGCAGGAAAATCCTGGCGTTGATGTGCCTGTTTATGGCGTGCCAGTTAATACCCGTGAGGCGCTCGGCGTCCTTCATTTCAAGGGCTTTATCATCGATGACAGCGTGCTTTACAGCGGCGCCAGTCTGAATGATGTTTACCTGCATCAGCTCGATAAGTATCGCTACGACCGTTACCATCTGATTCGCAATCCGCAGATGGCCGATATCATGTTTAACTGGGTTGATAAAAATCTGGTCCATGGCCGTGGCGTTAATCGGCTTGACGATCCTGAGCGTCCTAAAAGCCCGGAGATCAAAAATGATGTTCGCGCCTTCCGTCAGGAGCTGCGTGATGCGGTCTATCATTTCCAGGGTGATGCAAACAACGAAGAGTTATCCGTTACCCCGCTGGTCGGGCTCGGTAAATCCAGCCAGCTGAACAAAACGATCTTCCATCTGATGCCATGCGCGGAGCAGAAACTCACCATCTGTACCCCGTACTTCAACCTTCCTGCCGTGCTGGTGCGCAATATCATTCAGCTACTGCGCGACGGCAAAAAAGTGGAAATCATCGTCGGTGATAAAACCGCAAACGACTTCTTCATTCCTGAAGATCAACCGTTCAAAATTATCGGTGCGCTACCTTATCTCTATGAGATTAACCTGCGCCGTTTCCTGAGCCGTTTACAATACTACGTTAACACCGACCAACTGGTTGTGCGTCTCTGGAAAGATGAAGACAACAGTTACCATCTGAAAGGCATGTGGGTCGACGATGAGTGGATGCTGCTGACAGGTAACAACCTGAACCCACGCGCGTGGCGACTGGATCTGGAAAACGCTATCCTGATCCATGACCCTCAGCATGAGTTAGCCGCAAAGCGTGAACGTGAGCTGGAACTGATTCGCACGCATACAACCGTGGTGAATCACTACCGCGAACTGCAGAGTATTGCCGATTATCCGGTGAAGGTTCGCAAGCTTATTCGCCGCTTACGTCGAATCCGTATCGACCGACTTATCAGCCGTATTCTGTAATATCCAGGCCCTGCCATCGCAGGGCTTTTTTATGGAGCCCGTTGATGCGTATTCCTCTGTTGCTGAGCGTGATCTTACTGAGTGGCTGTAGCCATATGGCCAACGATAACTGGTCCGGTCAGGATAAAGCACAACATTTTCTCGCTTCCGCTATGCTGTCCGCCGCCGGTAATGAGTATGCGCAACATCAGGGATACAGCCGGGATCGGAGCGCGACGATTGGGCTGATGTTCTCCATCGGTCTTGGGGCGTCAAAAGAGCTGTGGGATAGCCGCCCCGCAGGGAGCGGCTGGAGCTGGAAAGATTTCGCCTGGGACGTCGCTGGCGCAACGACCGGCTATGCCGTGTGGCAGATGGCGCACTATTAAAGTCGAATGCCTTTCCCTTTACGATGCAACATCAGAGAGACAATAAAGGCCAGCGCCCCCATTCCCGTTACGTACCAGAAGAATGTCGTTTCGCTTCCCCATGATTTAAAAGACAACGCAACATACTCCGCCGATCCGCCAAACAACGCGTTGGCGACCGCATAAGAGAGCCCTACCCCTAAAGCACGTACCTGCGCCGGGAACATTTCGGCTTTCAGTATCCCGCTGATCGAGGTGTAGAAACTGACAATCACCAGCGCCAGCATAACCAGCGCAAATGCGGCATACGGCGAGGAGACATGCTGAAGGGCAGTCAAAACAGGAACGGTACAGAGCGCTGATAATCCGCCAAAAACAAGCATTGACGTTCGTCGGCCAATTTTGTCCGAGAGCGCCCCGATGATTGGTTGTATGAGCATAAAGACAAACAGCGCTACAGTCATGACAACGCTGGCAACGTTGGCGTGCATCCCGGTGGTGTTCACCAGGTACTTTTGCATATAGGTGGTAAACGTGTAAAAACTGAGAGAGCCCCCTGCAGTAAAGCCCAGCACCATAAGAAAAGCTTTTCGGTTACGCCATAATCCTTTAAACGTTCCCGCTTCCTTCAGCGTTCTGACCTCTTTCTGAGAAGTTTCATCTAACTGACGGCGTAGCCAAAGTGCAACGATCGCCAGCGCGGCTCCCATTGCGAACGGGATCCGCCAGCCCCAGGTGTGAAGCTGTTCATCCGTCAGGATCTGCTGCAGGATCACCACCACAAGAATGGCCAGCAGTTGACCGCCAATCAGCGTGACATACTGGAATGAGGCGTAAAAGCCTTTCCGGCCTTCCAGCGCAATCTCACTCATGTAGGTCGCACTGGTACCGTATTCGCCCCCCACTGATAACCCCTGGAATAAGCGGGCCAGTAAAAGTAGCGCCGGTGCCCAGGTACCAATCGATTCATAACCCGGTAAGCAGGCGATCACCAGAGAGCCAAAACACATCATACAGACCGAAATCAGCATAGAGGCCTTACGCCCCCGACGATCCGCAATACGGCCGAACAACCAGCCACCAATGGGCCGCATTAAGAATCCTGCAGCAAATACACCCGCCGTTTGTAGGAGTTGCGTAGTGGTGTTGCCGGATGGGAAGAAAATATGAGCGAAATAGAGTGAACAGAATGAGTAGACGTAAAAGTCGAACCATTCAACCAGGTTCCCTGAAGAGGCGCTGACGATGGCCCATACCCTTCTTCGGGTATCACTGTTAGCCAGCGTCCCGTTTGATGTAATGCTTTCTGTCATTGTGATTATGCTCCTGCCATAGACTACGGCGTATTGAGTCCTGAAACTCAATTACCTCGTAAATGAAATGTTATAATTTTGTTATAAATAACATTGAGACAAAGATCACACATTCCATTAGCAGGATAAGGGATTAAGAGAAAGGCCAGAGCAGTAAAAATA